>JACNIZ010000156.1 GCA_014382805.1 Planctomycetota bacterium
GCGCCACGTAAATTGCTCGGAGTAGTATTCGCTGGGACCGCAAACATTCCCAGTTTGCAGGCCGGGGAAGCCGTCGCCGTAATGACCGGCGGTACCGTCCCTGATGGCGCCGACGCCGTCATCCCAGTAGAGCTAACTACGGTGACTGGCGGTATGCTGCAAATCCAACAACCTTGCATTCCTGGTCAACACGTACGCAATGCCGGTGAAATGGGGGCTGCGGGTCGTCAATTGCTGGGCCGAGGCCATCGCCTGCAAGCCACCGATCTGGCCGCCGTAGCTGGGTGTGGGGCGGATCCTTTACAGGTTTATTCACTGCCCACAGTCGCCATTTTGTCCACCGGCGATGAAGTTGTGCCGTGGACCCAGCGCCCGCAACCGCACCAAGTGCGGGATTCCAATCGTCTCGCCACTTGTTTGCAGGCAAAATCTGCTGGCGCGGAAGTGGTAATGGAACATCACGTGCTCGACCAACCCGAAGCCCTGCTCGAAGCCGTACAAGAAGCCCGTCGCCAGGCGGATCTGGTGATCACGATCGGCGGCGTCAGCATGGGCAGCAAAGATCACCTGCCCGACGTATTCCAGGCGGCTGGATTCGAAAAACTTTTTCACGGCGTGAGCGTGCAACCAGGAAAGCCCGTCTGGGCAGGCCAAGCCGACGACCAAACCTGGGCTCTGGGCTTGCCCGGCAACCCAGTTTCTGCCTTGGTGGTTTTCGAGTTACTTGCCCGACCCTTGTTGGCAACTCTCGCTGGAGCAACACCAGGCACCGGACCGCAATTAGAAGCGGGAATCGCGGGTGGGGCGGCCCGAGCAAAAGCGCGAGTTCGCTATATCCTTGCCGCGGTGCAGGCGAATGAACAAGGGCAGGCTGTAGTGAAACCCCGTCAGGAAGCGGGTTCAGGGGATTGGACCAGTCTGGCTGGAACTCGAGTTTTGATGAAAGTGCCGCCGCACAGTGAAATTGCCGCGGGTGACGCAGTCAAATTTCTAAGACTTTGAAATACGGCTTGCTGTTATTGCCCTTAGCTGCCGCGCTTGTCCGCGCGGGAGCACTGCCCGGTTGGTGGTTGCCTGAGCTAGCCTTATTGGCGATTCCGCTCCGCATTTGGTACTGGGAGAAAGGCGGCGGCCGCCTCGGCGACTTTATGGGCGGGGTCGCGCACGTGGTCCTGTTCTTTTCCTTTCTGAGCGAATTCGTAAACCCCTTCGCCCCGATCGCCGTCGGCCTGATTTTGGGTGGTTGGTGGCTGGTCGAACGCTGGCTTTACTACGGATTGCGCCGCCACGTCCCGGTTTCCATCAGTGCAGCGCTAGCTGTAGTGGCAGCCGAATTTTTCCGCTTCCATTTCCCTATGGGTGGCGTGCCATGGGGTTCGCTTGCTTTAGGTCTCGCTGACCGTCCGGTGGCGCTGCAATGGGTGTCGGTTTTCGGAGAACAGGGTTTGGGATTGCTGGTTGCGCTTTGGGGAGCCTTTGCCTACGCCCTGTTTAAACGCAATTCACGATGGGAGCTGCTGCCCGCCCCGGTAATGACCTTGGTGGCCATTGTGATGGCTGCACCACCCGCGCCCACGGTCTCTACGGTGCGTGCCTTAGGCATTCAGGGCAATTTGTCCATCTCTGAAAAACACGGTGACGACGTTAAAACTCTGCGCAGTTATTCAGCCAAAGAGGTTTTCCTCCGCCAAGCAATCCCAACCGTCGAGGTGCTGCTGAAATATCCCAGCGTTGAGCTGGTGGTATGGGGTGAAACCATGTTCCCGCTACCGGTAGTGCCTCCTGTGGGGGAGCACGGTGCCGAGGGCTTTATGCGTCGGCCTTGGCGGCACAAGGCACCAGATCAAATCGAAAATGAGCGTTTGCGCATGCTGGCCGCCGCCGAAATCAGCCGTTTGCTTGGCGGGGTCGGCTGTAACCGCACTTTCATTGCAGGGGCCCATTACTACCTAGGCGTGCCCAAGCTGGAAGGGCCGGAATGGAGCCCGCGCGCGTCGGAATTTTTGGCTTTCGACGACAGCGGCACGCTGATTGACCATTTTTCTAAAACTAAGCTGGTTCCCTTCGGCGAAAACTTGCCTTTCCGTGGCAATTTCCCCGGTGGCGACGGCGTCGGTAATGCGATTTATCAGGCTAGCGGGCTCAACCCAAATTTTGTGCAAACCGACGACGTCGGGCCGTTGAAATTTAAGGGCATGGTTTTGGGTGGAGCGGTTTGCTGGGAAAATGTCTTTGAAAAGCCTTTTCGGGACCAAGCGAAGGCAGGCGCTGAGGCATTTTTGGTGCTCTCCAATGAAAATTGGTACGGCCTCAGTGAAGAGATGGATCAGATGGTTGCCGCGACCAAATTTAGGGTGCGAGAATCCGGTCGGCCGGTTTTTCGGGTCGCCAACACTGGAATCAGTGGGCTATTTGACAGTGCTGGGCGCTTGCTCGGTGCTTTGCCGCGCGGAAAAGAAGGCTATTTCATCGCCGATTTAGGGCGAATTTCTCCCACATGGAGTACGCCTTATCTAAAGTGGGGGTGGTTGGTTGCGCCGTTGGCCGCTTGGTTAACGCTGCTTGGAGCGGTCGCAAGTCGACTGCGGATTTGGCTGGTCAAGCGAAAGGCAAATAGCAGTGCTTGACCCTCACCCAGGCCGTCGATAGGCTTTCGCTTCACAGAGACCGCGAAACCAGCCCGGTTCACGTGTCTACTAAGTGGACTTCGTAGCTTTGCCAGCAGGCCTAGCTTCCTTCCCCCCCCTGAAACCCTCACGTAGGAACGACTTCGATGAGTCCCATCGGTAAGGTCTTCATTGTCCTAAACCTTGTTTTGTCCGCCATTTTTGTCGGTGCGGCTGCAACTTTGATTCAGACTGGCTCGGAATACCGAGTCACCGCTGAAAGTCTTCAAACGCAGCTCGATGACGCCAACAAAGTATCGGAAACCACTATTGGCGAACTTCGCACTGCCAACACCGCACTCGCTGGCGAGAAAGATCGTGTAGCCGCTGACAAAGCTCAGCTGGTTAGCGAAAAATCCGCCCTTGAGGACGAGCTCAAAACTGAGCGCGAGCAGAACGCCGATCTACGCGAGCGCTTGACCAGCATTGATGGCAAGCTCGGCGATTTGGGCAGCACCAACCGTCAGCAGGAATCGCGCATTGCTGAATTGAACCAGCAAGCCACCAACTTGCGCTCCGAGCGCGATAGTGCTTTGGATGAGCGCGATGGGGCCGTTGCTGAACGTGAAGGCGCTGTGCGCACTGCCGACGCCGTCACCCGTGAGCGCGACGAATTGCAGATTGCTTTGGGCCGCAGCCGCGAGTTGGCTGAGTCCAAGGACGCCAAACTGCAAGAGGTTGCCAAGCTCTACAAGATCGATCTCAATAACTTGAACGATCAGCCTGACCTTTCCGGTCGCGTTACCAACGTAGATAGCACCCACGGAACTACTGTTGTTGTTGTCAACTTAGGCAAGAACGATGGCGTTAAGCCTGGCCATACCTTCGACGTTTACAACGGCAAGGTCTACAAAGGCAAAATCCACGTCGAAACGGTAAACACCCATCAGTGCGCCGCCACCATCAGCATGGCTGGTAAAGGCGACATCACTGCTGGCGACGCCGTCGTCACCCGTCTCTAATCCTTAAATCCGGAGTTCATCATGGCAGCAAAACGCAAAAGAAAGGCAGCCAAGCCGGCTAAGGAAAAGAAGGTAAAGGCAGCCAAGGCCGAAAAAGAGCCAAAGGAAATTAAGCCTGGTCCTCCTGTAGAGAGTGTGGTCGCTGTTGTGACCGGCCTCATGTTGGTTGTCGCTCTGCTGATGTTTGACTACGCCCGGGGGGTACACTACGGGGAAGGAATGTTCTTTGGCGACAAGTACGCTGCAGCACAGAACTCTGCCGAATAGTCATTCTTAGTTGGAAAAAAACAGCCGTTGCCATTTGGCAGCGGCTGTTCTCTTTTTTCTGGGCACGCGTCCCTCTATACTGCAGGCGGCTTCGGCCATTCCTCCTCAGCGGACACAACCTTGTTGAACCGGATTTTTGGAAGGTTCTCACTTTCAGAGGACCTCGGCATAGACCTCGGCACTGCCAACACGCTTATCGCTTCGCGAGAGCGCGGGATCATTCTTAATGAGCCCTCGGTAGTTGCTGTCTATAAAGGAACCAACGAGGTCATTTTGGATGGTATGGGGGTAGGCCTCGAGGCTTACGCCATGCTCGGCAAAACGCCGAAGAATATCGAAGCCATCCGTCCCTTGAAGGGCGGAGTGATCGCCGATTTTGAGGTTACGGAAAAGCTGCTGCGCTACTTTTTGCGTAAAGCAAATGAAGGTCGTTCGATGGTGCGGCCGCGGGTTGTGATTGCGGTTCCGTCGGGCATTACGACGGTGGAACGGCGCGCAGTGATTAACTCTGCTGAACGGGCAGGTGCGCGCAAGGTTTATCTGGTCGATGAACCGATGGCTGCCGGACTAGGTGTAGATCTGCCGATTACTGAAGCTCAAGGTTCCATGATCGTAGACATCGGTGGTGGTACTACCGAAGTTGCCGTGCTCGCGCTGGGTGGCCCAGTGGTGGTAAAATCGGTCAAAGTGGCTGGCGACGATTTGGACGAGGCCATTTTGAACTTCGTGCGCAAGAACCATAACTTGCAAATCGGTCCGCAAACCGCTGAGACGATGAAAAAGACGATCGGTTCCGCTTATGCGCTGGACCAAGAGAAGTCGATGGAAATCGCTGGTCGCGATACCTTGAACCTGATGCCGCGTAAAGCAGTGATCCATTCAGAGGAAATTCGCGACGCTTTGCAAGACACCTTGCGCGGTATTTTGCGCTCGGTGTTGGATTGCTTGGAAGCAGCGCCGCCGGAAATCGGTGCCGATTTGCTTGATTCTGGAATTGTGGTCGTCGGCGGTGGCGCTTTGCTGCCGGGTTTCGATCGTTTTATTACCGAGAACACTGGTTTGCCCTGCCGTATCGACAAGGACCCACTGACCGCAGTGGCTCGTGGTACTGCGCGCTTCCTCGAAGACCTGGATCTGTACGCTACCTTCCTCTCCGAGGGAGATGATTTGTAGCAGTGTTTCTGCTGCCCCTTGCAGAGCGCCATCGTCGTTCCCTGCTATTGGGGTTGTTGCTTGCGGCGTTGATCTTGCAAAGTTGGTTGCCGTGGAAGCCGTTGCAAACCTTAGGAAATGTTTGCGTGGCGCCGGTTGCGGCGATCACCATGCCGCTTGCCGGGCGAGTGGTCGACCGCGTAGATCCACGTCGGCCTGCTGACGAAAGCGGTGGTGCTACCAGTGAGTTTATTGAGGTTGAGCGCCAACAGGGGCAGCCGCAACCAGTGGCGGGAGTGGCTTGGTTAGAAATTCCGGTGTTCGAACATCGTCGCCTTGAGCACAAGCTCATTTTGGCTGCAGGCGCCAACTACGGCCTAGCGGTGGACATGCCGGTCATCTTCGGGCGCACTTGGTTAGGGCGATTGGTGGAGGTGAAGCAGTATTCGGCGGTGGTGCAGCTGGCCTCGTCAGCGGCCGTTCCGACCAGTGTTTTACTACAAAGCGCCGATGGCTCCACACCGCTGCGCGCGGTGGTTGAGGGGCGTGGCAATGAAGGTTCACCACTGTTGCGATGGATTGAAAACCGCGCCGATCCCAAAGATGCTGCACCGGTGCAGTGGCGGGCTGGCGCCGATGATCTACCCGGATTGGCACAACTAGGTTTGAGATTAGGTCTAGCCCAATTTGCTGGCGACGTGCTGCGCGGCGCAGGTTTTTGGCAGGTGGATTTTGCTCTGCCAGCCGGGGCCGAGGGCCGAGTATTTGTTCCCGCAGGAGCCATCGCCGAATCTACGGTGGCTGAACCGCAAATTGATTTCAGCACCGCTCATTTGGCACTCCGGGTTGATGGTGTATTTGGCGCCCAACTTTGTGGCCTGCGGACTCTGCATGATGGGATTCCGTCGGTGGTATTGAACGAGCAGACGGTGTTGGGCAAAGTCGTGGCCCAGCGCGGAAATTTGTTGTGGTGTTCTTTGCTCCCGCCGCAGGCATGGCATAACGAGGCTTTGCGTTTGAGTGACCTTGGAGTGGTTGATCCCGATCCAATCCAGCTGTACTCACGCGGTGATTCCACCGTGCCACGTGGCTTGCCCTTGGGTTCGGTCGACGCCGTCGCTCCGGTGCCGGGGGACAAGTTCTGGGCCCTTACTCGGGTACCGCTGCCGCCGGAAGGCGAGGCAGATGCGGAATGAAGTATCCGCGCTGGCGCATCTTGATTCCGGTGGCCATTCTGATCACCATTTTGACCCCTGCTTTGCGCAGTCTGCCAGCGGGTTTGGCTATTCCAGACCCATGGCTGCTTTTCACCTTGATGGCTTTGCCGCTTTTTCACGGCGACCGCATCGGCTACGGCGTGCGCTTCGTGGCTTTGCTCGGCATGCTCCGCGCGTCGGTTAGTGCGGCGTCGGTATTTAGTTGTTGGGCTGGCTTAGGTGCCGCTTTAATCGTCCGCGAACGCGTCCAGCGGCGCTTTACCGACGAACATTTCATGCTACGGTTCGGCATCGGCCTGCTTTCCAGTTTGCCGCCCACGCTCCTGGATGCCCTCGATGCCCAACGCCTGGGATTACAGATTCCTTGGAACTCGTTCGCCTGGCGCATACTCTGGGTGGGCTTGATTTGGGCCACCTTAAAACGTCCGGGCCCAAGTCATTCGCGCCGACAGGTATGAGAAGCAATCGAATGCTGACCGTGATTTGGGTACTGCTGGCTGTGCTGGCTGTGCTGATCGGGCGCATGGTGCAATTGCAGGTGGTGGAGCACGACACCTGGGCCGAGCGGGCGCGCCGTTCGCGCTTAGAAAAACGCACCTTGCCAGCAGAACGAGGGCGCATTTTGGATCGTGATGGCAATGTGCTGGCGCAGGATCGCCGTTCTTTTGATTTGTTTTTTGAATACCGGGCGTTTCGCCGTGGCCAATTAATCGGCCAACTTTTCGAAGTTCTGCATTTGATGACCGAACCCTGCAAGGGGTTGGCTGAATGTTTGCTAGATGGCGAACGCTTAGGCGCGCGCGTGATGCAATGGACGCCACAGGATTTGGCCGGTCTCAACAGCCGCAGTCGTGGCGATGTGCAGTATTACTTGCGCAAAGTGGGCGGGCTGAAATCGTCGCAACGCGAGTTGTTGGAGCAGTGGGCGGTCTCTAATAGCACACAGCCCTTCGGCGACGCCTTCCCGTCAGCATGGCCTAATTTTTTGCTCGAGTTGCAGCAGTCGCGGCATCGTTTCTACACATTGCAATTAGAAATTCAATCTCGGCTGAAGTTGCCGCTGCTAGATCAATTAGAGCTGGAACGCGAAAAATTAGAGTTGCGCATCCGCCAGCAGGCAGTGCGAGTGGCGGCTAGTAATGCCCTGCAAGTCGACCCATGGAAAATCCGCACTCTGTTCCAAGATGAGGTGCCGGTTGAGTTGCAAGTGGAGCGCCATTTTGCGTTGGAGGAATTGGCCCAGCGCTGGCGCTGGTCGGGCGAGACGATGGAGTTGCAGCGCATTTTGCAATCACGACCTGGCAGCAGTGCATCGGTCCTGGAGCTGGGCATGTTGTTAGGCCAGGTTGAAATGTTGTTGCCCGAAGACCTAGCCGGAGTGCGACGTGATTTGACCGCCCGGGTGCATCGTGATCGGGTGGTGCGCCTGGTACGCGGAGTTGAATTTGAGGTCGTCGATCTACTCGGTCTAGACCCCAGTGGCTATCAAGGTCTTTATATCCAAACCACCTCGGATCGAGTTTATCCGTCCGGAATGGCGCCGCAATTGGTGGGCAACGTGCGCATCGCTGCTGAGGGCGATTTGGAAGAGTACTTAGAAAAGAAAGAGCAGTTGGTTGAATTAGGTCGGCTGCTGTTTCGAACCCCAGACCAGGAGGCGCAATACCGAGCTCTGCGCGATGAATTTTTGCGCGTGCTAATGCGTCCGGGGGAAACCAGAGGATTGGACGGCATAGAAGGCAGCTTTGAGAATATTTTGCGGGGCGAGCGCGGCTATTTACGATTGTTGGCAGGCGGTGAGGAGGAAGGCCAGGCGCAAGAATTGGAATTTGCCCCGCCCATCAATGGCCGTGATGTGCAATTAAGTTTGAGTTTGCCGTTATTGCGTGCAGCCGAACGGGCGATTCCGTCGGCTTATCGGA
Organism: Planctomycetota bacterium; assembly: GCA_014382805.1. Classification (GTDB taxonomy): domain Bacteria; phylum Planctomycetota; class UBA1135; order UBA1135; family UBA1135; genus JACNIZ01. Next base: position 8,187 of record JACNIZ010000156.1, read on the forward strand.
CGGTGCGCGAAAATTTGGAGCCTAAGCGGGCTCATGCACGTCCTTATTTGCAAGAGCCGCGAGTTGGTTTTGCGTTACTCGATTTGAAGGACGGGACTGTGCCGTTGCTTGCTACATGGCCGACTTATGACCGCAATCAGTTGGGTGAGCAAATTGGTGAATTACAAGACGATCGTGGCAACAACGTATTCCGGCAACGCGCATTGGGCGGTGGCTTTTTGGGTTATCAAGCGCCATACCCAGGATCCACTTTCAAGCTAGTAGTTGCCACAGAAGCGCTTGCTCACGACGCCAACGCTTGGAACCGAATCATTTATTGCCCCAATCAATTCATGCCGCGAGGCGTGCGGCCAGGTCCAAACGTCAAGCCATTACTGTGTATGAACCACGCTGCAGCGGAAATGAATATGCACGATGCAATCATGTTGTCGTGCAATACCTATTTCTATACATTGGCCACTGAAATCGGTTGGGAACGGTTGTGGAAGCTGTCACGTCAGTTAGGGTTTGGGTCGCCAACCGGAATTGAATTGGTACCGGTTAATACCATCCAATTAGAACCAGAGTTACGTGAGGGTGATTACGACGATGGCTGGCGCTATTTGGCATCTGGCCCAAACCGGTTTCTGGAAAACAATGCGAACTTTCTAAAGAGCCGGCGCGCAGATTTTCATGCTTTTACCATGGCGCATTTTGGAATCGGCCAGGTCTCGGTTCAGGCAAGTCCGCTGCAGATGGCACGCTTTTATGGCTGGCTAGCAACGGGCGACCTGCTGACGCCGCGCTTGGTCGTGCGCAGTGCCGGTGGCGCCCCAGCCGTGCCGCCAGCTGCCGACGTCCCGTTGGATCCGGGTGTCCAGCGATTGCTGATGAAGGCCATGCGTGCGGTGACGGAAAATCCGCGCGGCACCGCTCACGATGTACGCTATCCGTTGGATCAGTTCAAAGTTGCCGGCAAGACTGGAACCGCACAAACCGGAAAAACCACACCTAACCACGGTTGGTTCGTAGGCTACTTCCCCTGGGATAAACCGCGCTATTCCTTCGCAATCCTGTGCGAGAACGTCGAACTTCACGGCGGCGAAATTGCTAACCTAATTCTCTACCGTTTCCTGGAATCTCAGGAGGCCAGAGCCTTTTTCGATCAGGCTGAAAACTAAATCATGTTGCCACCACGCCATCCACTGCTTGCCGTCGCGATTTGCGCGGTCATTCTTACCCTGCTAGTGGCTTGTGGAGGAGGCGGCGGTGGCAGCGGAGGCGGCGGCAGCACGGTGCCAGGTTCACATTTGAATGTCACCATGGACAGCCAAAACACGGCGAATGGCACGCAAATTTCTGGACTTAGCGCAGGCGATGAAATTTCAATTAGCATCCGCAACCAGGGCACCGAAGCATTTGAATTAAGCCCGGCCACATTTGCCGCTACCGCGGATATGGATGTACGTGATTTTTCCCTCGAATTTGAATCGAATTACGTCGCCCCGACTGGTCCGCAATCGGATTCTGATTTGGCCGGATTACAACCATTCAAACTCCTTGCCAGTGATCCAGTTTTTGGTTTGAGTTTGCGACCAGACCCTAACGCGCTGCAAATCTTGGCCGATAGCAAAAGTGAATTTCTGCAGCTATCCCAGTTTGCTTTGCCAGAATCCGAATCGGTCAGCCTAATCCTAAAGCGAGTTGCCAATCCCTGGGCCGCCGATGCCATGTTGTTGGTCGACGGCGTTCACCAAGCGGATTTATTAAATCAGGTCCAATCCGACTTCAGCGCTTGGTCTGGGCGGGTGGTCGGCAGTCCCGATTCCAACGTGTTTTTATCCTTCTCCAGCTACGGTTGCCAAGGCTGGGTGCAAACACCTGAATCGATTTACCATTTGATTGCCGAGCCAACCTTGCAACAAAGTTGGAGTCAACCTAATGCGCGTCTTATTCGTGAACGTGAATTAATACGTAGCGGTTATGCCCAACCTGGCGAGCATAGCTGTCAAACCTTACTCGCTAGCCAAAACATGGCAGAAGGTGATTTGGGCTCTGGCAACACGCCGCATCAATCAACGCGTCAAAATAATAATCGCCACTCCGCCTCCACCGCCCAAAACGTACTATGCCGGATGGCCTTGGAATCGGATTACGATTACCTCGGAGTCAAGTTTGCTGGTGATCAGGCAGCAGCCACCACCTACGCAACGCAACTCATTGCCGCGGTGGGGCACCAGTTTCAATCCCAGGTGCAAACCCGACTGTCATTGGCATACCTGGCTTTATACACCACGTCCGATGATCCCTGGCTGACTCCAGATAGCGGCGGCGACGCTCTGCAATTGCTGGAAGAATTCCGCGACACTTGGTTGAACCATTGGCCGGTAAACGCTGAAGCTGCGCACTTATTGTGCTCAGGCCTCAATTCGGGCGGCGTCTCGTATTTGAATGAAGTGGGTGATCCACGCTGGGCTTATTCGGTGAGCACTTTTGTTCAAGGTAATTTGAATTGGAGTAATTTCCCCTTCAATCCTTCGCCGTTCAACTGGGACTTTATCGTGGTGGCCCACGAAACCGGTCATTTGTTCAACGCCGACCATACCCATAATTATTGCCCGCCTTTTGACGAATGTGCGTCGTCCTCTGCGTGGGGGAGTTGTCAGGATGAAACGGATTGCGCAATCAAGGGCACATTGTTGAGTTATTGCCATACCTGCTTTGGCGGTACGAATAAAATTAGGCTCAACTTTGAACCTTATATAGCCAATGAAATGCGCGTCGCGGCTGCGGACCGCTTGGATTCCTGGACGATATCACCCGGCCAAACCTTAAGTTTTACTTTAATCTATGATCCGCTCAAAAGCGGCGACTCGTCAGTGAGTTTGGGATGGGAACACAACGCGGCCAATGTTGCGTCGCCATTTTTGGTGGATCTTTCCGGCTCTGATTAATGAGGCGCGACGTCGCCCTGCCCCGACGGGTTTGGCGCTACTTGCGCCGCACGGATTGGCCTTTGATTCCAGTGGCTTTGGCCATACTTGGTTTCGGCTTGATCATGCAATGGAGCGTAGCCGGGGCACGTGAAATTCCGTCGGGTCATTTGATTCGCATGGCTGCGGCTGGTTTTGTGGGTTTGGTTGCCGCGTCCTTACCGGCAAAATTTTGGCGTAGTTGGGCTTGGCCGGCTTATGTCGGCTGTCTGTTTTTTTTAATCGTTGTGTTGGTCACCGGGGATTCCACTAATTATGCGCGGCGCTGGATTCGCCTCGGCGGAAGTTTCAAGCTACAGCCCAGTGAGTTCACCAAAATTGCCCTGTTGTTAGTGCTTGCCAAGTGGTTTGCCGATCACCCACGGCCGCGGCGTTTGACTGATTTATTCAAGCCCGGCTTAATCGTCGCCATTCCCGCCGCCTTGATTTTGGTGGAGCCCGATCTGGGAACCGCCCTTACTACCGCGCCGCTTTTTTTAGCCATGGCCTGGCTAGCGGGCACGCCTTGGAAAACGCTGCGCTGGCTGTTCATCCTGCCGGTCTTGCTGGCGCCTTTCGCTTACTTGAGTATCGAAAACTACCAGCGCGAACGGATCCAAACTTGGTGGAACCAAGATCAGCTCACTGAAGAAGAAATCGCTGACGCAGGTTTTCACTTGTGGCATGCCAAACTTGCAATTGGCTCTGGAGGCATGAACGGATTTGGTTGGGGTCAGGGTCCGGAGAACCGCCTCGATCGATTGCCTGAACGTCACAACGACTTCATTTTTCCGGTCATCGCAGAAGAGTTTGGATTGATTGGCTCGGTCGGTTTTTTGCTGTTGTACGCGCTTTTGCCCATCGTCGCCCTGGGCCGGGCCATGCGCTACCGAGATCCGTTCACGCGCTTGGTGATCGCCGGTGTGGGGGTGCATTTTGCGGTGCATTTATGCATCAACGTGGGCGTTTCCAGCGGCGCTTGGCCAACCACCGGCCTGCCATTGCCGATGATTTCGTGGGGTGGCAGCTCAATGGTGGTCAGTGGCGCTGCCATCGGCATGGCGCTGGCGATAGGGGCCACCCCGACGCCGCTATTTCATGACCGTGCTTTTGAGGGCTGAGGCGCTTAGAATTGGCCCCCATGCGAGCGATCCAGATGGTTCGGCCCGAAGCCGGCGCAGTTTCCTACACCGAGGATGCGCCGGTTCCTACACCCGGCCCAGGCGAAGTCCTGGTCAAAGTGGCGCAAACCGCAATTTGCGGCACGGACCGGCACATTTACCACTGGGATGACTCGATCAGTCATCTGGTCAAACCGCCGACCATCATTGGCCACGAGTTCTGCGGCCACATCGCCGAAATCGGTGCCGACGTCGTCGGCTGGCATGCGAGTGAGTATGTTTCGGCGGAAATGCACATTGTTTGTGGCAAATGTCGCGCTTGTTTGCGCGGTGATTTTCACATTTGTGAACATACTTCCATTGCCGGATTGCAGCGGCCGGGTTGCTTTGCCGAGTGGGTGGTGGTTCCGGCCAGCAACTTGGTGCGCTTGGACCCCGAAGTGGTGCCGACCCATATTGGCGCGATGCTTGACGCCCTCGGCAACGCCGTTCACACCGTGCAAGCCGCCCAAGGCATTGCCGGACGTCACGTGCTGGTGTCGGGCAACGGTGCCATCGGTGCGATGGCGGCGGCGGTGGTGCAATTCCAAGGAGCCGCCTCTTTGACCATTTCAGAGGTCGCACCTGGGCATTTGCAGCGGGCTCGAAAATGGGCGGCCGGATTGGATTCGGAAACGCCGATTCACATACTGGACCCAACTTCAGACGGCAATTTCCCTGAACAAGTGCGCGACCTGACTGGTGGCGGCGTCGACGTGGTGCTCGAGATGAGCGGTGCAGTGCCAGCCATTAACGTTGGCTTGGACGTGCTTTACCCAGGTGGTGAAATGATTTTGCTAGGGATCCCGAATTGCCGCGATTTGATGGTGCAAGCCTTCACCGAGCGGGTGATTTTCAAAGGCCTGCGTTTGCAGGGTGTACTGGGGAGGCGCATGTTCTCCACTTGGGATCTGATGCTGGAATTGCTGGCCCAAGGTTTGAATTTGGATCACATCGTTACTCACCAGTTGCCGCTGAGTCAGTTCGAACATGGAATCCAGCTTTTGGACCGCTGCGAAGCCCATAAAGTGGTGCTAAATCCACAAGATTCATAGTTTCTAAATATTTTCCTACGGGTGGTGACGGGACTGTGACGGAAGTCTGACAAGCCGGGTTATTTCTGGGGCAAAGACAAAGCCACCATGGAAAAATTTGGTCTCATCGGAATCAGTCATCGTCGCGCCACCGCCGAGGAAATGGGTAGGGTGGTTGAGGCATTTCAGGCTATTAGCGCTTTGGGAAGGGCCCTAGGCTTGGATGAATTCATCACCCTACAGACCTGTAACCGAGTGGAGCTTTACTGGCATTGCTCCTCGCTCAGGTCCGCTGATCAGGTGCTAAAGGAGGCAAGCAGACTGCTTTTCCCTGATTGTGAAGCTGATCGCGACATGATGCACTCTGCGGGCTATGCGCTAAATGGTGAAGCCGTAGCCAAGCACCTATTTTCGGTGATTTGTGGTTTGGATTCAGTGGTCTTTGGCGACGAGCAGATTGTTGGGCAGTTCCGTAACTCGATGAATCACGCTCGCGAAATCGGCGAATGTGGTGGTGTGTTGGGTTTGCTGGGTGATGCGGCTTTGAAACTGTCCAGGCGAGTGCGCAAACAGGTCGATTATTCGCGCTTGCCTTCTTCCGTCGCCGAAGTCGCCGCTCAGGAGCTGCGCCAGGCGTTTCAAAAGCATGATCAGACCCGCGTGGTGTTGATCGGCGCTGGCGAAATGATTCGCATGACGGCCGCTCGTCTCAAGGGCTGGCACGGCGCTGATTTGATGTTCGTGAACCGCACCCAAAAAAGCGCTCAGGCCCTGGCCGATCTCCACGGTGGTCGCGCCCTCTCTCTCGAAGAATTCCAGGCGTCTCCTTGTGATTTTGACGCGTTGGTGGCCGCAGCTAGTGTGCATGATTTTTTGCTTACTAGCGGCGATCTGGACCACCTCGGCAAAACCGATTGCGACCGCCTGTTGCTAGACTTAGGCGTGCCCCAGAACATTAATCCCGATTTTGGCAAAATGGACGGTTTCGAATATCTGGACGTCATTGAACTCGGCCGACGGGTCGAAGCTTCGCGTCGCGAAATCGAGCTTTTGGTGCGCCAAATCCGGCCGCTGATACGCAATGGACTGCAAGCTTTCCGCGAAAAACTATTTCAGAAGGCATTGGCACCGGTTGCCAACGAATTGCGCAAGGGCGTCGAAGCCCGCGCCGAACTCGAAGTGGAGCGCTGGCTCAAGAGTCATTTGTCCCATTTGCCGATGGAAGATAGGAATTTGGTCGAGCAACTCGGGCGTCGCGTTGCCAATCAATCCGTGCAAGTTCCTTTGACTGCGCTGCGCCGTTCGCTGCGTGACCTACCGATGGGCGAAGAGCTTATCTGTAGTTTTGGGAGTGCAAGATAATGGTGATCAAATTGCGTTTGGCAACTCGTGGCAGCGATTTGGCCTTAACTCAGTCCAAAGCCGTCGCCGCAACGCTTAAGCAAGCTACAGGCGCTGAAACCGAATGGGTCATCGTCAAAACCATCGGCGATCAGGTGCTTGATGTGCGCTTGGACCAAGTCGGAGGTGTGGGTTTGTTCACCAAAGAGGTGCAGCAAGCTTTATTCGACGGCCGCGCAGACTACGCGGTGCATTCTTTGAAGGATTTGCCGGCCGAGCAGGTTGAAGGCCTAAGTCGTGGTGCCGTGCCGCCGCGCCAGGATGCGCGCGATTGCTTGTTGATCCGAGAAGGTTCAGTTGACTTGCAACGCCAACCTATCGCGATCAAAAAAGGCGCAATTGTCGGCACTTCGGCTGCACGTCGCAGCGCCTTGCTCGCCGACGTCCTACCTGACGCGGAAGTCAAGTTACTGCGCGGCAACGTGCCGACTCGGGTGCAAAAGCTGCGCGACGGCGAATACGATGCGATCATTCTGGCTGCTGCTGGGTTGAAGCGCCTGCAAAGTGATTTGAGTGGGATTCATGTGGTCACGCTAGATCACATCACCTGGCCTGGCGCTCCAGGCCAAGGGGCATTGGCGGTGGAATGCCGCGCCGACGACGTCGCCACGCGCGAATTGTTGGCTCATTTGCACGTCGCCGAAGATGCCGAATTGGTCGACATCGAGCGCTCATTATTGCGCGCATTGGGCGGCGGCTGCAGTCTTCCATTAGGGGCTTCTGCGTCGCGGGTCGACGCCGGTTTCGAATTGTTGGCCGCGCTGGGGCCTGATCAAGACGATCCAGATGCCCGCCAAAAACCACTGATTCGCTGTAAGTTGGTCGGCACCGATGCCACCCAAATGGTGGCTGAAGCACGGGCCCTGTTGAGTGGCGAAAGGACGTCTGCAGGCCAAACGAGCACAGACAGAGATTAATTCTCTAGGATGGCATCATGAGTACCACCATTTGGATCGGTCGAGAACCCTTCGGCGCCGCCGCATGGATGAAAGCGGCTGAGGCTGCCGGTTGGAATGCAAAAGCCATCGCGCTGATCCGTCGCGAGGCGTTGCCGTTGGCTCCTGGTGGGGTTGCCGTACTGGACCAGCTGCAGGCTAATGATTGGCTGCTTTTGAGCAGCTCAGGCGCGGTGCGTTACGGCCTTGAAAACTTGCTACAAGAATGGCCGGTGCTCGCGGAAATGCAATTGGCAGTGGTCGGCCCAGGAACTGCGGGAGCGCTGAAGCGATTGAAAGATCGCCTCCCTAGGTTGTCACAAGCAATGATTGCCGACGGCCGCGGTGGCCAAGCTTTAGCTCAGCAGTACTTGCAGCAATACGGAGCGGCGCAGGCTGATTCGCGCCCGCTGTTATGGTTGCGCGCTGAAGATCCGCGACCGGAAATGAAACAGGAATTGGAAACAGCCGGTTGGACCGTTCACGGTATTCCGGTTTACCGCACCGAGGGCATTTCGGAAGGCACCCAAATTCCCGCACCGCAAGAACCTGTGGTTCTATTTTCTCCGTCCGGCGGTCGGGCTTTACGCAGTCGCATTGCCGACCCCAGTCAGCAGCATGTCATCGCTTTGGGCAACTCAACCGCTGGCGCTGCAGCAGAGTTGGGCTTTTGCGTAGATGGCGTGCTGCCATTCCCAAAACCTGAGTGTTTGGCTGAATATTTGGCCGGCACTGCAAACTAAGTTACCACCATGCATCTCCCGATCAGACCTCGCCGTTGGCGACGCACGTCAGCGTTGCGCGAACTCAGTGCGGAACCTGGGTTGGAATGTCGTCAGCTGGTTCAAGGGCACTTTGTGCTTCCAGGTGTACAGCGACAGGAAGACATCGGCAGCTTGCCGGGCATTTCTCGATTTTCTGCGGATCAGTTGTTGCCAGTTGTTGAGCGCGATTTAAGCAACGGAGTGAAGTCGGTCATGCTCTTTGGCGTGCCCGAACACAAGGACGCTGATGGCAGCGGCGCGTTGGATGCGCAAGGGGAAGTGCCAGCAGCGGTGCGCTTGCTGAAACAGCAGTTTGGCGACGATTTGATCGTGATGGTGGACGTTTGTTTGTGTCCTTACACCGATCACGGTCACTGCGGTTTTGTTCATGGAGAAGAAGTCGTGAACGATGCGTCGGTAGTTGCTCTTAGCCAAATGGCGGCGGTGCTGGCTGAGGCCGGCGCCGATTTTGTTTCACCATCCGACATGATGGATGGCCGTATCGGCGCCATACGCAGCGCGCTCGATGACCACGGCTTTCAGCAAACTTCCATCCTTGCTTACACCGCGAAGTACGCTAGCGCGTTTTATGGTCCGTTCCGCGATGCAGCTGGTTCAGCGCCTTCTTTTGGCGACCGACGCAGCTATCAAATGGACTTTCGTAACCGCCGCGAGGCTCACCGTGAGCTAGAGTTGGACCTCGATGAAGGTGCCGACATGGTCATGGTCAAGCCGGCGCTTGCATACTTAGATATCATTCGAGATTTCGCCGACGCCAGCCCAATTCCAGTTTGTGCATACAACGTCAGTGGCGAATACGCCATGGTGAAAATGGCCGCCCGCGAGGGTTTGGCCGAAGAACGCGCCATGACTCTAGAAGTGCTCGGTGCGATTCGTCGCGCTGGCGCTGATTGCATCATTACCTACCACGCAAGCCAAATCGCCGCGGCAGGCTGGCTGCGCTAACTGCCATGCAAACCACCACCACTCCCAATCCTTTTGCTGCTAGCGCCGAGCTTTACGCACGCGCATGCGAGGTCATTCCGGGCGGAGGTTCTTCGCCAGTGCGGGCTTTCGGTTCGGGTGGCTGAACTGCTCTGTGCTTTAAGAGCGCTAAAGGCT
>JACNIZ010000015.1 GCA_014382805.1 Planctomycetota bacterium
AAGTGGGCGCTACCCCCGGCGCTTTCTGCATTCCAGCCGTTATTTCAAGAAAAGATGCTGGCGCCAGTGGTTGCCGTCGGCTCACCGCACACTACGCGCAGCCATTTTGACGCACAGGACTTTATGGAATTTGCCGCACCGGGAAATCGCGGCGTGCGCACCGGTTGGCTGAATCGCTATTTGAATTCCACGGTTAAGAAAAAGGATCAATCTGAATTCCGCGCCATGGCGATGCAGGAGTTGCTGCCGCGATCTTTGCGCGGCGACTTCCCTGTTTTGGCGGTGCCGTCGGGAATGGATAACCAAAGAGGCGCCGCGACATTGAAGCGGTTTGAAGAATTTTACGGCGCAAGCGGTGGCGGAGAAATGCAACCCGCCGACGCCGATGGTGGCAAAGCCAATGGTGAAATGCCTGCCGATGAAATGGGCGAAGGCGAAGAAGATCGCAGCGGCGTGGTGCATAGCGGTCGCGTGACTATTGAAACTTTGCGCCGCTATCAATCCATCATTGCCAAGAGCAAGCCAGGCGTGAAATACCCTGAAGGTCGCTTTGCGCAGCGCATGCAGAACATTGCCAAGGTGTTAAAATCAGGCCAAGGTTTGGAAGTTGCCGGAGTGGATTACAACGGCTGGGACCATCACGCTGGGCAAGGCGCACTGGAAGGTAGGCAGGCCGATATGCTGCGTGACTTATCGAGTTCCATCGCCGCATTCTGCTTGGATATGGGCGCGCAAATGGAAAATACTACGGTGGTTGTCATGACTGAATTTGGTCGCACCGTCAAGGAAAATGGCAACAACGGCACCGACCACGGCCACGGCGGCGGCGCGTTCTTAATTGGTAGCGGCGTCAAAGGCGGCAAGGTGCACGGATCCTGGAAGGGGCTAAAAACGGATGCGCTGTATGAAGGCCGTGATCTACCTGTAACCACGGATTTCCGCGACCTGTTCCACTCCATTTTGGACGGCACTTTCGGCTACAAGCCGGGCAAAGAATTCTTCCCGGATTACAGCAGCCGCAAGATGAGCGGGCTTTACTAAGGAAGCTGTGAACAATTCGATTTCACAGCGAGCTTAGTCTAAAAATCCACCCGCAAACGTATGCCGAAAAGGCTGACGTCGTCGGTGTTGGCGATCGCGCTTTGCAGCCACTGCGCATCCAAAGTCAAATACAAATTCGACGTCAGCGCGATGTCGTAATAAGCCTCGATGCCGCTTGAAGACGGCTCCAAGGTCACGCCGCTTACATTTTGATCCTCCTGATTGGTGTGAAAATATCCCACACCCCAGGTATCAAAATCGCGACTATCCATGGTGCCGCGACCGGACAAACCGCCGGCCACAGACATCGACGCCGAATTGGTTTCATCGTCAGCCAAGCCCATCAGCGCAAAAACACCGATGCCCTGTAAATCCTGATAACCATTCGCAGGGATCAACACCTCAGTTCCCGATTCCGTATCTAAATATTGCCATCCACTCCAAGTCGCTGCCCACGAATTTGGTGCTGATCCAGCCCCACTGCCCGCCATCAACCCGTGGCCACGCCGACGTCCTCCAAAGCTGCCCAAGCCGTCGTTGATTCCATACGAAAAGGCAAAGTTTCCGCCGCCGGGTAAATCGTTCATTTCGCTGCGGTAGTCAGCACTAGTCGTCCAAGACACGCCGTCGCCTATGTCACTGAAACCCGAAGTAGTTGCAGAATCGGCTTGGTTCATCAAAGTTGTGGCGATGGAAAAATTTGGGTTAACGATCCAAAATCCACCGAATGCAAGCGTGCTATACGGAGCCAACTGCGCCACTACCGCTGGGTAAATAAACTGGAAATTCATGAATTGACTGCGGCCCTCGCCACCGGCAAATTCATTTGTATTTGCCATAGTGGAAAGCTTGCCGCCGAACCAGCCGAGCTCATCGCTAACGAGTTGCACCCAATAAAGTTCAGTAATCGCAATTCCGATGTCGTCGTCACCCGCCGCATCAAAAGGGTAAGCGGAATAGGAATCCACCGGCAGTAAAGTCGTCGCAGCCGCGTTGATGTTGCTGCCGAAACGGGATTGCGCGCGCATATGAACGGACGCCCCTTGCACCCAATTCATGAGCTCAAGGTCTAGAGTTAAATCGTAATCAAACTGAGTGGTCGCGGCCGAATCTTGCCCAGATCCGCCGTTGAGCCAGTGGAAAGATTGAGTCAATCCAAAATTGTGCAAGATCCCGCTTTCTGCCTCGGGCGCAATCACATCTTGCCCAACCAAAGGCGCAGATAGCGCTATGAGAGATATAGAGGCGGCAAATTTAAGCATGTTGTGTATTCGATGGCTGGATGTTTGTTGTGGTCATTCTCAAAAGCCGTGAAGTAAGCACTAACCCACATTTTCAATTTTGACTACCAAATCAACTGCTTCAACGCCGAAAACGAAATCAATACGCTGCGGTGTTTGCCGCCAATCGGCACGTGCAGCAAACCCTCCTCGTCGCCTAGGCGACGCGCGGCTTGGTCGTAGCTGATGTAGTGGGTGAGCACCCAGCCTTGCACCTCGGCGGCGTAAAGCGAGCACAACGCCCACGCATCTTCGCGCGAATCGGCGTCTCCAGCGGTTTCAAATTGAACGGCAGTGACTGGTCTGAAGCCGTGTTTACTGAGTTCCACCAATGCTGCGCGGTGAGTGGTGTTGGCTTCACGGACGCGGACGCGGATATCGCGCGCCGAATCGTCGAAATCGGCGTCGCCAAAACTGTGGATGGCCTCCATTTCATACGGCGAAATCGCGCCGGCCAGCGTGCTGTGGCTGATATCCAGCAGCAAGCCGTGAAAAGTCCGCTCATCGAGCGGAAGATCGGTCAGGAGAGTAGCGACAAGTTCCACCGGTTTTGCGACACTATCAGGCTTAGCGGCTGGATCCAACCCTTGATCCGTACTTGATCCCAGTTGTTGCCACGCATGGTTCGCGGAATCAAAGCTCTACCACCTCAGCGCCTGTTCATCGATGGACCGGTGGGTCGTCTGCACGCGACTTTTGAACGTCCGATTGCGCAGCCGCGGGCGGCCGTTTTGCACCTACATCCGCATCCGCTACATGGTGGTACGCGTCAGAATAATGTGGTGCGGCATGGTGCTTTGGGGTCGTTGGCTGCCGGCTGCGCGGCGTTGCGCATTGATTTTCGCGGCGTCGGTCTGAGCGCTGGCCATTACGACGAAGGCGACGGCGAGGTGGATGACGCCGCTGCCGCTTTTGCCTGGTTGCAGCATGAATTACCGGGCATACCGGTCTTTGTGTGGGGCTTTTCTTTCGGCTCGCGGGTGGGCTTGGAGTTTTGCATACGCCAATCCACAGCCGGCTACATGGCCGTCGCTTGGCCGACGCGTTTTTA
>JACNIZ010000248.1 GCA_014382805.1 Planctomycetota bacterium
TCCCCCGCGCCGTGAGGCCCGCCAGACTCCCCAGTGGGCCCGCAGCCACCGAAGGCGGCATCGCGCACCCACGCGTCAAATCCAGGGGATTCTCGGGGGGCGCCAGCGGGGCGGCCACCCGCCACAATCACGACAAACTGCCGATTGCCCTATTCGGCGGCGGCGGCGGTGCGCTGAATCCTGGTGCGCACTTGGTGATGGAGAAGGAAACTCCACTCAATAACTTGCTGCTGACGCTGATTCACCGCCTGGGTTGCCAGCCGACTCCATTTGGCGACGCAACCGACTTGTTAGAAATGGTTTAAAGCAATTCACGTCCTGGTTTCCAGCCCAACAGGCATAACTTTTTTCGCCCGAAATGGCCGAAATATAACAATTTCACCTCGCAAATAACAATTTCAACCCACTTCGGTCAAAAAGTAATATGGCTTCAAAACACTACCTCAAGTGCTTGATTAACTGCAAACTCCTGATTGTTTTGCTCACCCTATGCAGCCAACATGCTACGGCGCAGGAAATCTTCATTCTAGGAGCAAACGGAGACCTTCACTCCATCGACCCATCCACTGGCCAAGGCACATATATTGGATCAACCGGTCATCACACCTACCTATGGAACGGCCTAGCTCAGAACAGCCAAGGGCAATTATTTGCATCCACAGGTGATTGGATGGTCGGATATTCAATTTTCGAAATTGACCCCCTCACGGGCGCGGGCACTTTCGTAACTGACACTAATTTCACGGGACTTGGAAGTATTGCCTTTGGCCCAGGGGATGAGCTCTATGTTGGGCACGATCCGAAATTCCCCGCCAGTGGAGGGATTTATGATCTGTATACCCTCGACATTAATTCAGGGATTGAGACACTAATCGGGAGCACCGGTGCATTTCATGTCATTGCCATGGATTTTGATGGAACTAACCTTTACGGCCATAATTCGGGCCTCGGGTTGATGGAAATGGATCTAAACTCTGGACTCGCAACAGATGTTAACGACAAATTCAAAGGTCGGCGTGGCCCCACAGCGTCCATGTGCTTCGATGACAATGGCGCGCTTTACTTCATCGACGATGCTCTTTGGATGATGGATCCCGATTCCGGTTTACGCAATCCCGTTGATTGGATCAGCCCCTTCGGATACTGGGGTGAAGCAGTCTTCCGCGAAGGTCCCACTCCAAACTTCGCGCTATGGCTTGATGGAACTGCCGGACATTACATGGGTGCAAAGATGACCGGCGCCACACCAAACAGCCAAGTCATGCTGATGTGGGCCAAAGGTGAAGGCGGCCCCACACCTATCCCTCCCGGACTACCCTGCCCCGGTCGATTGATGGATCTAAATTCCAATATGGGGAAAGTAGCCATCGCCAATACCGACGCTACCGGTTCCGCCACGATTGGTCCTGGACCAAGACGTGTACCGGTCGAAGCTGCTGGATTAGTTTGGTTGCAAGCAATCGACGTTTCGACTTGCAATAAGAGCAATCGCATTCAATTGCGTTATTGAAACAATGGAGAGGCTGCCTCTTATGCAAGCCCCTCCATTTCGAAAGCTAGTGCATCAATCAATACCGATATGCACTCGCTTCATTCCGAGATTATCCTGCTTCTCCCAGGTAACGACGAAGTAATCTGGATCCGTTGCCCCAGGAGTGCTGTCGAAAAAATATGCTGTTGCTGGCCGACGAATACCAGAATAATTCACCGTGTCAGAATCGATTACAGACATGACTCCACTCAATGGATCGAATGACATTAAGTCAGCGGTTGTATTTGAAGGTTGAGTAGACCTGGTGGCATAACATCGCCAAGTCAAAGGTGAAAGCCTGCCACTTAACGGCGCAGGACGGTCATCAAAGAGAACCGAACTATTGGGCCAAGAGGTAGTAGTTGGTGCGCCAGGATAGGTCGGTGGAGAGACCAGAGTGCTCGTTGGAGTATATTCCCAATGATCGTAAACCACATTGGTGGTAGGGTCATTCGGATTTTCTTGAGATTCCGCTTTGCCGAATGCGATGGAGGCCACGTTGGCAGTTGTATCTAAGGGATTGCAAGAAATCGTCGGTCTTCTTCGCCAATAAAACTCAAGGACACCGCTTGGAGTTTTATAGGTCTTGGAGGCTTGAACTTCCCAATCGGTCCCGTTCAATTCAACATAATCCAAACGCACTCTTCCATCTGGGGCAAAGATTTTTTCAACAGGAGGTCCCACCCCGGGATTTACTTGCAGCTCGCGTTGACGTTCATGCACCATCCAAAAGCTGTCGTTGCCTGAAGAAGGAGCTAAATCCGGCAAGATCAGGCCTGGTGATGCCATTCCCACAGGAGCCGGGTTGCCGTGAAAAGGAACTCCCTCGTAGATTTTCTGGTGGGCGGTTTTCGTGATCACGTCATTTGAGTCAATAGTGCAAGTGATTACTCGTAAAGTGAATTTACGTTTTAGACTTGATTGGTCACTGAATTGGGTTTGGTGCGGATACACGACGGCGACTTTATATTTAGTTGCATCTTGGGAGTCTATGAGGGCAACAGCATCAGGAACTCCTCCGCATTCGCGGATTTCGAAGAGTTCATCAGCTAAACCTTGCGGGACATGGGTTTGGAGGGCGAATCCCTTTCCCTCGATCCCACTATCATGAACAATAATGGAATCTCCGGCCCGTTCAACCCAAGCACATTCTAGGACGGCAGGTTCATTATCCTGTCCTGCGAAACTATGGTGATACCTTCTGGTCCAAACCACAAAAAACTTGTCCTTCACGGCAATAACATCCGGTCTCTCACACTTTACCATTCTTTGCGTAAGCAGGGAAATAACCGGAAACTCAATTCCGCCCAACACTTTGGTACCGATATGAGTCCAGGCATCGCCTCCAGCGATTGGCGAGTACTTATAGTACGCAAGCTCAACCTGCTTCATCGTCCCTCCCCACTCCCAGTTATCTTCATCCTCTGGAGGCAAGTCGTCCCAAGGGGGCATACCATCAGCATCATCTTTCCAACGAACACTGTGAAATGCGACGACAATATCCTTGTTGTTTGCCATCGCCACAGTTCCATGGTCAGCGTCCCTTGACGCCAAACCTACGCCCCAATTCGCGCCTGCAGGAGCAGAAACAGCCAATGGAACCTCAGTAAGTACCAAGGGTGGAGGAGTATTGTTCCTAGAAATCACTTGGAACGGAGTGGCGAAGGTGAAAGGCGCCCAGCATGTTGAGCCCAAAAAGATTAAGAAAAGTAATCGTTTCATGTGTTCTGCGAAATCAAATCTCCAACTTTTGGAGAAAGGTTAAAGAATCTTAAAAAAAAAATGGGGCTTCAGGATTTCGTGTGGGTAGATCGCCACAGATCTATCCTTGCTAAATGA
>JACNIZ010000171.1 GCA_014382805.1 Planctomycetota bacterium
AATCGCACTCTAATTGCCCAAGACGAAAACCTGCTTTATAGCCCGAATGACCTCGCTTTGGCCCCAAACGGCGGAATCGTGGCCACCAACTATCACCAAGCAAACCCGATTAACGACGATCCTCGCCTGGTTTATGTGCAACGAAATGGCACCGTCACCGCTCTGGCGGACAACGGAATCATGCAAAAACCCAAGGGGGTGCACGTCAGCGAATGGGGTGAAATCCTAGTGGCCGACACCGACGAACAAGCTGTTTTGCGGTATGTACCGGGCCTCGGCATGGAACACGTGCTGTGGGATATGGCAGACGGTGTGGATGATGGCAACCCAGTGAATCGGCCTTTCGCTGTGGACCAAGTTCCTAGCCTCTGGCTGCGTACCGAATTAACCGCCACGGCAGGCAGGAATTCACACGTCGCCGTCTCCGGCATTCCAAGTTACTGGGGCCAGAGCATGACATTGGCCATTAGCCTTAACCAAACTCGAACGCCGATGAATGGAATTTGGTCGAACTCATTACGCACTTCGCACGTTGGCCTTGGGACGGCGAAATTTGTGCGAGGCATTCTGCCAATAAATGGCAGTGATTGGCATTACACCGGCTTTGTTCCGACAGCTCTGGCAGGGACGGCACTGCATTTGCAGGTGGTTCTGACAAGCCCCGAATTGCTCAGCAATTACGTCGCTCTTCCTGTTCTTTAGGTTTTGACCATGTTTCAGCAGTTTCACATGGAATTCACCAAAACATGTCCCCTTGGGGACGTATCTAAGGTGCTTGTCACCCATCCGGGGGGATGGGCCAAGCATTAAGTCTCCCTGCTAAAGGTGAGCGAGACGGCGCGGTTGGGGGATCGCGCCGTTTCTTTTTTTTCTGGCTAGCCCTCTTTCAGCCGCCTCAGCTTTCCTAATTTGCCTGATCGCGCTAGGATTTTCTGGCGATGGCATTCTGCAACACCTATGGACCTTGGGCGCTGGTAACCGGCGCATCTTCAGGGTTGGGCGAGCATTATTCGCGCCAGTTGGCGGCACTGGGCCTCAACTTGATCGTCGTCGCACGCCGCGAGGAGCGATTGCGCACACTGGCCGACGAATTGCAGCAGGCCTGCGGGATTCGCGTATTGGTGCTGGTAGTGGATTTGCTGCACCCCCATGCGGTGAAAATGATCCTAGATGGAATCGGTCGCCGCGACGTCGGGCTGGTGGTCAGCAATGCCGGATTTGGCTCGTCCGGTCCATTTTTGGAACAGGACCCAGCGATGTTGACGCGCATGGTGCGGCTAAATTGCGAATTGCCGATCAAGCTGCTGCATGCCTTTGCCCCTCACCTGATTGAGCGCGGCTGTGGCGGAATTATTCAGTTGGCCAGCACCGCGGCATTTCAATGCACCCCGTGGATGGCTGTTTACGGTGCGACCAAGGTTTTTGATTTGCACCTAGCCGAAGCGCTGATGGTGGAATTGGGGCCGCATGGCATCGATGTGCTGGCGGTTTGCCCCGGTCACACTGAAACTGAATTCCATGAGGTTGCTGGCATTGCTAAGGCAGCCATCGGCGGAGCCGCAAAACCAGAAGATGTGGTGCGCCAATCGCTACGTCAGTTGGGCAAACGGCTGACTTATGTGCATGGCCGCAGCAACCGTTTGATGATCCGCAGCAATCGTCTTGTGCCGCGCGCGGTTTCGGCTTGGGCTGCCGGGCGCATTTTGGGCAAGCGCTTGGCCAGTCAGGACGATAAGTCGTAGTGATTTTGCAACCACCGCAAGGCTTGCTCCAAGTCTGCGAATTGATCTTCTAGCTGCGCGTCAAAGGCGGCCTTGAGCATAGGGCCGAATGACTTGTCCGGCTTGAGGCCAAGCTCAATTAGGTGACGACCTTGCAAGAGTGGCTTGGGCGCGGCTTTTTCCACCCCCAGTTTTTCGGCTTGTTCCAGCAACCACGCTCCGGGCGGCCACGGTTCCGGATTCCGCTCGGTACGCCCGGCGGCGTCGGCCCAGGCGACTCGCACTAAGGCTTGGATATTCACCCGCGTCGACAGCCGACGGATGGCGGACGCGCTGACATTGTCGCGGGCGAAATACAGCTGACCGGGTCGTAAATGTTCGCGCACCAACGCAGCCACTTGAGAACCAATGCCCTGTTGTTTGGTAATGCGTGCGACAAAACTTTCGACGTCATCGGCGGCCAGGACGTCATGGGCTGGACTGCGCCAACGACCGCGCTCAAATACGGTGGTGAACGCTTTGCCGATGTCGTGGCACAGCACTGCCAGCATTTCGACCCAGGGATCTTGCATTTGCTCGCGCAGGGCGACCGCGGCGTCTAAACAAAGTGCGGTGTGAATCATCACGTCGCCCTCGGGGTGCCAGATCGGGTCTTGCGGTACACCGCGCATTTGACTCAATTCTGGGAACAAGCGCAGCGCGCCGACCTCTTCCATTGCCAATAACCCGCGCCCCGGCCATTGGCTATGCAGCAGCAAACCGCGCCATTCTTGCTCCAATCGCTCCAACGGTAATTCGCTGAGATCCAACTCGCGGCACAGGGTCGAAGTGGCAGGGTGAATGCTCCAATTGAAGCGTGCCACGAATCGAGCGGCTCGTAGCGCGCGCAGTGGATCCTCGGCGAAAGCTGCCGAAACATGGCGCAGCAAGCCGCGTTTGAGGTCGGCTTGGCCATTCCATGGATCGATGATTTCGCCGTTGAGCGGATCCTGCAGCATTGCGTTGACGGTGAAGTCACGGCGCCGGGAGGCGTCGGCGTAGGGCAGGTTGGGGTCGGCTAGAACTTGGAACCCTTTATGGCCGGGGCCGGTTTTGGATTCGGTGCGCGGCAGGGAAAGTTCGATCGGGCCGGCGTCGGTGGCTAAATGCAGGATGGCGAATTGTTTGCCGACCAAGTGCACCGCGCCAAATTCAGCTGCCAGCTGCTCGAGTTGCTTGGGGGCAATTCCGTAGACCTCTAGATCGGCATCTTTGGCCACCACGCCGAATAACCCGTCCCGCACCGCGCCGCCGACCAGAAACGCGCGGCCCCCACTTTGCCGCACCGCTTGCGCAATGCGCAGCACGATGGGCAAAATTTGCTGATTTTGGAACTGCGGTAGGGAGGGATTCATGGTGCGATCCTCCTAGTCTATGGGGGTGAACCGCCGCGCGTCCCCCCCGCCGTTCCTAGAGCCCACTGGCTTTGAGGTGCCGGTGCAATCCCGGCGCCACCGATACCCGTTGCCCGCCGCAGGGCAGCGATTGCCGACGTGGACCCGAGCCGAGTTTTTGCAAAGTGAAAAACTGCGTGGCGAGGTGATCGGGTTAGTTTTGAGCGACGGCGTAGATGGCGCCGATAGCCAATGGGGCGAA
>JACNIZ010000352.1 GCA_014382805.1 Planctomycetota bacterium
TGCTTCTTGCATGGCTTCACCGCGCAAGCGAACCAAACGCAACCCGTCGGCAAAACTAAGTGCGCCCGACGCGGCCAATGCCGTGTATTCGCCCAGCGAAAGGCCAGCGGCCATGACTGGTTCGATGCTGCAGACGACTTCCTCGAAAGCCGCTAGCGCAGCCAAGGAGCAAACGTAAATCGCAGGCTGGGCGACGTCGGTTCGAGTCAGTTCTTCGTTTGGGCCACCGAAGCAAATTTGCGACAGCGGCATGCCGAGGACTTCATCCGCAGTGCGGAAGAGGTCGGCCGCGGCAGGGCTTTGCTTCACAAAGTCTGCCCCCATGCCCACTTCCTGGGCACCTTGTCCTGGTAACAACAATCCTAGTTTCATCGTTTTTACTCGCTGCGGGATTACCAACGAATGCGCGCCGCACCCCAAGTGAGGCCAGCGCCGAATGCGGCGAGGAGCTGCAATTTATTGGACTCAAGCAATCCTTTTTCCCAAGCTTCGCCGAGGCAAATTGGAACCGTGCCAGCAGACGTATTGCCGAAGCGCTGAATGTTGATGTAAACCTTTTCTTTAGGAATGTTCAGCTTGCCAGTTGCCGTTTCTAGAATTCGGCGGTTCATTTGGTGTGGGAATACCCACCCTAGTTCCTCTAGCTTCTGCCCTTCCATTGCCCAGGCCATCAACTCGGTCATCCGCGAAACTGCAAAGCGGTAAACCTCACGCCCTTTCATGCGAATCATGTGAGTTCCTTCCGCAATAATCTCTGGGGTGACAGGTTCTTTGGCTCCGCCCTTAGGACGAATGATGTAGTGGTATCCACTGCCATCTGCGCCCAAAGTCATGTCCTCTATCAAGCCTTGCTGGCAAGTGTCGTGCGGTTGGAGCAAAGCTGCACCACCGCCGTCGGCGAAGATGACCACTGAATTGCGATCATTCAGATCCAAAAGCCGAGAAAGGCCCTCTCCGCCCAAAACCAACACGTTTTTATGCATGCCAGTTGCAATGAATTGGCTGCCCACTGACATGGAATAAAGAAAGCCCGTGCAGGCGGCGTTGAGGTCAAATGCCCAAGCGTTTTTGCAACCGAGCCGATCTTGAACGATGCAGGCGGTAGCAGGACATGCCAAATAATCTCCCGAAATGGTGCCGCAAACGATGAGGTCAACTTCTTCCGGCTTCACTCCCGCACGCTCCAAAGCCAGTTTTCCGGCTTCAACGAAAATATCGGAGGTCGTTTGGCCCTCTGCCAACCAACGACGTTCCACGATTCCGGTGCGCTGCCGAATCCATTCGTCACTGGTTTCAATGTGCTGCGAAAACCAGTCATTATCTCTGACCAGTTCGGGCACATAATGGCCAAGACTGGCAATGCCGACAGGAATGTTGGATGTCATGAGCTGTGAGACCTAGGCGCCTTCAGGAGCAATTTGAGAAGCATTAAAGGCTGCCACGTTTTCAGTAATGTGATGATTGACGCCCTTTTCAACGTCGGCGCGTGCCGAACGCAATGCAGGCAATACTGCTGACGCCTTCGAGCGCCCATGACCGATTAGCACGATGCCCTTCACACCCATCAAAAGTGCTCCACCGACTTCAGCGTAATCGGCCGCTCCAAAAAGTGAGCGCAGCGATCCCTTTACCTCTTCCGAAGCGTCGTCGGAAATGGCGGCGGCCTTACCGGCGAGGTATTCGGCAAAACCTTCGATTACCTTCAGGATCATATTGCCAGCGTAGCCGTCGGCAACGATCACGTCGGCCTCACCGAAAAACAGATGGTTGCCCTCGATATTGCCTACGAAGTTCAGCGGTGCCTCGGTCAGATGGGCATACGCCTCTTTGATTACTGGGCTTCCTTTGCTGGCCTCACCGCCGATATTCATCAGCGCGATGCGAGGCTCAGCAATGCCAAGTATGTCCCGAGCGTAGGCATCACCCATGATGCCGTACTGAAGCAAGTGCAGTGATTTTGGAGTCGGGTTGGCGCCGGCGTCTAAGAGCACAAAGCGACCGACACTACCCCTAAGTACCACCGAAATGCCTGGCCGACGAATGCCCGGAAGCATGCCTAGCCCCATGGTCGCGGCAGCCACGGTTGCCCCAGTATTACCGAAAGCGATCAAACCATCCGCAAGCCCGTCACGAACGGCGCCCACACAGAGCAAGATCGAAGCCTTCGGCTTGGCACGCAATGCTTGGATCGGCTTTTCGTGGCCGGCAATTACCTGATCGGTGTGCAAGATTTGAGGGAGTTGGGAGACCCCTTCTGCCTTCAAAGCCTGCTTGATTCCATCCTCTGGTCCTACCACGAGCAGTTCCTCGGGTTGGAACTCCTGAGTAAGCAACGCCTGGGCCACGCCCCGTAGGACCTCAGCGGGAGCGTAATCTCCGCCGAGGGCATCCACAGCAATTCTCATACGATTGCCGGTTTAAAACTCGTCCTTTTGGATGACTTCACGGCCAGCGTAATGGCCGCAGTTTTCACAAACTGTGTGTGCCAAGCCACTTGTGCCACAGCGGGCGCATTCGCGTAGGTTGGCGGCCGCAGGCTTGCGGACACCTGCCCGGACCTTGTTGGAGCGGGACTTAGAGAGTCTTCTTTTTGGTACTGCCATCGTTTTGGCCCGGGAAACCGGGACGCGTGCTAGCCGTGTTACTGCTTTTTAAGGTCAGCGCGACGGAAAGGGTCGGGTATTTTCGCAGTTTTTTCGGCCGGGTCAAGCATTGCTAGCTAAGGATGAGGCAAAAGCTTGAACACTTTGCTCCAAGTCAGCTCCATTTGAGCCTTTACCTTGGGCAAAATCAGGCCTTCCGCCACCCCCGCCACGCAAATGTTTGCCCAATTCTTTGGCCAAATTACCGGCATGGGCGCCGCTGTCTTTGCTGCACAGGAACAAAAATGGGACGTTTTTGCTGTTCCCACCAGTGAACAAGACAATCTTCGGTAGCTTACCCACATTGCGCAACGAGTCACTTATGCCTCGCAACGCGTTAGCATCCAGGTCGGAAAAATGCTTCCAAGCAAAATCCTCTAGGCCGGCCCATTCGGCGGCTAGTTCCTGAGAACTAGGCAAAGCAACTTGTTTTGCCTGTTGGGCTTCCTTGAGCTGGATCTTCAAAGCTTGCACCCGTTCGAGCAGACGATCTTCGGGTGACTTCAACTCGGCCTCTAAGGACAAAACCATGTCCTGAGTTTGACGCGTTACCTGATCAGCCACTAAGCCGGCGACAGCCTCAATGCGGCGAACTCCAGCAGCTAAAGCCCGATCACTGAGGAGGATGAAATTGCCTATGGCGCCTATGTTGTGCACGTGGGTTCCCCCGCACAACTCAGCGGAAAACTCGGGCACCGTGACTACGCGAACGTCGTCACCATACTTTTCTCCGAACAAGGCAGTTACTCCACTTTGTTTGGCTGCATCGAGGCTGGTGTGCTTGATGTCAACCGAGGCGGCACGCAGCACTTGTAGGCGTACTAAATCTTCGATCTGACGGAGTTGCTGCTTGGTTGGAGCTTCTGGGTGGGTGTAGTCAAAGCGCAACCTTTGCGGCGAAACTTGTGACCCAGCTTGATTCACGTGTGTACCCAACACCTGCTTTAAAGCAGCATGCATCAAGTGGGTTGCGGTATGGTGTCGTTCGGTGCTTCGACGTGCGTCGGCATTGACCTCGGCAACACAGGGCATGCCGACGGTGAAGTCCTGCTTTGCAGTTCCATGGTGAAGCGAATAGCCATCTTCAGCACTTGTGGTTTGCACATCAAACAAAGTGCTTGCCTCGGGCGAGTTCAGTTGGCCGCAATCACCAACCTGTCCGCCACCTTCGGCGTAAAACGAAGTCTGCTGGAGGATTGCTGCACCCTTTTGCCCAGCCGCCAATTTTTCAACCAATTCGCCCTCAAAAGTTAAAGCGACTACTTTAGTGAGTAAGCTGTCTTTGGAATAGCCCTGGAAATCGGTAGGCGGAACTTTGGCGCTAGCTAATCTTGAGGCCAATGATTCGGTGAACACATCACCAGAAATTTCGGTACTGGCTCGTGCGCGATCGCGTTGGCTTTCCATAGCGGTTTGGAATTCGGCTTGGTCCAATTCATAGCCATGATCCCGCGCCACTACTTCGGTTATGTCTACCGGGAAACCGAAGGTGTCATGCAATTCAAAAGCAAGCGAGCCAGGGAATACTCCCTCACTTTGGCCTTCCTGCTGCAACTTATCCAAATGCAGTTCCAAGCGCTCAATGCCGCGACGATAGACATCTCGGAAACGCTCTTCTTCAGCGTGGCAAAGTGCTTGAATGGTGCTTTGTTGCTCGATTAGCTGTGGGTAAGCCGCAACCATGCTCTGTTGGATGGGCTGCAGTAGCTCAGCCAAAAACGGCTGCTTGTAACCCAAGTCAATGCCATCGCGCACCGCACGTCGCAAAATTTTGCGTACCACGTAGCCACGGCCCTCTCGGCCCGGAGTGGCGCCGTCAGCGATGCAAAAGAAAACTGCTCTGGCATGGTCGGCAATGCGACGCATACGGACGTCGTTGGCTGAGTCGGCACCGTAAGTTAGGCCACTGCCACTTTGCAACGCTTCTAATACAGGCGAAAAAATGTCCGTCTCAAAGTTATTCGGAACATCTTGGGCGACGGCGGCAATGCGCTCCAATCCTAAGCCGACGTCTATGTTTTTCTGCGGCAGTGGCTGCAATACTCCGCCGTCTTTGCGATCAAATTGAGTGAACACAAAGTTGCCAACTTCCAAGAACCGATCCGGCAAATCCTCTAGGCCGATTGGATCCGGCAAGGCTCCGCCAGGTTCCAAGTCGTAGTAAATCTCAGAGCAGGGGCCACATACGCCATTCGGTCCCTTGGACGGTGCGGATGACGGCCAAAAGTTTTCCTTTTCACCAAAGCGGTAAATCCGCTCCTCCGGCATACCGACTGCATCCTTCCAAATCTGAAACGCCTCGTCGTCATCCTGATAAACAGTGCAAACAAATCGTCCTGGGTCCCAGCCCAGAACCTCAGTGAAAAAATGCCACTCCCATGGAATCACCTCATTTTTGAAGTAATCCCCAAAGGAAAAATTTCCCAGCATTTCAAAAAAAGTGTGGTGGCGTGGAGTCAGCCCCACATTTTCCAAGTCAGGTACCCGCAAGCATTTTTGCGACGTCGTCGCACGCTTAATATCGCGTCCTTTTCCCAGGAATTCATCCTTAAATTGATTCATCCCCGCCCCAGTAAACAACAGCGTTGGGTCGTTACTAGGGACTAGGGAATCTGATGGCAAACGTGAGTGCCCCTTGCTTTCAAAAAAAGCTAGGTAAGCCTCACGGATCTGGGATCCAGTGCGAGGGTGACTCATGGCAGAACGGGGCCCGTCGGCCTCCTGAAGGGTCGGACGCTACTTGCTCCCCGCTTTTGCGGCTACCTTCTTCTTGGTGGTTTTACTCTTCTTGACTGCTTGTACTGGTTCTTCAGCAACCTTGTCGGCTACCTTTTCAGCAACTTTGTCCGCTACCACTTCCTTTTTCACCGGCTGCATCGCGACTTCAATTAGGGCAGCAATTTCTTGGCATAGATCCGGGTTTTCGATCAACAGCGTCCGAGCCGCTTCGCGACCTTGGCCGAGGCGGATATCGCCTTTTTCTGGATGCGCAAAACTGAACCAAGCGCCAGATTTAATGACAAAGCCATATTGCAAGCCCATATCAATGATGTCACCCTCATAGCTAATGCCAGATCCATAAAGGATGTCAAATTCAGAGCGACGGAATGGCGGCGCAACTTTATTTTTCACCACCGTGCACTTGGTGCGGTTGCCGACCATTTCATCGCCGTTCTTCAAGGCACCAATGCGACGTACATCCATGCGAATGGAGCTGTAGAACTTCAACGCGCGACCACCCGGGGTTACTTCGGGGTTACCGAACATCACGCCAATCTTTTCGCGTAACTGGTTGATGAAAATGACGACACACTGAGTTTTGCCAATGGCGGTGGTCAAACGCCGCAAAGCTTGCGACATCATCCGTGCCTGCACCCCAACAAAGGTGTCGCCGATTTCGCCCTTGAGCTCGGCATTCGGAACCAATGCCGCGACCGAGTCAATGACCACGACGTCAACCGCATTCGACTTGACGAAACGCTCGCAAATATCCAAACCCTCTTCCCCAGAAGACGGCTGCGACAGCAAGAATTTGTCACCGCTCAGGTCTATGCCCAAATTGGTAGCATATTCTGGGTCAAAAGCATGCTCAGCGTCAATGAAGACACCGAAACCGCCTGCTTTTTGAGCCTGAGCCACCACCGACATGGCGAGGGTGGATTTACCACTAGATTCAGGGCCATAAAGCTCAATGACACGCCCGCGTGGCAAGCCTTTACCACCGAGCGCTTGGTCGAGCGAAAGTGAGCCGGTATGGATGCCCGTAATAGGGCCCATCTCGTTTACGCTCATGTCCATGACCGCTTCGTCGCCATGGGCTTTGGAAATTTCCGCCAAAGCAGCCTTGATGGCCTGTCCGCGGTTAAAGGATGGGGATGATGATTTTTTTCTGGTAGCCAAGGGAGTCTCCGTATTCCTATGGAGTTTAGGGTTTGAGGGCCGCCAATGGAACGCCCCAAAGCGAATTTCCCTCTACTCGGAAGACGGTTTGCCCCAATAAGGGTTACGCATCAAATTGAACAAAATCCCGCAATTGGGTGTAGCGCCTCTCTAAGTGGTCGCGAGCGGCATTTTCCAGGCCTTCCGTGGAAAAATGTTCCACCGTCATCGAAGCCGCCACCGTGCCAAAAGCCATCGCCCGACGTAAATTCGTCGGCGAAAATTCGCCCATTTCGGCCAAAGAGCCTAAAAATCCCCCCGCAAAGGAGTCACCGGCACCGGTTGGGTCAACCACGGCGTCGGTTGGGAAAGCGGGTAAGGCGAAGTGAAAACTGGGCGCAAACAAGAAGGCGCCATGCTCGCCCTTTTTAATGATGACCACTTCCGGGCCCATCTCCAGCAGCGCGTTGCCGGCCTGAATCAAATTAGATTTGCCGGTCAAAGTGCGTGCTTCGGCATCATTCAACACCAATCCGTCAAGCTGGCCGAGCAACTTCAACAAATTGTCACGTTGAATATCGATCCATAAATTCATCGTGTCTGCGAAAACTTTGCCTCCGTTCAATTGTTTCAGCATCTCCAATTGCGTATCCGGGCCCATATTCGCCAGGAAAACGTAGGGTGCGCCTTTGTATGAATCCGGAATTTTTGGGGGTTCGGCAAGCACATTCAATTCGGTGACCAACGTTTCGGCCTCGTTCATATCGCCTTGGTAGCGACCTGCCCAGCGGAAAGTTTGTTGGTCTTTGTAGACCTGAATACCGCTGCAATCGGCGCCGCGCCGCTTCAGGGTTTCAAGCGCCGCTTCTGGGAAATCGGCGCCGACGTTGCCGGCCAGCCGCACGTCGGTAAACAACGAGGCCGCCAATGAAAAGTAAATAGCCGAGCCACCCAAAACCTCTTCGCGACGTCCAAACGGGGTTTCAACGGTGTCTAGGCCAAAAGAACCAACTACAACTAAGCTCATTTTTCACTCGGGATCAAGTGGACCTCGCGCTTGCGCTGGCTGGACGTCACCCAAACCAATCCGCCGATCAGGCCAAAGCCAAGCTGGGTGGTCAAGCGGAAAAGGATGGAAACTGCGACGCCTAAAGTGAACGTCGAGCCGAACAATTCGAAGGAGGTACCGTAAAGCCACTCCCCTACTCCCCAGCCAGCTGGCGCCACCGGAATGGCGGAGATGGTTTGCACCACCGGGAAGATGACAAAATCGTCTGCGATGCGAATCTGCGCACCCAAAGCTTCACCGATGGCCCAAAACGAGAGTACGCCGCAAATTTGCAATGGGATGGACATGAAATAGGCAGTGGCCAGCCGCGGCAAACTATTGCGGTAGACCGACAGCGCGCCGTCGATTTTGGTCAAGGTATTGCCTCCGGGCAGCTTGCTTAGCCAGCGCTCAATGCCAAGAAACTCGCGCACGCGGCGGGATAGATAAGCGGCACCCCCCAGCAGAGTCGCGGCCAGAACCAGAAATACCCCTTTGCCAAGCACATTGGGATAGCGTGACTCTTCGGTAGCTTTAAATAGACCCCAACCCAACACGATGGCGGCTAAGGTCAGCAAAGCAATCAAACCAATGATGCGGTCGACGATGACCGAAAGCGCCGCCTTCCAGCGCTCGCTTTCTAAACCACGGGTAATCAAAGCCCCGCGAACGACGTCGCCGCCGGTGACTCCGGGCATGACGTTGTTGAAAAAGTAGCCGACGAAACAAAGACGAAGTGCATTGCTTAATGAGGTCTTAATGCCGGCGGCGAGCAGCAATACTCGCCAGCGCACGGCGGCTAATACCAGCAATACGCCCCATAGGGCTGTACCGATTAGGAACCAACCCATTCGAATGCCGCCGAGGATGGTAAGGAAGCCTGGCCGGATCTCCCACCCGGCGTCTAATGCAGCGTTGAGATCGGTGGCGCTCAGGCGTGCGTAAGGCTCGGCTTCGGGTATCGTAATATGGGCCGCGTATTCCTTAAATTCGAATTCCCAAGCCGTAGTCCGCCAGTCGCCATGCAACAGGCCAAAAACTTCAATGCGCGGAGTATCGTCCTTCGTCTCGGGGCCAAGCATGCGATCTTGCAACTCAACCTGCATCACCACATAAACCGCCAATAGGGCGGCTAATGCAATTTTCAATATCTTGATCCCGATTTGCTTCACAGACTCGCAGGCGTTTTGGGTAAGGCGTATGCGGCTAACATGTTGTACCTTTTTCGGCAATTCTCGGCGACCTCTGGGTCAGAATCTCGGCTGCCGACCTCAAGTAAATACAAAACATTGCGCAAAGCAAAGGCCAGGGCTCGCGGCGTATATTCTTCGGCCAAAGGTTTGCGCCCAAGCCGTCGGCCCACTCCGGTCATCGTGCGTACTGCGGCCAATGGGGTTGGCGGTTGCAAGGTGATTAAAGTTTCAAGGGCAGCTAGCCGTTTTTGATCGTTGCCGGTTTCATCTGCGGCAAGGAAGTCGGTGGCGGCACGGCCGTAACGGTCAGCGTCGGCGGGATCGGCGTGCGGCAGATTGATCCCGGTTTGCTCGATCCAGTGGCCGGCGAAGGACGACAAGATGGCCGCGGCTTGGATGCGCGCTTTGTTGTAGTCGTCGTGGAGCAGTTCGATGGCTAGCCAGGAGGTGGCCTCAATTACCATGCCTGCATCCTCGCGCGGTGCGGAGGCGATGGATTTGAGGATCGCGTGCTCCAGTTCCCGATGGTCGTGAATGGTGTAATGGCCAGGGCCGCCATTCACCGACGGTTTCGCGGCCAGGTATACGTCGGGGGAAACGGAAAGAAACGCGGGCGAGCGCGGCATCCAAGTGTTCGAGTTATGAATTGCTGCCAAATCCTCAATGCCACGCCGAGCAGGCGCGGTGCACGAGCCTAGCACGAGTGCCAGGATCGACAGGATGAGGGCAGGGTGGTTTGTGCGCCCGAACATGGTCAGGGCAGAGGATACGGGAATCTCGGAGCCGATTCGAGTCGGGAAGGCTTAAAAATCAGAAGCTTAGGCCGAATAGGTCAACAAAAAGAGTGGTGGAGGCGGGGGGAATCGAAATTCAGCCCATAAAGGTCGCCATTCTTCCAAACCAGAAGGCTTCGCATGCCTCGGCAGCGGTGTAGCTTGGTTTTCATACCTGGTGAGCAATGGTCAATCGTACTTGAACCAAAAACTGCGCTTGCGCCCGTGCTGCATTCGAAGAGTTGCCAAAAAGACCGTGTGGTCAGGCAGTTTTTCCCATTCGGTAATGGATGTTGCGAGTTCATCCAACTTGCGCAGGTAGCGCACACCGTGGGAATAGGCCTTGGAACGACCAGCCGCGAGGATGGATAACAACAAGGCGCGGTACATAATGCTGGCGCCGAGATGGTCCTGATGGGCTTGCAGGGCTTCTGCCAGAGAGCGAATCGAGGGGTAGTAGCCACCATCAATCTGATCGACTTTCTGCCGCACGTAGGCCGAGGCGGCTTGAAGCTCGCCAACATCCAATAGAAATTCGGCCGCACCGGATGAAAAAGTCGGGTTATTCAGAATGGCTTGAGTCGCTTCGGCAACAATCTTGGGTCGCTGGTTTTCGCCGATGACTTCAATCAAAGCGGCAAGATGGCCGACGCTCGGAGACTCGCGGAAGTGTCGTCCGGTGATAGTTTCTAGTTCGGGTTGATGACCCATCTGCCGATGAATTTGCAAGGCCAACTCGTCCATTTCACGGCGCATAAAAGATTCGTCAGCTGGGATTTTATTCAACCTGTTCAACGCCGATTCAGGGTCTCCGCTTTGGAAATAGACCTGAGCAATCTGCAAGGTTCGGCCGACGGGTAGGACATCCGGATGGTGTCGATCCGAATCCTCCCTTCCTGCGCACGTCTTACGCCAGTCTGCGTGGATCAATTCGTCGAACAAGGGAGCGTCTTTCAGTTGTTTGGCTAAATTGCTGGCATGAGAAAGGGCGTGGCGGGTTATGGAAGAATCAGTTTGAGATGCAGCTGTTTTTTGCAGTTTTTGAATCATCTCGCGGAGCACCGCTTCGGGGAGACAAGCCCCGGCGATCTCGATTACCGAGTCACGAATTCCAAAGTCATCTTCTTCTACCAACTTCAACATGTACTTGCCCACCCAAGGCTTATCGCTACAATCCTGAGCAAACGTGCGGAATAGTTGTTGAGCAGAATATCGGAAAACGTCACCAATATGGCCGCTGGAGTCGTCGGCGCAGTTAAAAACCGAATGGTCCGCTTGGTAAAAGCTCCCAACCAGTTTGACGCCTTCTTTAGCCTCGGTGACGCTGGCTTGGATGTCTAGGAGTAAGGACTCCAATTCGGCAGCAAAGGCGCTGCTCTCTCGCCAGTCCACAAACTTGCGCCGCCTCTTGAGTCCACTCAGCATTGCTTTGCAGCGTTTAAGGTTCTCTGCCGGAGTTGCGAGTAGGCGTTCTACCGTTTTCATGGCGGATTCATTACTTGCCGCGAGTTGAAGCAGGGAATCGGCGAGCTTGCTTGCACCGAGTTTTTCCAATTCGGATTTCTGAAGGTGGAAAGGCATGCTAAAAGATCGGATGGTTATAGCTTCCGCAACAGCCCCGGCGGCACTCGCCACTGATGGCCATCACCCGTGTCGATACTGACCGTCTTTTTGTTCAGTCGCACGATCCAGCCTTCGGTAGTCCTACCATCCGAGGAAGTGAAGCGAACTCGATCCCCAGCGGAAAACTCGGCCATCAAAACGGTGCTTTTTGCTTGGGAAAGGAGGTTTAGCCGCTCCACAATCAACCGATTGAGGAATCTCAAATCCTCCTCACCCAAGCCCTTAATGGCTTCAATGGCTGAAGGTCGGTCGGCAATGATGATGCGGTCAGGCTTCATGGCCAACCAATAATACATCCATTTGCACCCCCTTCTGGCTCTCGGCAGTCAGGTTGAGAGGGAATAAGTTGCAAAAATGGTGGAGGCGGCGGGAATCGAACCCGCGTCCTGTAAAGGCCCGATCAGAGCGTCTACGTGCGTAGTCTCAGGTCAATTCTCATTTCCAATCAGGCCCTGGGACCAGCGCGACCGAAAACCAGCTCATTGAATTTCGCGTTGTGACCCCGAGCCAGGTCCACGCAGCTAAGCCCGCGATCATTCACCCAAAAGCCCCAGCGGGCGAAGAACTCATGGGTGCGCTGCATTAAGCAGCTAGAGCGTAATTATTGTCGGCAGTTAATGCCTTGCGAAGGGTTTAACGAGGCCATCTCCGCAACCTCGGCACGCAACCAAAACCAGGAAAGCTTCCAGTCGAAACCGATCGCCCCCACTCTTTTGTTGAATCCCACTATATCATACCGACGTCGTCCGTTGCGCCATCTTGAGTCCGGCGGATCATTCCCCTACAAATCACCATGAGAATACTCACCATTCTTCTCTGTTTAGGCCTGGTCGGCGGATTTTTCGGCTGGCAATACAGGAACAGTTCCGCCAATAACAGCGCACTGGAGAGCATTTCGCAAAACGCCCAAGCGGTGCAGCTCGATGTCACTGGCATGACCTGAGGAGTTTCCTGTGTCCGCCGGGTGCGGAACACTCTTCTTGATCAGCCCAATGTCGGCGAGGTCGCGATCGATTTTGCCTCCAAGATTGCTTATATCATGCCGGCTGAAGGCGCCACCGTAGATACTGCGGCCGCCATCAAGGCATTGGAAGGAGAAAAATACGGCGCGACGGTGCGGGCCACGCCATAGCCAACTAGCCAACCAGGCACCTTGCTCCTCTGTCCAAGTTATGGGCAGCGCGCAGTATCGACCAGGACCAGGAATCGACATTCTTGGTCCTGGTTTGCGTTTACATATTCGGTGTGATGAACCCCATGGCCGACGCTTTCGCCGCGTTTAATGAGTTGCGATTTGCTATCTAGGCGCAATTCCAGTTCGCCATCCAAAACGACCACTGTTTCCAAGGTTCCGGCGCGGTTGGGTTGCATTTCGCCAGCGCTGGCGGCGCCCTTGAGAGTGTAGATGACAATCTCCAAGCCGCCGTGGAGCAAGGAATTGGGATAGCTTTCCCGATGCACACCGGACGGTAAATCCTGAAATAAGGTCGGTCCGGAACGATCATGCTCGACCAAATCAGAAATGGAAATGCCTAGAGCTTGGGCAATTTGGTAGGCAAGCTTGACCGTGGGGTTTTTGCTGCCGCGTTCAATTTCGGACAGCATTCCTTGAGAAACACCGCTTTTTTCGCTCAATGCGCGCAGGCTTAGTTCCTGGTTTTTCCGCAAATAGCGCAATTTTGAAGCGAGGTCGTCACTCATTTGTTCACTTTAGCAGTAAAATCAAGGTGTCAGTGGTAATAAATAGGCAAATATTCGCTATAGTGAATTCATGCCCCTCCGCCTCGCCATGTGGTCAGGCCCGCGAAATGTGTCCACTGCACTGATGCGCGCCTTTGATTCTCGTTCGGACTGTTTTGTCAGTGATGAACCACTTTATGGGTACTACCTATCCAAACATGGCCTGCCGCATCCTATTGCCGAACAAATCATGGCTTCCATGGCCACCGATTGGCAATCCATCACCCACCACTTGACCGGTCCCATCCCGCACGGCCGACAACTTTGGTACCAAAAGCACATGTCTCATCATTTGCTAGATGAGATCCCCCGCGATTGGCTATGCCAGCTGACAAACGTCTTCCTGGTGCGGGAACCGCGCGCCATGTTGGCGTCGTTATTACAGGTGCTGCCGGAGGTCGATATTGCCGACACCGGCCTGCCTCAACAGGTGGAATTGTTCCGCTGGGAAATGGAGCGCACCGGCAGGGTTCCGGTGGTAGTGGATTCGCGCGAATTATTGCTGAATCCTGGCGGGGTATTGAAGCAGCTTTGCGAGCGCGTCGGAATTACTTATGGGGATGAAATGCTGAGTTGGGAAGCGGGCGTGCGCCCCACCGACGGCTGCTGGGCGCCGTATTGGTATGGGGATACGCATAACTCGACCGGCTTCACTCCTTACCAGCCGAAGGAAGTCGAGGTACCGGCCGATTATGAAAGTCTGGCCCAGCAGTGTGAAACGCTTTATCAAGAATTAGCCGCGTTCCGTTTGTTGGCCAATGCCGACGGAACCGTGGTGGAAAGTATTTCGCATCCGCAAGCTTAAATCGTCAACCTACCCCAAAGCCTCCAGCCATCATGAAACAATCCTTCAACCCAAAAAACGCCGATTTGATCGTCAACATCAACGGTGAATTAGTTCACCGCAACGAAGCCAAGGTCAGCGTTTTTGATTCTTTAGTGCAAGGCGGCGATGGCTGCTGGGAAGGCCTGCGCGTATATCAAGGCCGCATCTTTAGATTGGAGCAACATTTGAATCGCCTTCGCCATTCCGCATTGGCGTTGAATATTGAAGGCATGCCGGATGCAATGGAGATTCGTCGGCAAATTCAACGGACCTTGGAAACCAATGAAATGCACGATAACGCGCATATTCGGCTGACCTTATCGCGTGGTGAAAAGATTACCTCAGGCATGGACCCGCGCTTGAATCAAAAGGGCCCGACGTTAATAGTATTGGCTGAGCACAAAGCGCCGGTTTATGAAAAAACTGGTTTGAAATTAATTACTAGTTCGGTGCGACGTTTTCCACCGGATTGCATGGATCCAAAAATCCATCACAACAATTTGATTCAGTCGATCATGGCGAAAATCGAAGCGAACGCGGCCGGGGCCGATGATGCGATGATGTTGGATACGCGTGGTTTTGTAGCCGAGACCAACGCCACTCATTTGTTCATGGTCGAAGACGGTGTGATCAAAACACCTCACACCCATGCTTGCCCAGAAGGGGTGACCCGGTCAACGGTTTTGGCTTTGTGCAAAGAGCATCAGCTCCCCCACCAAATCATCAACCTTTCCCAAGCCGAGTTCTACCGCGCCGACGAAGTGTTCTGCAGTGGCACAATGGGTGAACTAGCGTTCATCGGTGAGATTGATGGCCGCACCATCGGCAACGGTGAAATGGGACCATTGACCGCTCGTTTAAGCGAAATGTACGGTGAATTGACTCGCAATCAAAGCGAAGAAATTTTGCCACGCTAGGCTAGTCGGCAGCAGGAGTTTTTTCTCCTCTGCCGACTTCATGCAAACCATTCCTCTCGCGCGTCTGGCTCTGGCATTAGCGCCGGTGCTGGTAGTCCTATTCATTCTCCAGCGCTGGCGATTGCAGCCAGGAAACGCTGTTTACGGTTTATTCCGCATGCTGGTGCAGCTGTTGCTGATCGGCTACGTTTTGGTTTACCTATTTGAAGGGCAATCGCCGTGGCCAGTGCTTGCGGTTTTACTGCTCATGGTGACAGCATCGAGTTGGATTGCCTTGCGTAGTCAGCAGTTACCCGTTCCCCAACTCCTACCAAAGGCGATGTTGGCCATAGGCGGTGGCGGTGGCATCGTATTGGTGACCGTGGTCTTCGGCGTGCTGGAATTGGAACCCTGGTTTGAACCGCGATACATGATTCCGCTCGCCGGCATGATCTTCGCGAATGCCATGAACAGCGTCAGTTTGGCGGGCGAACGATTAGGCGCTGAACTAAGCCGTGGCGAAAGCTATGAGGTCGCACGTTCCACTGCTTTTAGAGCAGCGTTGATCCCGATTACCAATTCACTATTTGCAGTGGGTTTGGTTTCGCTGCCGGGCATGATGACCGGGCAAATCCTTTCCGGCGTTTCGCCAATGATTGCCGCCCGCTACCAAATCATGGTGATGTGCATGATCTACGCCGCCGCAGGAATTTCAGCGGCCTTGTATCTCAAATGGATGACTCCGGTGGGTAACAGACCCAATGATCCGAACGAATTCGAGTTTCCCTAACTTAATAAAAGTGAACCACCATCATTACCGACGCCGCAACCCACGCAACTCCTTGCGTGAATCTCGATCCTTCAGTGCTTGACGCTTGTCATGCTGCTTACGACCGCGCGCCATCGCGATCTCCAACTTGGCGTGGCGACCCTTAAAGAACAACCGCAGCGGCACTACCGTCAGACCCTTCTCTTTCATTTTCTGAAACCACTTCACCGTCTCACGCTTGTGCGCCAGCAAACGCCGCGACCGCACCGGATCATGGTTGTATACATTGCCTTCGACGTACTCATCAATATGGCATTTTTCCAGCCACATCTGGCCATCGCGAATTTTGACGAAAGACTCAGCCAGGCTGACGTGGCCGTTGCGCAAGGTCTTGACCTCGGTGCCAACAAGCACAATGCCGACCTCGAGCGTATCGAGGATCTCGTAATCCCGCTTAGCCTTGCGATTAAACGCAATTTCACGGATGGGTCGTTCGGTTTCGGACATGTTTGGGCTTGCTTCCCGCGCCGGGGACGGTATCTTATTCGACCCGGGTGGGCCAAAATAGCCGAGGTGGCGGAATTGGCAGACGCGCAGGCTTCAGGTGCCTGTGTCCGAATAGGACGTGGGGGTTCGAATCCCCCTCTCGGCACCACTCAAAATCAGATCGGTTTAGGGCAGTAGCTCCAATTGGTAGAGCGGCTGATTCCAAATCAGCATGTTGGGGGTTCGAGTCCTCCCTGCCCTGCCACTGACCCCTGAAGGAAGCAACGAGGCACGACCCTCGGAAACGGAATGGCGTATCCAGGAATACCCGACGAAGCGTTGGCCGCGCTAGAACCGCCCAACCCCATCGATGTCGGTGTGCTGCGCACTGCCCTAAAGCCGCTGGCCGACCCGCCCGACGGCCCGCTAGGCGCTGTACTGGATTATGGCAAGCTGCTGCTGGCCGCCAATACCGTTACAAACCTTACCGGTGCCCGTGATTGGACCACCCTGATCGAAGCCCATCTGATGGATTGCGTGATCGCGGCTCAATACGTGCCGCAAGATGCCCGCACTATCGCCGACTGGGGTTCGGGTGGCGGTTTGCCGGGCCTGGTTTGGGCGTGTTTGTTCCCGGAAAAACGTATGTTGCTGTGCGAACGTCGCGGCAAACGGGCTGAATTTCTCGAAGACGCCGCATTCCGATTGGAACTTTTCAACGTCGAAGTTCTCTCCGGTCAGGCCGAAGAGTGTCTGCGCGAAGAAGGCCTACGCGAAGAGGGTTTGGTTGACGTGATCGTTGCCCGCGCCGTAGAAGCGCCGGAAAAGCTGTTCAAGAGATTGCGTCGCAATAAGGTGAAGTTTGGCGCATTATTGTTGATGGCCGGCCCGCGTTGGCAGCAAGATTGGGATGAGTTGCCGGATAACGTGCGCAAATCTTGGGCTTTGACCGCGCAACATGCGTACACCCTGCCCGGCGACCGCGGCAAGCGTTATCTTGTAGCGCTGAAGCCTGCATGAGCCCAGCTCGACGTCACGAAGTCCCTTTCCCACTGCGCCGCTTAGATCGACGCGCGGTCGACATTGTGCGGCGCTTAAATGAAGACGGATTTGAGGCCTATTTGGTTGGCGGATGCGTGCGCGATCATTTGCTGGGAATGACTCCCAAGGATTACGACATCGCGACCTCTGCCCGGCCTGGCCAAGTTCGTCGCCTATTCCGACGTTCGCGCATCATTGGCCGGCGCTTCAAAATCGTGCACGTTTATGCCGGCCGCGAAATTTACGAAGTTTCGACCTTCCGTCGGGTGCCCCAACAGGGCAAAGGGAAAATCACCGCC
>JACNIZ010000376.1 GCA_014382805.1 Planctomycetota bacterium
CGGGGACGAGAAGGCTGGCTGGTGGAGGACCCAAAAGCAAATGATTTCCTTCACCTGAGTGGTTTTGGCAAGGAGAGTGATGGAAAAGAGAGCAGCTCGGCGCAGTGTGCTGCCACCGTCGAAGCAGGCATTAACGAATCGGGAAACGCCAGCACCTCCTTTGATCGCAAGGTAACTGAATTGCAATGGCTGCGAGCCCCACAAGCGCAGGCGCTATTGAGCAAGGCCAAGGACAACAAGGTCATTACCTTTAAGTTCGCAAAACACGAATACACCGACTACATCCTCAAGCACGAAAATGTGCAGATTGAAGGCGATCCTGTTGAAGGCTACCGGGTGAAGAACGAAGAGATGACTTTCTCCCCTAACGCCGTTGAAATTCACGGTCCATTCGGGGAAAACGGGGTCAACGATAGCGTTGCGAAACTAGAGGCCACAGTTGAATTATTCAAGCCCATCGCCATCCCTACCGGCACCAGTCAAAATCTAATTCGCGTGCTTGAGCTAAGCGATTATGCGAAAAACAGTGGTATGTGGATGGAGCCCGCCACGGTAACCATTGAGCTCCCCATTACCGCGGCTGCATCGGAGCCCGTCGAATGGCGACCCCAAAAACCGGAAGCGATTGGCACCGCCCCCAATGAGGAGACCTGGACGATTACTCAATGGGACCGAGGGCAATGGATGGCGACTTATACGCCAACGGAAGGCTTAGAGGATTTTGTGCTAACCCCGCTATGGCTGGAGGACAACGTCAAGCTGGTGGTCCACCTGGATCAAATCCGCGCTGGCGGCGTCACCGTTTGGAATTTGCTGGTGGATTGGATTATTACCGACCCGACAATCATTGAAAATATTGGAGACCTCACCAAACTCAAGCAGGCCATCCGAATTTATCCCGCCCGTGGGATCGACGAGCGCGACGCCCGCACCGTGGAAATGACAAAGCAGGAGTAACATGACTCGCAAACTTTTTGGCACCGACGGTATCCGCGGCAAGGCAGGGCAAGAGCCTCTGACGCCAACCACGCTTGAACGTTTTGGTTTTGCGCTGGCTCAGCAATTAGGCAGCGGCGCTTTGGTCATTGGGCACGATGGCCGCGAAAGCGGAGAAACCCTAGTCGCTGCATTGGCGATGGGCTTGTCACATGGCGGCGTTAACGTCGACGTGGTTGGCTTGACAACGACTCCATGCGTTGCCTACCTGACTGCCGCCGGCGATTACTTAGCGGGGATCATGGTTTCTGCTTCGCACAACCCAGCCCCGGACAACGGCATCAAACTGCTTGATGCAGACGGTGGCAAGCTCTGCGATGAACGTGAAATTGCAGTCGAAAAGGTTTTCTTCGAGCTAGAGGACATCAGTTCGGTAGAAAACCGTGGCGAAGTGCGACGGGCGAACAATTTACTTGGCGATTACGTCGGCTGGTTGCGTACCGAGGCCTTTCCTGACTTGGATTTGCACGGCAATCACATTTTGGTGGATTGCGCCAACGGGGGCGCCTCGCAGTTGGCAACGCGCGTTTTGCATGCCTTCGGCGGTGAAGCCGTTTGCATTCATGACAAACCGGATGGCCGCAACATTAATGAAGGATGCGGCGCTCTGCACCCAGAAGTGGCTGCCGAAGCTCTTGCAAATACATCGTGCAACATTGGCATCAGCCTAGACGGCGACGGCGACCGCGGTATGTTGGTCGCGCGTGGCAATCGGGTCTTAGATGGCGACTACATTTTGGCCGGATTGGGAGCAAGCCTTGGTGAAATCGATGCCCTGCCAGGAAAAACCGTGGTTGCAACCGTCATGAGCAACCTAGCGTTAGAAAACTACCTCGGCGAACGTGGTTTGCGTCTGGATCGCACCCAGGTAGGAGACCGCTACGTCGCTGCTGAAATGAAAAAAGGTGGCTACCTACTAGGTGGTGAAAAATCTGGCCACATTTTGTTTGGCGACGAACACGGCTACCGCGGCGATGGCCTCTACACGCTACTCAAAATTCTCAATACGCTCTCCCAGGCCGGGCAAAAGATCGAGGATTTTGCCGCTGGTTATGCCGACATGCCGCAAACTCTGCTCAACCTAGACGCCACCCGACGTGTGCCAATGGAAGAGCTGCCTTTGCTGTCCGAAGCGTGCAGGCAAGTGGACCTAGATTTGGCCGGCCGTGGCCGCACCGTCGTGCGTTTTTCCGGAACTGAATTAAAATTACGCCTTATGGTCGAGGCAAAAACTCAGGATTTGGTTGATTCCTCGTTGGAACGCCTGCGTGCTGCCGCGGAAGCTGACGGCGTTTTAGCTTGATCCAAGGGTATGACAAGCGGCATGACAAACCCATGAGCCATACCGCACTTTTGGCTTTTGAGCTTTCTAGCCATCATTCTTCGGTGGCCGTGGCCCGACAAACCGCGGCCAACGAAGACGAAAGTGAGGTTATCGCCGGCCATCACTACCGCTTTCACCAGCGCAGTACCGCTGGTCAACGCGCGCGTTATCTGTTGCAAGAGGTTGATCAACTACTTACCGACGCCCAACTTCCTCGGCTTGCCATCGGCGGCATTATTGCTGGCATCGGCCCGGGCTCATACACAGGACTGCGCATAGCCTGCTCCGCTGCCCATACGCTGGGCTTTGCGTTGAACGTGCCCTTTGCTGGGATTTGCAGCTTCGAGGCCGCTGCACTGCTTGCAGACGCAAATGGGAAAAGTGTGCATATTTTGCAAGATGCCTACCGCAAAGAAGCCTATTACGCGGTCGCACGCGTTCATGGCCATGATGTGATCATTGAACGCGAGCCTGAAGTCGTCGCTATGCAGAGTATTCCGGAGCAGGCGACTCATCCGAACAGCTATTTGATTTGCGATGAGCGTTTAAGTGGCAAATTGGCTCGCCCAGAAAATGCCTTGTTAGCCCCTACCGCCAGCGGTCTTTTGAAAATTGCGTTCGGCCGCGGAGCAACCGTAACCGGCGCAGGCTTCGAAGCTCTGGCGAACGCAGAACCGATGTATTTACGCGCAGCCGCCTTCCGACCGGGCAAATAAAAACCGGCATCCCTCCGAAAAGGGACGCCGATTGATGGCCGAACTTAGCAAGTTCGACGCTTATTTTTTATTTACAGGTCCTGCGGACGCAGGGTCTTGCGGCCGTTGAGACCAGCCCGCTCTTCGGCAGCGGTGATGGCTTCACGGACGTAGCTATCCAATGCGGAGTAGAAGTCGCCGGACACGTTGCAGCTAGTTACGGCTGCCTTGGTGCGGCTCTTCGAGATGATCAGGTCGACAGCGGCCTTCTTAGCGCCTTTCTTGGCACCTTTTTTGGCTGGCTTCTTAGCTGCCTTCTTTGCGCCTTTTTTGGCAGT
>JACNIZ010000166.1 GCA_014382805.1 Planctomycetota bacterium
CACGATTCGCGCCTTGAATCTGACGATTTCCACTCGCAGTCTCACTCGCCCGAATTAATCAGAGCTTCCTTAAAAAGGTAATCGCCCAATTGATTCATAGTGTGATACCTTCGAGGCATGCTGCTTTTGTCCGTCGCCTTGCTTATTGCACAACAAGAGAACTCACATTTGCGCCAGATTGAGGTGGGGGTGCCAATAGTCGGTGCTGTTTCCAGCGAATCACTGGTCGTGCATACAGATATTTTGGATAAATCGTACACCGATCATCCAACCAAAGCTCAAGCCTTTTCATTTCTAGTTTCTGACTCTGGACCATATTACATAGAGCTACGCTCTTACTATTTTGATGCTTATTTGGTAATCCAGGATTCTGATGGCCTCGTCGGCGAAGATGACGACGGACTAATGAATGCCCATTCGCGACTAGAAGTCGAATTGCAGGATGGGCGTGAATATCAAATTCTTGCGTGCGCACTACATGGGAAAGTAGGAGAGTTCTCTATCCAAGTTCATCGCGGAAAGCCGGATCCTTGGACGACTCAATCGAAGCTTGCTGCGGAAGCCGGAGATTTTGAACGAGTGCTAGAAGTCCTGTCAGAAGCAAACGGAGAAGTTTCCCAGGAAGTTTTCGACGCTTTGAATACTCGTGGCATTGGATTTTACAACCAACGGCGCTACAACGAAGCGCTGTCGTTAATCAAAAGAGCGCATTCTATTTCCGAAAAATTACTGGGTGAGGAGCATCAAGTGACTTTACAGGCGGCGGGCAACGTTGCCACTATTTTGGAATCACTGGGAAGGTACGAAGAGGCGCGCGAACAATACGAAATTGTAATTGCTGCGGCTGAAAGGACCATAGGCCCCGAGCATGCCCAGACGGTTCGAAGTTTGAGCAATCTCGCCTACCTACTGGAGCAAATCGGTGAATTTGAACAGGCCCTTGCCATCCATGAAAAAGTATTAAAAGTTCGGCAACAGACTTTGGGCGCAGACGCCGTGTTAACTGGACTGACCTTAGTGAATCTTGGTTCAGTCCATCGCAGCCTTGGTGCTTTTGATGAGGCCAGAATTTATTTTGAGCGAGCGATTAAGGTATTTCGAGCAGTTCTTGGACCAGTCCATATGAACGTCGCGATTGCATTGAATAACTTGTCGATTGTGCATAGCGCCCAGGGACGTCTTGCCGATGCCATGGAATTATCAAAGGAATCGCTTGAAATTCGAACTGCGGTTTTAGATCCAGAGGATCCGGGTTTGGCTACGGCGATGGATAATCATGCTCAGTTGCTACACCGTTTGGGCAAACTTGACGAAGCCATGCTTTTGACCAAGCAAGCGCTAGCAATACGTCGAAATGCTTTTGGCGATATCCATCCGCGCATTGCGCTGAGTTTGAACAACTATGGAATCATGCTGATGGCTGCCGAAAAGCCGAGCGAGGGGCTGGAGCAATTTCAACTTGCTTATTCCATGCGCCAAAAGATGTTTGGTTTGGAACATCCCAATACTGTCAACTGCTTGCACAATATTGCCAATGCTTTGGAAAAATTGGGTCAATTTGAGGAGGCGGAAAAGTCATTCATTCTGTCGCTTGAAATTCATAAAAAGGTGCATGGCCAGCGCCACATTGAGGTGGCACAAGCCTGTAATAATTTGGCGAATCTATATCAGCGACAAGGGAAATACGAATTGTCGACGCCACTTTATACTGAGGCGCTTGAAATTGGATCGGCTTATTTAGATGGTCAGTTCCCCACCCTGAATAATGCCGAGCGTTTCCAACTTCTGGCGCGAATTGCAAGCCCGACCTATCTATTTGAATCCCTTGCAAGAACTGCTGAACCCAACTTAGCGCCGGTATTTCAGGCTTATCAAAGTTGGAAGGGAAAAGCCACGCGCATGCAAGCAGCTACTTTACATGTGCTCAATCAAGAAATCAGTGGGGATGCGCTGGCGCGAAAGAAGGAAATTCAGGAATTGGACCGCCAGCTGTCGTCGCGGATACTGGTTCCAACTTCCCGTCAGCTCGCAAATCATTTTGAGCAGATGCGAGAGTTGCGGAAACGGCGGCTGGTGATGGAAACTGAATTGAATCGGGCTTTGGGCGTGGCGGAAATTTTTGCGTTTCCTGGGTTGAAGGAAATTCAAAGTTGTATCCCAGATAGAGCGGCGTTGGTCGACTTTTTTGTTGGCCGCAACGTTTTTGCGTGGGTATTGCGAAAAGACTCGGAACTTACCTTTTATCACCTTGGCACTCAAGCCGAATTGCGTGATTTAGTGAAGGGATTTTTAGAGCCGGTGGCGCTGCGAGAAGGAGGCCGCGCCTTTGATTCCAGTGCATCCTCTGCGAACGCCCAGCTGCTCGAGTTTGTATGGGAGCCACTTTGTCAAGCTCTAGGCGATGCTGACCACATTTTGATTAGTCCAGACGGAACTCTATGTGAACTGCCATTCGGTATCCTGCAAAAAAGCGATGGGGAATACTTATTGGAAGGACTTAAGTTTAGCTATTTGTCGGATTCATCCAGCTTGATCAAATTCAAAAATGGAGGGCAAGGTGGTGAGGGAGAAATTTTGGCTGTGGGTGATATCAATTTTTTCAAACGGGGCAGCGCTGTTGCCAAAGGTGCAACCGCCGAACTTGGCAATAACAAGCTGGAGGATCTGCGCGGGCGTTTAGGCGATACTTGGAGTCAGCTTCCCCATACTGGCAATGAATTACAAGCCATTCGTGATTTGCATAAATTTGTTTTGGAGTGGGACAGTGAATTGACTTTGTTGTCTAAGGAGAATGCAACAGAGGAACAAGTTCGATCCGAAGTGGTCGGGAAAAAATATTTGCACTTTGCAACGCATGGATATTTTGAACCAGATCATCTTCCGTCCTTGATGGCGAGCGCGGAAGAGGCGTCAGATGAATTTGGGGAACAAGTTAAGGCCGCAGGTTTGTTGCCAGGCTTGCTTTCTGGCTTAGTCTTCGCAGGTGCCAATGTTGCCCCCACCTCGGGTCGAGACGATGGCTATTTGACCGCCGAAGATATCGGCTATTTGGATTTGTCTGCCTGCGAGTTGGCAGTGCTTTCTGCTTGCCAAACCTCGTTGGGGAGCGAGCGCGCTGGCGAAGGCTTGATGAGTGTGCGTCGCAGCTTTGAGGTCGCTGGCGCTGATACGGTGATTAGTTCACTATGGTCAGTCTTTGATGATTCAACCGCTGTCCTTATGCGTCATTTTTACGAAAACATGCTGCAAAAAGGTATGAGCAAAAGCGACGCCCTGCATCAGGCAAAACTGCGCATGCTCAATCAAAATCGCGCCGATTTCAAAGGCGACGCCCAGCCGTCCACATGGGGACCGTTTGTCCTGTCAGGGAATTGGAACTAGCGGATTTCCGGTGGCGAAAGCTCGCCTTGGCTAAGCCCGGTGCTGCAGCCACGCCTCTGCAATTTGAATGGCGTTGGTTGCGGCGCCTTTGCGTAGGTTGTCACCTACTTGCCATAACCAGATTTGGTGCGGATCGTTGACGTCAATTCGCACGCGGCCGACGAAAATATTGTCGTTGTCGGCGGCGTCGTCGGAGATGGGATAGAGGTCGGTGGAAGGATCGTCCATGACCACGGTTCCTGGGTGGGCGTCGATGGCAGCGTGAATTTGTGCCACGCTTACGGGGCGTTCAGTTTGCAGATAGAGCGAGGCAGAGTGACCGACCTCGACGGGTACGCGCACGCATGTTGCTGCTACTTTTAGGTCGGGCAGCGACATGATTTTTTGGGT
This sequence comes from Planctomycetota bacterium, assembly GCA_014382805.1. GTDB lineage: Bacteria > Planctomycetota > UBA1135 > UBA1135 > UBA1135 > JACNIZ01. The sequence goes on from JACNIZ010000166.1 coordinate 3,772, forward strand.
TTCGTTTACCAGTTTTAATTCTTCGTCGGTGGATCCACCGCCGACAAAAACTCCACATTGCGGAATCACATTGTTGTGCAATTTCCGCGGGAAAACATGCGTTGCGTTGGCGGTGGTCGGGTGACCGCCGGCGAAAGAAAGCGCTTCAGCGTCGGCAATCACCTGCGCACGCAACTCAGCCAAACCGGGCGCGCCGGAACCGCTCGCGGCCTGCATGGTGGTAACGACCATCGACTTCAATCCGGCCAATTGATGCACCGGCCATAACGCTTGCACGACTCCAATCGTTGAGCAGTTCGGACAGGCAAGAATCGCCGGCAGGTCCGGGATGGCGTCGGCGTTGATTTCGGGCACGATTAAGGGCACCGCTGGATCCATGCGCCAAGTCGACGATTTATCGATCACGGTCGCGCCGCGTTTTACCGCTTCGGGGGCCAGAGTTTTGGAGAGTGCGCCTGTGGCTGCGAAAAATACTAGGTCGACACTTTCGAAGGCCTCAGGCGTGGCTTCGGCTACCACTACATCCTCCCCGCGGAATCGTACCTTACTGCCAGCCGAGCGCGCACTGGCCAGCGCTAGCAGTTCCGAACACGGGAATTTGCGCTGCTCCAGCAGTCGCAGCAAAGTTTCGCCGACGACGCCGGTCGCGCCAACCACAGCTATACGAGGGGACATGATTCAGGCTCTCTGGGTTGGCGGAATCTACCACACTCCGCGCGGAATCCCGCCCCTACAATTCAGCCATGGCCAGCGACCAGCAAACCCCGGCATGGGTCGTGCACAAGTTCGGCGGCACCAGTCTGGCCGACGCCGAGCACTATCTAAGAGTCACCTCAATTTTGGCGGCGCGCGGGGACCGTTTGCAAGCAGTGGTGGTTTCGGCGATGGCTGGGATTACCGATCGCCTGCTGGGTTTGGTGGATTTGGCCAGTACAAAGCAGTCGTTCGAGGCGGAGTTGAACCAGCTGCATCAGATTCAGCACGCCGCCACCCGCGAGTTGGGAAACGAGCAATTGCTAGTCGAGCTGCAGACCGACATTTCCGACATCGGCGACATCCTCCATTCCACCAGTTTGATCGGCCACGCCGGCGAGTTGGTGCACGACCGCATCGCCGGTTATGGAGAGCTGTGGTCGGCTCGGCAGCTGGCTGCGTTTTTGCAAAAGCAGGGCGGCAACGTCCATTTTGTGGATACTCGGCGGTTTTTGACCACTGAAAACGGCGAAATGGGACCGAGTGTGCATTGGCAGACCTCGGCGTTGCGCTTGCAGCAGGTTTTGGCTGAGGAAGGGGTCTACGACGGGGCAAATTCCCTGCCCGGCGCAGCGTCCGCCGAGGTGGCAAATCCCACCACCTTGGTGATGACCGGCTTTATCGCCGCCGATCCCAAAGGCCACACCACTACCCTCGGCCGCAACGGCAGTGATTATTCGGCGTCCATCGTCGGCAAGCTGCTACAGGCCAGCGCGATCAACATTTGGACCGACGTCGATGGCGTAATGAGCGCCGATCCGCGCTTGGTGCCGAACGCGCAGGTGTTGGAATCGCTGTCGTTTGACGAAGCATTGGAACTGGCTTATTTCGGCGCCAGCGTACTGCACCCACAAGCCATGATGCCGGCGATCCAAGCGCAGATTCCGGTATACATTCGCAATACATTCAACCCCGACGGCTGCGCCACCCGCATCGGCCAGCACTCCAGCGATGGCTTCCGCATCAAAGGCATCAGCGCGACGTCGGGTTTGGCGCTGATCAACTTGGAAGGTACTGGCATGATTGGTGTGCCCGGCACCGCACGACGTGTTTTTGGCGCAATCAAACGGCGCAGGATTTCCGTGGTGATGATTTCGCAGGCTAATTCGGAGCATTCGATCTGCTTCGTGGTGCGCCAAACCGACGCCGACCTCACCGAGCTCGCCCTCAGAGAAGAATTTGCGCGCGAGCTGCAAGACGGCATGGTGCAAGCCATTTCAGTTAATGCCAATTGCAGCATTTTGGCAGTAGTCGGCGATGCCATGGTCGGTCAAGTTGGCGTGGCCGCGCAATTTTTCACCGCGCTGGCGGGAGCGGGGATCAGCATACGCGCGATTGCGCAGGGTTCGTCCGAACGCAACATTTCGACCGTCATTGATTCCAGCGAGGTGCAGCGTGCCGTGCGGACCGTGCATGCGGCTTTTTATCTTTCGCCGCAAACACTATCCATAGGACTAGTCGGTGCTGGCAAGGTCGGCGCGGAATTTTTGCTGCAGCTCCATCAAGAGCAAGAGCGCCTGAAGGCTGATTCGAATATTGATCTGCGAATTCGGGCCATTGCCACCTCAAGGCGCATGCTGCTTAGCGAAAAAAACATCGACTTGAAAACCTGGCGCGAGCAGTTGGACGACGTCGGCGTGGCGACCGATTTGAGCGCTTTGCAAATGCACATCAAGGCCGATCATATTCCGCACGCAGTGCTGGTGGATTGCACCGCCAGTGAAATGGTTGCCGATTTGCACCAACAGTGGTTGCGCGCCGGCATTCATGTGATGACGGCCAACAAAAAAGCCAATGCCGCCAGCATGGAGAGTTGGCGCCAGATACGCCGTGGCGCAACTGCCGGCAACGCGCGCTACTTTTATGAAGCCACTGTGGGCGCGGGCTTGCCGGTAATTAAGGTGCTGGAGGACCTGCAGGAAACCGGCGATCGCGTGCATTCCATCGAAGGTGTTTTTTCCGGCACCCTGGCATATTTGTTCAACAGTTACGACGGCGAAATTGCGTTTTCCGAATTGGTGCGGCGGGCTTGGAAATTGGGCTATACCGAACCCGATCCGCGCGAGGATTTGTCCGGTACTGACGTCGCACGCAAGTTGGTGATTTTGGCGCGCGAGATGGGCATGGAGCTGAACTTGGAGGACATGCAGCTTGATAGTTTGGTGCCAACTGAGTTGGAGAATGGCTCGGCATCGGTACTCCAAAACCCGGTGGATTCTATCGGCGAATTTTTTGTCGGTTTGGCCAAGCACGATGTAACCATGCAGCAAAAATTTCAATCGGCCCGTGAGCGCGGCATGGTACTGCGTTTCACCGGGCGGTTGCACAAGGATGGAACGGCGACCGTCGGCCTTAGTGAATTACCCGACGACCACTCGTTTGCGCATACGAATCTGACCGACAACGTGATTCAGTTCACTACCGATCGTTATTGCGATAACCCGCTAGTGGTGCGGGGACCGGGAGCGGGTTCGGCGGTGACGGCGGCCGGGGTGTTTGCTGACTTGCTGCGCTTGTGCGGAGATTTGGGAGCCCATGTTTAGATCCGACCGAAAATTTGCAACTGCGCTGGCTCCGGCTAGTGTGGGCAATGTCGCGGTTGGCTTCGATTTGCTCGGGCACGCGCTGCGAGGTGCTGGCGATTGGGTGACGGCGCGGCTGAGCGAGCAGCCAGGAGTTCGCATTTTGGAAGTCACTGGTTGCGTGACTGAGCTACCCAATGACGTTGCCAAAAACACTGCAGGTGCGGCGGTAATCGCAATGCTCGCGGGGTTGTTAGACGGACCTGCATCGGACTCAAGTGGGGTTGGCTGCAAGACAGAGGTCGGGGTTGAGTTAAGCATCCACAAAGGTATTCCGATGTCCTCAGGTATGGGTGGATCGGCGGCGTCGGCGGTTGCTGCGGTGGTGGCATTGAACGCTTTGCTGGCGGAACCTTTGCCGATATTAAAGCTCTATCCTTACGCTTTAGCTGGAGAAGTGGTAGCCAGTGGGGGATGGCATGGGGATAACGTCGCCGCTTCGCTGTTGGGTGGGCTGACCCTGTGCCACCAGAACCCGAAGAAGTTACCGTTGCGCTTGGCAGTGCCCGGGCAACTGCGTTGTGTGCTTATCCATCCCGATATTCAAATCCGCACCGCCGAGGCCCGCGCGATTTTGCCGCGCGAAGTCCCGCTGAGCACAGCCGTCGGTCAAAACGCCAATTTGGCCTGGCTGCTAGCCGGCTGCCAAAGTGGACGCCTGGATTGGATCCGCGGCGCGTTGGTGGATTTGATGATCGAACCGCATCGTCGGGCTTTGATTCCCGGATTCGAAGACGTCAAACAGGCCGCGTTGGATCACGGTGCTTTGGGCTGTTCGATTTCGGGCGCAGGTCCGTCGGTTTTCGCCTGGTTTGCTGCCGACTCGCAGCCGCTTGCCACGATCCCGGAGCAAGCCACAATCCCGGAGCAAGGCACGCTCCCGGGCCAGGCCCCAATTCCGGAGCGGGCGGCCGACGCCATGGTTGCCGCTTTCGGGCGCCATCAAGTAACCGCCACCGCCCTCATTAGCCCGGTAGACTGCCCAGGAGTGCAAGTTCTGCCAGCATGACCGCTATGCGATTCCTCAGCACACGCCGTAAAACACAGGCCGTTGGCCTTGTCAGGGCCATTCATGACGGCTTGGCACCTGACGGTGGGCTTTATATTCCGGAAAGCTTCCCAAGATTCACGCCAGCTTGTTTTGATCGTCACGAATCCATGGCCGACATCGGTGTGCATTTACTGACGCCGTTTTTTGAGGGCAGCGAGCTGGAGTCGGCGCTGCCGAAAATCTGCAATCACGCTTTTGCTTTCCCGATTCCGCTGCGTGCGTGTCCGGATCCGCAGGTTAAGATCCTCGAGCTTTTTCACGGACCCACCGCGGCTTTCAAAGACGTCGGCGCGCGTTTTTTGGCGAGTTGTTTGGAATACGCAAAACAACCTGGCGACACGCCATTAACCGTTTTGGTTGCCACTTCCGGCGATACCGGTGGGGCAGTTGCGGGTGCTTTTGTAGACTATCCATCCACCCAAGTTGCCATTCTTTATCCGGCCGGCATGGTCAGCGCGCGCCAAGAGCATCAGCTTTGTTGTTGGCCGCCGCATATCCGCAGCTTCAAAGTCGGCGGCAACTTCGACGATTGCCAGCGCATGGTTAAGGAAGCTTTTGCGGACCCGTCTATCACCCAAAAACTGCGCTTGACGTCGGCCAATAGCATCAGCATTGCACGGTTGCTGCCGCAGATGGTTTACTACGCCGCTAGTAGCTTGCAGTATTGGCGCGAAACAGGTGGCACGGCCAACTACATCATTCCCGCTGGCAACTTAGGCAATTCTTTAGCATGTATTTGGGCGCGCCACATGGGTTTGCCGATCGGGCACATCGCGCTGGCCACAAATGCCAACCCGGTTTTATCTACCTATTTCCAAACCGGGGTTTGGCAGCCAGGCCAAACCACGGCCACTTTGGCGTCGGCGATGGACGTCGGTAATCCGAGCAATGCAGAGCGTTTGTTCGACCTGCTTCCGGCCGCCAACCGCAGCGATTTTCGTCTGAGTGCAAGTAGGGTGAAGGATTCGCAAATACGCGATTCCATTGCAGACGCGTGGCAGCGGCTGCAACTGGAGCTATGTCCGCACACCGCTACCGCGTGGCAGGTGCGGCGCTGGATGGACCAAGATCAACCCGACCGTGATTGGATTTTGGTGGCCACCGCTCACCCCGCGAAGTTTGAGCAAATCGTTGAGCCTTTGCTCGGACACAGCGTGGCCATTCCGCCAGCTTTCTCTAGCCTCTTGCAACGTCCCGTCGCGTGGCTTGAGATTAAACCTACCCTTGAAAGTTTTCGTAAGGCTTTGTTGGAGGAATCGGTTTGAAGACGAGCGAGATTGAAACGGGAACGAAACAAAGAATACGGTTTCTGATAGTTGCAACTTACGTTTGGCTGGTCATAGCATACGTGGCCCTAATCGGCTTTTTCGGCATTGACAGTGATTTGAGACCGGGCGAGTTCCGCAACTTTGCAATGGAAAATTGGCGCGAAATGCTTATCTGGGCATCGTTCCTTTTGGTCAGTGGGGTAAGCGGCAGTTTTGCTATTCGCGAATTGCGATTATTGGTCCGACGTTTCAAGGCGAGTAATTTTTAAGACCAGCGGGGAATGCACATTGCGTGTATTCAATTAGGGGTTATCGAGTGATTGCTAAGCAGGAGTCAGAGTCTCCGCGCAGGGCCATGCATGAGCTGCCCTCGGTTTTTTGAGACCGAACTCCTCTCGCAAAAAACGCCAGACTTACACCAAAATGAGTGTCAAAACCAAGCACCTGATCCTCGCCACTATTGGCGCGGTCGTCTTGGCGCCCACAGCTTTTGCTCAGCAGAATGAAGCCGTCATTACTGCTCCAAAAGCAAGCGCCGCCGATTGTGTGGAGTGCCATGAGGACGAATCACCGGGGATCGTCGACCATTGGCGAAGCTCTACCCACGCATCCCAGGACATCACCTGTATTGATTGCCACACGGCAAGTCCCAAGGACGCCGATGGCTGGATGCACGAAGGCAATTTGATTGCCACCGTCGTGACGCCGCGCGATTGCGCCGAGTGCCACGAAGACGAAGCCGACGAATTCCTGCATAGCCACCATGCAGATGCCGCACGCATTTTGCATTCGCTGGATAACCGCCTCGCTGAGGTCGTCGAAGGCAACCGCATTCCTTTTAACCCGCACGGCATCACGCCAGGCCGCGAAGGATTTGGAATGGTCAATGGTTTGGCCTCTGCCGCAAGTGGTTGCTGGCAATGCCATGGTTCAAAGGTTTCGTTTGTCGGAATTGACGGAAGCGAAGTCAACGTCGATAGCTTGAAGCCAGATGAAAATGGTCATCCGACCAACCTGGAAGCCGTCGCCAACATTAAGAAGGATGCTGCTGGCAAGCCAATTTTTGTATATAGCACTTGGCCGAATACCGGCATCGGCCGTAAGAACATGGACGGCACCGATGGCGCCTGCACCGCATGCCATAGTCGTCACGATTTTTCGCCACGGCGTGCTCGTCAACCTGAAAACTGTGGCAAGTGTCACCTCGGTCCTGACCACCCGCAGAAAGAGATTTACGAAGAGTCCAAGCACGGTATTGCCTACCGTGACATGAAGGATAAATTGAATCTTGATTCCATCGATTGGATTTTGGGTGTGGATTACAACGCCGCTCCAACTTGCGCGTCATGTCACATGTCTGGCAACAAGAACAACGATGGCACGATTACCCACGACCCAGGCCGTCGCATTTCTTGGAATAACCGTCCTCCAGTTTCGTTGGTCATGGACACCATTAAGGGTAAGGCGATTAAAGAATCGAACCCAGCCAAGCGTCGTGAGATCATTGAGGCTGCTGGTGACGATTTTGATTCATGGGAAGCCAAGCGCGACCGCATGAAGACCGCTTGCTTGAACTGCCACTCGAATAGCTACGTCGATGGTTTCTACTCTCAGTACGACGATTACATTGACAACTACAACCAGAAGTTTGCTACGCCTGGTTTGAAGTTGATGGCTGCGTTGAAGGAGCACAAGGTGCGCACCGGCCCGATGTTCGATGAAGAAATTGAATGGGTTTGGTTCTATCTTTGGCACCATGAAGGTCGTCGCGGTAGGCACGGTGCATCGATGATGGCGCCAGACTATGCACACTGGCATGGCATGTACGAAGTCGCCGAGCGATTCTACCTTGAGCTACTTCCGATCTCGTTGGAGATGGCGGATGAAGCCGAGCACCACGGCAACAAAGCCGGTGCCGACGCCATCCGCAAGATGGTCGCCGAAATCAAAGCCCGCCCCGAACATCAGTGGGTGGACATCGAGAAGAACAAAATGAAGGAAGGCCAAAAATTCGATTTCGACAAGTAATCGAAGCCTTTTCTGGAAATGACCCCATCTCGGTTCGCCGCGGTGGGGTTTTTCATTTTTCAGATTGGAATCAGAGTTTCCTTAGGATGGAAGCCTCTCCATTCTCCTCAAAATAGTTCGATTTTCATGAAAATCAAAATACCTGTAATGCTGGCGATCTTTGGCAGCGGCTTCATTTCTTCCGTTAGTGCGCAACTTGGCGACCCTGCTGATCGCGGTGGGCGGGCTTTTCTAGGCACGAAAATTTTTGGTGAGACGGATTGGAAAATTACGGTGTCTAAAAACGTCGGCGATCTTGATGGCGACGGTTGCGATGACATCATGGTGGGTACGAATCGATCGCTGCCGGATGGCCATGTCGATATTTACAGCGGTCAAACTATGACGGTGATGCGCTCACACGTCGGCCTATCTGCGGGCAATGACTTTGCGCGCGCCTACGGTCCGCTTGGCGATTGGAATGGCGATGGCATCAATGAATACTTTATTTCTGCTCCCGGAACGGATGGCTTTTTAAGCAAAGTGGTGGATGACGACGTCGGCGTGCTGACGATTTACGATGGCGCCACCGGTGTTTTGATGCGCATGATCGGTGGCGATTCCGTCGGCGGTTTTTTTGGTGCCAATGCTTTTGGCGAAACTGATTTGAATGGTGACGGCATTACCGACCTAGTGGTGATGTCTGAAAACACGAGTGAGGTGGGGCCAAGTACTGAAGTTTCTATTTATTCTGGAGCGGATTGGTCCAGCTTTACTTGGGCGCCGTATTTTGTGCAGCCGATGTCGCCGATTGGTACTTACCTGAATACCGTTTTCGACGTGGACGGCGACGGACTAGATGAAATCGTAATTCATTGGGGTGACCGCCACCGCTTCATGTCATCGGCAACGGGTTCCATTTTGTGGACGCCGCCTTACGTTTCCAAAGCCTATGCTCGTACTGGCGACATGACAGGTGATGGCATTGACGATTTTCTGGTCGGTGATAAAAACAGTGGCGGGTCTTTTTCCGACGGCAACGTGCGTGCCCATTCTGGCGCTGATCGATCCTTGGTACACTTCCTTTTTGGGCTCGGTTACCTCGGCGAAATGTTGGGCGCTTCGGTTTCCGGCGTTGGCGATGTTGACGGTGATGGCTACGTCGACTTTGCAGCTGGTGCGCCGAGCTATGCGCTTGGGTCCTATTACGACCACGGCATGGCCAAGCTTTACTCCGGTCAAAGTGGTGTAGAGTTGTACACCTATCATTCCTATCCGCAAGCGGAGATGTTTGGCTATCAGATGAGTTCCGCCGACATCAACGGAGATGGCCGCAAGGAGATTCTGGTTGGGGCGCAGGAAACCAATCACTTCGACGGCGTAAACAATTACATCGATGCCGGCATGATCACACCATTGGGTTTTGATCCACTGATGAGTGCAAGTGCACATGAATTCAGCTCCGCCGCGGGTGTCACGATTACTTTCGAACACGATCTACCTGGCAGCCATACCAATTTCATTCTGCTGGCGTCGCAAACCGGCACCAGCCCGGTAACGCTGCAAGCGGGAATCCCGGTACCGTTGGTTTACGACACAGCCACGACGCTGATGTACTACTCGCCGCCAGCATGGTTCACAAATTCTCAAGGCACAACCGACGCCGTCGGCATGGCAACCACAATTTTGACGTTGGCTGCAAATGCCGCGGTCAATTTGGTGGGAACGGATATCTGGTTTTCTGCTCTGGCCTATGGTGGCAGCGAAGGTGCGGGGATTCACTGGGCTAGTTGCGTGCAGAAGATTTCGGTGCTGCCATAAGGTGCCACAGCCGCTCATCTAAAGAGTGGCAGCCATACCGATTAAGCAACAGAACGGAATTGCTTGAAGGCCTGCAAGACGCCGAGCGGCAAACCGTTTGGAATGATTTTGTTGGTCGCTATAGGCCGGCTATTAGCAGTGCTTTGACCAGATTCGTTTAGAAATTCCCGCCGACGTTTACCGCGCTTTTCATGCGGCAGTGGTGGAAGGGTTGAGGGTGCACGCCGCCGCTGAAAAACTTGGCTTATCGCCAGTCGAGGTACTGCGATCTAAGCGACGCGTCTTACGTCGGAATGTTCTGGCCGCGCGATTAGAAAAGGTTCAACAACATAGGTTGAGCGATGGAAGTGAATTTCGGCTTTAGGCCATTTGGATGTGCCACCGCGGCTAGCCAAAATGTCCTGCCCTGAAATGCTGAGTTTTCCGTGCATGTTGGAGTGGTTCGGGAACGGATAAATGCCGTAGGCACTTTTCAATGCCATGGTGTCGAATGTGAGTGGAATACTGACGCCATACTTGGTCGGACCGGTGCCGTGAGCGGAAAGCAGAATTTTGTAATTCATCCGACTGGCCATAGGTGGGAACTCCATTTCCATTTCAATCGTGCCTCCAAGAATGATGGAAACGGTATTTGAACTCAGGGTCAAGATTGGACCTAATCCAAGGATGGCGGCAGAGCCGAAATATGGGCGCTCATTGCGTCCTGGTGCGCCAGCGATGCAATTAGGGTGACCGTTGCCGTTCATGTCTCCGATGTAAGAGATGGACTTGCCGATGTTGTAATCGTCGGTGGGCTCAAGCATGTAGAGTTTGGACCCAGTGGCGCCGGAAAATAATTCAACCTTGCCATTCAGGCTGCTCAACATTCTTCCCGAACCTACCAAAAAATCGTCATAGCCGTCCTTGTTCCAATCACCAGCGCGGCTAATGGAATCGCCAAGGGCTTGGTTGGCGTGAGTGCCGTCAATGTTGTGAAGAACGCTTCCATCGAGGCCGGAATACACCCGTATGGACCCTGCGCCCCAAACGTTTGGATCACCAGGTGCAGCGACTAATAGGTCAGCATTGCCGTCGGCGTTTACATCTCCAGCGAAGCAAATGGCGCCGCCGAAATTGATGTTCGGTCCCGGTGCGGCAAACTCGTAGAGCAAGCTGCCGTCGGCGCCGGAGTAGGCGAAAACGATTCCATCAGGTGCGCCGGTTCCGCTTTGCAGTGGATGAGAAATTGCGAAGTCATCAAAACCGTCGCCGTTGAGGTCGCCACCGCCGGTAACGGTGTGGGCATTAATCCATGCATAGGGCGGCGTCGGGCTATAGATTAAGTTGCCGGTGGCGCCTGAATAAATGTACGCGTTATGAGTCAGAGTACCGACGATGATATCGGCGTAACCGTCGGCGTTAATATCGCCAGCTTCGGAAACCGACCGACCGAAATTCTCGTTGATTGCGCTTCCTTTGAAACGGTATAGCACGCTTCCATCCAAGCCCGAATAGATGGTGGCGGTTCCGGCATTGGCCTTGCCGCCAACCGTTGAGTACGGTGAGCCAATTACGATGTCATCCAAGCCATCGGCGTTGACGTCGCCCGCTCGGGAAAGGGTACTGCCGAGGAATTGGTTTACCTCGGTGCCGTCGATTTGGTGAATGATTCGACGTGAAAATCCGGAATAAATGAACACGGATCCTGCATTCTGAACGCCACCGGGCGCAGCGTTTGGTGCGCCAATCATGAATTCGTCATAGCCGTCATTATTGACGTCGCCAACTCCACTCACTTGCCCAAAGCCGACGTCTTGGCGTGGGCCATCGATCCAGTGATCGACGCCAAAACCAGTGGCTTGAGCACTATGTGCGGGTGCGGTCAGAGTTCCCCAGGCGAAAAAGGAGAGCGCGATTAGGGAAACACGGATTGCAGGGAAACGGGGTTCCATGGATTTGGAAAAGACAGGATTTTGCTGAGCTGGGCGTACGGGACAGGTAGAGCCATTTCAGCAATTCAATAGTAACCCGTGGGTGTAGGCGCAGTTGATTATAGTTTTTTGCAAAGTCGAAATTCTTTTGAAAAGCGTGGAACAAGTCTTGAACCTTCAGTTTTGGAGCTTTAGAGCTATGGCTTTGGCTTTTATGCTTAAATGTTTTGCTATTGAGATTAGTTCGCGTTTTACCCCAGCCAGGTGTCGGGAGGCTTTCCAAAGGCTAAGTGGTTCCACTTCCACTACCAGCATTTTGCCCTTCACTTTATGCGTCCAAATAGCGACGACGCGACCGCGATCGATGACGGTTGCGGCAACATAGGCACCGGAACGCCAAATGCGTTTGCGGTCGGTGTCGTTGGGAACGATCCATGATTTGTCGTGGTGACCCATCATCATGGAATCCCAAAGGGGTAATAAACGAATCGGCCACTTCGTTAACGTGGTAGGTGGTTTGCCTAGCAGTTCGTCGGCGTCGTTGGCCATGGCAAGCAAGCCTATGCGGTCGCCGCATTGCACATGGATGAGTTCATCATTTGCATGCAGGTCGGCAATCCATAGTTTGGCTTCACTCACTTTGCACCCGAAGAAGTGAGAGATGTCCTTAGTAGTCGCTGCGCCGTAAAGAGATAAATAGCGACGCGCTAATTGAGTGCCGATTTGAGCGATTTCCTTTTTCTTTTGCGCGGGCGGTGGTGGCGCAGGCCAGGCCAGCTCTGGGAACCATTGTTTGCGCGCAACATAAGATTGCTCGGCGCCGATTTTTTTGCCTAAAGAAGCGTCGCCGTTGAGGGTGATGACCCACAAGATGCGTCCGGCTGCAAAACGAAAAGAGGTGTGCGCCGCCATCTTATGCGCGACGACAAACTCTTTTGCATCTTTCAGATACTTGGCGGGGATCTTGCCTTCTAAGTTTGCACGCGTCCAAGGCTCGGCAGATTGCTCCATCAACTTGCGTACCTTATTGACCGTTGCGGTTGGCGGCATCAGGCCACGTCTGCTGCTGACGATCCAATCCGCTTGCACCAAATTGAAGTCGCGCCAATCGGCGGCCGCATGATAAATATGCAAAGTGCCGCGCTGTCCCCAAGTGCGAACCAGCGTGCGCGGGCCGTCGGCCAATTGAGCATGAATTGCCGACGCCGACGGCCGTCCGGCAGTGCGCTGACTTAATGCCAGTAGCGCAGGTGCAATTTGCTGAGCTTGCGCACCTAATAAATCCTGCGCTGCAGTTGCTGCATCCGCCGCGCCCGGTCCAGCCAAGTGACCGCGTCGGGCGCGGAAGTAGAGGACTTGCTCTTCGCTCAGCTGCAATGAAGAGGGGGCGGTAGACATTGAACTAATCTACCGCCCCCTCGGGTCAAATCACTTTGCTTAGCAAATGGATTTATGGGAAAGTAAAACCTCTCACATCCGATACCAAGCAACGCGTGGTATCCAAGGCTTGGTACATCACCGCCAATCCCGAAGCTGAGCTAGGGACGAATAGGGTGAACAACGCGGTACCGGTCGAACTTGCATTCGCTTGGCCGCCACTTTGGGCGTTTTGAATGCCGAAAGTGGTGCTTGGGCACCCAGGGATGGTGGTGGAGCCTGCGGAAGTTCCCCAAACCAAAATCACCGAGCCGTAGCCAGTTGCTCCATTCACTTGGAAAGTATTGTTTTGACCCGCGATACCAGGAACTGGATCGGTCGTGCGCAAGGTGGTCGCGTCTGGTCCGATGCTTTGTACTACTTGAACCACTTGGGCAATGGCTGACGTTGCGGTGTAAACCATTTCAAATCCATAGCCCAATGGGACGTCGCCTTGGAAAGTAACACTTGAGAAGGTTCCGGAAATGGTGCCAGCGGTCAGAACTGTGAATTGATCGCCAAATTTAGGTTCGAAACCATTGATGGTGCGAATTAAAATCTCCCCATCTA
>JACNIZ010000112.1 GCA_014382805.1 Planctomycetota bacterium
CGACAGAGTGCGCGATGTGCTCGACCGCCAACAAGCAGCGATGCACGGTGGCAATGAAGAGCAGGTTACCGATTTAGTTGGCATCGCCATCAAGGGCAGTCAGGTTGCAACCATGCGCGAGGACCGCAAACGCCAGCAGTTACCGATCAATTTGCGTTTGCCGCGCGAGCAACGCTCAGGCTTAGATGAACTCGGAATTTTGGGCGCGCGCACCGCCGAAGGCAGCATGGTCCCGCTGCAGGGAATCGGCCAGTTTGAGCGCGTTTCCGATGACGGTGTGATCTATCACAAGAACTTGCAGCCGGTGGTTTACGTCACTGCTGAAATGGTTGGGCGTGCCCCCGGCGAAGCGGTGTTGGCCATGCAAAGTGCGTTGCAGGATCAACCGCTTCCAGCCAACATTAACGTGGAATGGGCGGGCGAAGGGGAATGGGAAATCACTTTGCGCGTCTTCCGCGACATGGGATTGGCTTATATCGCCGCGCTGATTTTCATTTACTTGCTGCTAACCATTGAAACCAAGTCTTTGGTCATGCCCTTGCTGGTCATGATGGCGATTCCGCTGACCGCGATAGGCATGATGCCGGGTTTTTGGGGGCTAAATGCCTTCGTTGCTGGCGACGTCAACGGCTATTCGGATTCGGTATTCTTCACTGCGACCGCAATGATCGGAATGATCGCGCTGGGCGGAATTGTGGTGCGGAATTCGTTGGTCCTGCTGCAGTTCATTCAAAATGAACTCACTGTGGGTACAACTCTGCGCGAGGCGATTTTTGCCTCTGGCGCGGTACGGATGCGACCGATTCTATTGACGGCTGGAACTACCGCGCTAGGCGCTTGGCCGATCACGCTCGATCCAATTTTCTCGGGCCTAGCGTGGGCTTTGATCTTCGGTCTATTGGCATCGACCGCCTTCACGTTGTTGGTTGTGCCGGCGGTATTCTGGTTGATCTCAGAGAAAAAGTACCGCCCTGCGAATGAGGCTTCCAAGGCTAAAACGAGCAAGCCCTAGGGGCTTAGTGCCTCGGTGGGCGTTATTTTCCGCGATCAGGGTTGAGCATTTTTAGGATTTTCGGAAAAATCACTTAATTGCACCGCCATAGGCGGAACTCGACTCGGGCGCAATGGTTGAGTAACCATGATTTCCCTGCTTTTGCTTACCCCCCTGATGCTGGCTCAAGAGCCGGCCATTACCGAGGCACCGGCAGCTTTGCTGGATCCAATTACCGAGGTCAATCTAATCTGCGCCGAAATGGCGTCGATGGAGTCTTTTACTTTCGAATATAAGTCCGATGGCGACCGTTTCGGTGGCATGGGCGGACGCGGCGGACGCGGTGGCCAAGCGACCGACGCCACCAGTAAAGAAGGATCTGCTGAGGAAGGCGAAAAGGAAAAACCACAGCCTTGGATAGTGACCTGGCAAAAAGGCCAGCCCATGCTGATGAAAAATGGCAGCTTTGTTGCTGCCAGTCTGGATGCGGTCACCGCCTACAAAGATGGCGACGGCGAGTGGAAGCGCTCTGAACGTCGTGCCCGCGGTGGCGCTGGCGGAACTCGCGGCGGCGCAGGTGCAGGTGGCCGGGGTGGAGAAGGTGGCGGCCAGGGTGGCGGCCAAGGCGGACGTCCGGAACGTGGTGGTCGCGGTGAGCGCGGCTCCGGTGGTGAGGGCGGAGGTCGTCCCGAAATTACCCCAGCGCAAATGAAGATGTTCGAAATGCGCTCCATTTCCTTGCCAACCAGCACCATTTCCAACCTTCCCGATGCAATGGATGAGTCGCAGGTGAAGCGCAGCACCAAGTTGGGCCTGGTCGTTTACGAAGGCGCGCTAACGGAAGCTGGCGCGATGGACCTCGCCACCAACGGTCGTGGTTTCGGTGGTCGCGGTGGCCGCGGCGGTGGCGAGGGGGAAGGCCCACAAATTACCTACACCGGCAATTTCCGCATGATCATGGGCCCTAAGGGCAACCTCAAGGAGTTCACTTTGAGCACCAAAATGAAGGGCAATTTTAACGGTCAGGAATTCGAGCGCGATACCTCGAAAACCTACAAGTTCTCCAAGCTAGGCAAAAGCAAGGTTGAGCTATCGGCTGAAGTTCGTGAATTGCTCAAGCCTACCCCAGCGCAAAACGAAGAATTCTAATCCTCGTTGCGCAGCGCAACCCATCACCGTGGTCTGCATCAATTGCGGACCACGGTGATTACACGTTCTTCGCCTGATTCCATATTGAGCCGCATCCCAACACGGCGGCCGTCGTCAAGTTGGACTACCACATGTGTTATGCCGGGGTGTAGGTCCTTCAGGTCCGACGCGTCGTAGAAACCTGGGAAACTGAGTTCGCCATCACCGTGAAGGATTAACGATGCACGCGCAAATAATTCCAATTTGACGTGCTCATTGCCGCCTGCTTCAAGCTGAAACCAGGCTGGAAGGAAGCCTGATTCAGCCCAAGCTCCGATAATCGGGCTATTGGATGGCAATTCGATTGCAAATACCTTTTCTTGACCTTCGACCACTGTGGGTTCGGCATCCAAATAGCCATGCATTGTTTGGAATTGCCATCTTCCGGACCCACTGGATTGCTGCGGCAGGTGTAGATAAACGGTTCTTTTCTGGGATTCGTTCGCTTTTTCAATGGGTTCTACCAGGTGCAATTCATTGGCACCTGACAAAACCAAAGCTCCTTCCGGGGCCAGCGCCTGCCAATATTTTGCTTCATCGTCTTCGAAGCCATGCAGCACCACTCGCTCGCCAGCAGGGTAAAACACATCGCTATCGAAATCCTCGAATGCCGAGGTATACCCTCCAGCCTCGATCCACTGCAAATTTACATTTTCAGCCAGAGCAATGCTGAATCGTGGCTGCACCTTCCATTTCGGAGTCAACGTTGCCACTTGGCCGTCGCCGAGGTCAAATTCGATCCGCTCCTCAGCGAATGGACGAAAACCACCACCTAAATGCAAAATTCCTTTTCCAGCAGGAAATGCAATTCCATTTCCTGTCAGTGCCGGTTGACCCACACGTTTACTCCATCCATCTTCGTGAAAGAGCTGGATGCCACCAAGCTCCCCATCGGTTGCGGATAAGTCAGGCAATTGCACATGGATCATTCCCGTTGAAACCTCAGACGGCCAATCTCCCGCCATCTGCCGCAAGGTAATGGTGCGTCCTGGTAAGAAATCGATTTCTCCAAAATAACGTGAGCCGAAGCGTTCACTCATAGGCTTGGCCCAAACAGAAACTGATTTATATCGGTAGGGCAGTTTCAAATAGCCACCTCTATTGGTTCGTGAAACGTGGTAGCACTCACCATCTCCGACTTCAACGACTTCGTCGG
>JACNIZ010000200.1 GCA_014382805.1 Planctomycetota bacterium
ACAAGCCGCGCGAGCGAGAGTGATAAATCCCGCGGCCTTGCTCGATTGCGGCTTGTAGAGATTCCATGTCTGACCAGCACATGCCGAGCGCGATTCCCAATTCATCGCAGACTATGGTTGGCCAAAGCCCCTGCGAAATGCTGTGCTTGAGAGGCGCGGCGAAGGCGTCGGCTAAATCGAGTTCGCCTTTGTATAGCGCCATTCCCACTTGAGAATCTGCACCCAGGCGATCCAGTTCGGAAATTTCATCGGCGCTAGTGACGCCACCAGCGAAGGTAATTTTTGCACCATCGGCGGCGGCCAGTATCCGCTGAACTTGCTCAAAATCGATGCCTTGCATGCGGCCTTCTCGCTCCACCATGGTCACCATGAACTGGTCACAATAAGGGCGAAGTTCGCGCAGCCGCTCCTCAACCCGAGATCCCGTTTTACGACGCCATCCGTCCACCACAACTTCGCCATTCACCGCGTCTAGGGCGGCCACAACTCGGTCTTTGGGCAATTGCTGCAACACTTCAGGCGTTGCTGCCGTACCGAGGATCACTCGAACAGCGCCACGATCCAACCACTGCAAAGCAGACTCGACATCACGTATGCCTCCTCCAACTCGGCAAGCAGATTGCTGGATAAGTTCACTAATAACGTTGTCGTTATTGCCTTGGCCAAGAGCCCGATCGAGGTCGATCACTGCAATTTCGCCAACACGGGAAAAACGTCGGGCGATGGGAAACGGGTCGCCGGCGTTCAACTCCATGGTTTTGCCGCCGATTAATTGAACGGCTTTGCCGTCCATCAAGTCAATGGAAGGAATGATCATGTTCTTAGCTCTAGCCCCAAGTTAATGAGTTCTGCTTTCAATGTGGCGACGGTGGTTTGCTTATCGTGAAAGATGGACGCGGCCAATACGGCGCTAGCTCCGGCGTCAACGGCTTCTGCAAAGTGGCGCGGAATTTTTGCGCCGCCCGAAGCGATGACTGGCACGGAAATATGATTAGCGACTTGATGAATGAGTTCCAAGTCATAACCCGATTGGGTGCCGTCGCGATCAAAACTGGTTAGTAGGATTTCGCCAGCACCAGCGGCGGCGGCCTGCTTGGCCCAATCGACGGCGTCTAGGGCCAGTTCGTTGCCGCCGGAGTGAGTGACCACCTTCCAACTAGCTCCGCGGCGCACCGCATCGATTGCGACTACAGTACATTGGCTGCCGAAGCGGTCGGCAATGCTACTGAGCAAACTTGGATTTCGAACTGCTGCCGTATTTAGCGAAACTTTGTCTGCACCGGACTCTAGCAAGCGTTCCACATCCGCCGTAGTGCGTATGCCACCGCCAGCAGTAAGCGGTATAGAAAGTGCTTCGCGGATCGCGGCGATGACTTCGATTTGGTGAGAACGCTTGGCGGTAGTTGCCGAGATATCCAGCACCACAATTTCGTCGGCGCCTTGTAGTTGGTACGCCATGGCTAAGGCCGTGGGATCACCGCTATCGCGCAAGTTTTGAAATTTCACTCCTTTAACCACGCGGCCGCCATCGACATCCAAACAAGGGATGATGCGAGTTTTTAGCATTGATATTCTCCCTTCTGGATCCAACGGCTCAACAATGCATTGCCAAAACCACCCGACAGCTCGGGGTGAAACTGACATGCCAAAACAGATCCGCGTTCAATGGCTGCGATGAATGCACCACCGTGATCGGCAGTGGCAATTTTCCAGCCGTCGTTTTGCAGGGCGGTGAAATCTGCTTGCGCGCCACTAGGACTTTTCTGTTTGCTGGTAGCGCTAGTATCTGAGTCCTTCCACCGAAAGGAATTGGCGAAGTAAGCGTCACCGTCTTGTAAGAGTTGGCAATCTACGTCTGCCTTCACATTGTTCCAGCCGATTTGTGGAACCAGCACGGAGTCATCAAATCGCTTGGCAACTGAATCCACTATTCCAATACCTGAGCAATACTCCCCTTCTTCGCTGCCACGCCCCAACAGCTGCATACCCAAACAAATAGCCAAAGTCGGTTGGTTGGCGGCAAAACGTCGCCGCAGGGTTTCGATTAAATCCAGTTCTTCCAGGCGTTTCATCGCCGCGCCAAAAGCTCCGACCCCAGGCAAAACTAATCGCGACGCAGCTTCGATTTGTTGGCGACTAGTCACCAGGCGAGCTGGACGCCCTAAGCGTCGGAAACATGCCGCCAAAGAAGCGACATTTCCCACTCCGGTGTGGATGATTGCGATGTCACTCATAACACACCTTTGGTGCTGGGAACTTCATTGCTTTGAGTCCTAGTCAGGGCTTTACGCAAGGCTACCGCCATCGCTTTAAACGCAGCTTCTGCTTGGTGGTGGTCGTTTGCACCGGCCAATACATTCACGTGCAAAGTAATCCGAAATGCGGTGGCGAAGGAAGACATCACGTGCTCAATGTTTTCACAAGCCAACTGCCCAATGTTCGGCCGCCGCAGTTCCAAATTGATCTGCGCGAAGGGCCGTCCAGAAATATCGATGGCGGCACGCGCCAAGGCTTCATCGAGGGGAACCGTGGCGTCGCCGAATCGTTTCATGCCTTTGCGGTCCCCAAGCGCTTGATCGAAGGCTTGCCCTAGCAACAATGCAGTATCTTCAGCAGTGTGATGATCATCCACGTAAAGATCGCCATCGCAGCGCATGGTCAAATCAATCCCGGAGTGCACACAAAGAGCGGTGTACATGTGGTCGAGGAAACCAATCCCCGTTTTGATGTCGGCCTTGCCAGAACCGTCCAGATTCAGGCACACCGCGACCTTGGTTTCTGAGGTCTCACGTTTTAATTCAGCCTTTCTACTCATTTCAACAACTCCAATATTTGCGCTGCATTATTTAACACGCGTGCAGCACCGGCAGCATTAAGTACCTCTGCGGTTGCCGCGGGATCCTGCCCCGGGGCAACGATCCCGATGGGAACTACCCCTGCGGCGCGCGCGGCACGGATGTCGTCGACGGTGTCACCGAACATCCAAGCACGATCCACACCTAGGCGTTGCAAGGCTAACTCCACTGCATCGGGCGCCGGTTTTGAGGGAGCATCTTCCAGACAAATCACCTCGGAAAAGAATTCATGTAAGGAAAATTGTTGTAGGAAATACTCCGCATCGCAACGAGGGCGCCCGGTCACGATGGCAAGCGGGAGTCGGTCGGCAAAATCGGCCAGAGTTTCGCGGGTGACCAGCAAGGATTCACGCTGACGCAGCCCGAGGGTGACGGCAGGATTGGATCGATTAGCTGGGGCGAGTTGGGTGAGTGGACAGGACTCGTTGGATTCGTCGGATTGACCTTTGTAATGGCCATCAAACAGGATGCGAATCTCGGCAATAGAAGCCTCGATTCCATTGTCGCGTAGGATTTTTTGAGTTAAGACCCAGTCATTATTGAAGCCGCCGCGTCTTTTCAGCTTTTCAATTTCTTGCTGATTCGTGACCACGCCAAAGTCCAAACAGGTCATTTCGACGGCCACTCGGAACGAAGTCGATACGTCTGCGAGCACGCCGTCCATGTCGAACAGCAGCGCTTGCGGTTTGAGTACGACATCCAACGAGCGCTCAAGTCGTTCCAAGTCTGCAATTGAACTTGGACAGCCAAATCGAATGCTGTCGGATAAGTGGGGCCTGTCGCCGAATGCACGAACCGCAATTCCAAGCCCTGCCAAGCCGTCGCGCAGCCAACTGGAATTGGCAGCTTTTGCCCAAACGAAATTGGCCCGACTGGGCTTGGGGTCGCAGTCGAGCTGGCGCAATTTTTGGGTGAGCCGCGCCGTCATTTTTGCGGTATTTGCAACTCGATAAAGCATCGATTCACGCTCCGCTTGCAGCTGACGGCGAGCAATTTCCAAGCTCAAACTAGAAACCGAATAAGGACTACCTGCTGCTTGCAAGGCAGCGATCAAGGGCTTGGCGGCCAATGCATAACCGACCCGTAATCCCGCCAGCCCCCATGCTTTTGAAAAGGTGCGGGTAACAATTAAATTGGGAATTTGCCACAATTCGGCAGGAAAGCAATCACTGCAAAATTCGGCGTATGCTTGGTCTAAAATCAAAACGCATTGCGGTGCTGCTTGCGAGATCCGTAGAACGTCGGCGAAGCTGGCGACAGCACCTGTTGGGTTATTGGGTGAGACCATGCAAATAGCAATGGTTGAATCGTCCACCGCAGCCAAGACATCGTCAACTGGAAAGCAACCTTCCAGCCAGGGAACTTCTTTGCATGAGCCGCCGGCCAATGACACATATCGATCAATCATTTCAAAGGTAGGGACCGGAAGCACCATATTCCGGCCCGGCTCTAACAGCGCGCGGCAAATGCGGTCAAGCGCATCGTCGGCACCGGCAGTGATGGCAACCTCTTCGGAAGCTAAGCCGAATTCGTCAGCAATCTCTGCCCTGAGTTCGGAGTCATCAGGGTAGAGATTGAGCAAAGTAGTGGGCAGCAGCTCGCCATCGACGCAGATTTTGGTGTCCGGCGCCGCGCTTTCATTGCTATCCAATCGCAAGCTCAAAGTCTCAACGGACTTGGCTTTGCCATAGTTGGCAACCGCATCCATGCGTTGAGCCAGACGGAACAGTGGATTGTATTTCATTTTTCAGACCACAATTTGGCCGAGCTCCATCACCACCAAATCCTCGGCGCCATTGGCTTTCAACAGCGGGATGAGACTGGTCAAGCCCTTGCTAGGCACGGCTGCTTTAACTGCAAAACCAGATTGCCCGTACAGGGTCGCCACCGTCGGTTCGCGCATGCACGGCAGTACATCGATAACTTTTTGCAGGGCGTCGGGACCCACATTCATTTCGATCATCACGCGGCTGCGAGCAGTCAAAACTGACTTCAATAACATCGCGAGGTCTTCAATACGGCGGCGGTGTAGCGGATGTTCCATTGCAGCGGGACTTGCATAAAGCCGCGTGGTCGACGTCAAGATCTCTGCCACTACCGTCAAGCCATTGGCGCGCAAAGTGCTGCCAGTTGCTGTGTTATCGACTATGCAATCAGCATCTTCCGGCGGAAATACTTCGGTCGCACCGAACGATCGAACGAACTGTGCGTTCCATTTCTGGCCTTCCATCCAGCGCGCTGTCAACCGTTCATATTCCGACGCGATCACCAATGGCTCGCCGGATTGCAGCTTCGCTTGCCAGCTTTGCGCCGGAGCGGCAGCCACAATGCTTACCGGATCCAATTCCAAATCCAGCACTTCCACCACATCAACCCCCAGCTCCTCTACCCAATCAGCGCCGGCAAAACCGACGTCCCGTCGGCCGGCTTGGAGCATTTCCAGGATGTTCTGCGGCTTAAGGATTTTCACCTCAAAGCCAGGTAGTGCGTTTTGCAATCGGTAGGACCGCTGTCCGGCCGCCAGATCAAATCCAGCATCTCCTAACAGAGTGAAAACCGAATCTTGCATCCGCCCTTTAGGCAGTGCTAATCGTGTGAGTGGAGTATTTGATTCCATGGTCGGGATTCCATTCCCGACCTCTAACCAACGATTCCGCTACTAACGCAAAACGCCGGCTCGAGGCCGGCGTTGAGTGATTTTGCTAGTCCACAGCAGCAACCATCAGCCGACCTTTACCAGGTGGTGATGATGGTGGAAGCGCTGCTTGGCGTTGCTCATTGCATCGAAGTGTAGCCGGATTTCCCCAGCGCGCAAGCAAAGTTTTTCGATGATGGGAGCGAAATCTACCGCCCGACTCGCGCCATGCGACGGCAGAAGTAGAAAATCTGCATCAGGTGTTCGACGTAATCGGTTTCGATGGAATAAGCCAAAACTCGGTTGGGTTCGGACGCGATCAAGCGTTTTAACTCATGCTGCCGCGCCTCTTCGGCTTGACCCTTCAAGTCGGGTTTCATCGACAGAACCAAGTCACCGGCTTCAGCATTACGCTGCGTCACCGCCAATAGCGCCGCTTCATATGCCTTAGTCACGGATTGATGCACGCCGTTCAAAACGTCGCTGGTGGCCTTGCTGATTTGCACCTTATCGTTAACGCGACTGCGTCCCAGCGGCACCAAATTGCGTTCAATTAAATCGCCAATGCTTTCCAAGCTATTGACCGCCTCAAATAGCTGCACCAATTCGGTGGTCAGCTCTTCGGGTAAGCTGCGCTGACTAATTTTGCCCAAATATTCAACAATGGTACCGTGCAAAATATCGACGTCGTCGTCTAAGGCCTCGAGCTTGTCCAGTTCTTCGGCCGTACCCGTCAGCACGACAGGAAAGGCTTTTTCCAGCATGTGGCGCACCCGGTTGCCCATGTGCAGGATTTCCAAACGCGCATGATCCAAGGCAAATGACGGCGTATCCAGTAGATGATCATCCAAATACTTCGCACGCACTTGAGCTTCATGTCGCAGCGAGCGATCCGGCACCATCCACTCCACTACTCGCGCAAACAAACCCGCAAAAGGCAGCAGCACCATCGCATTGAGCAGGTTGAAAATAGAATGCGCGTTTGCAATTCGACGCGGTGTTTCAGCGGCAATGCGGTCGGCCCCTTGCAGCTCCGGATGGGACGGTGAAACCGTTTCGGAAATCAGCGCCAGATGTTCGATCAGACCAATCCATAACAGCACACCAAAGACATTAAACAACACGTGCACCACCGCTGCACGCATGGCTTCCCGTGGGCGCCCAACAGCGGCGATTAATGCGGTAACGCAAGTGCCGATGTTCGCACCCAGGCACAAACCAATGCCGCCAGCCAAATCCACAACACCCTGTTGCGCCAACAAAATCACCACCGCGGTGGTCGCGGAGGAGGACTGCACCACAGCAGTAAATGCCGCACCCGCCAAAATTGCATAGCCCGGCGTGCTCATGCTGGCCATCCAATCCAAAAACGGCGGATGGCTGCGTAACGGCACCATAGCCTCGCCCATCATCAACATGCCGAGGAACAGCAAACCCAATCCCATCAACATGCGGCCGTGTTCGCCCCACCGCTTGCGCGCCGTAAAAGTAATTCCATAACCAACCGCGACCAACAACAACGCGTATTTCGTGACTTTAAAAGCAATCACTTGCGCAGTAATTGTAGTACCAATATTCGCGCCCATAATCACGCCGACGGATTGAGCCAACGACATCAGTCCGGCGGAAATAAAGCCGACCACCAAAACCGTCGTAACCGAAGACGATTGAATGACGGCGGTCACAAATGCACCGGTAACAACGCCCATGACTCGATTGCCGGTCAAACGCCGCAGCACCTTTTTCATGCGCGAGCCGGCCACCGCCTTTAAGCCGTCGGCCAGGGTTTCCATGCCAAACAAGAACAGCGCTAAACCGCCGCACAACTTCATAAAAATCTCAAACCA
This sequence comes from Planctomycetota bacterium, assembly GCA_014382805.1. GTDB lineage: Bacteria > Planctomycetota > UBA1135 > UBA1135 > UBA1135 > JACNIZ01. The sequence goes on from JACNIZ010000200.1 coordinate 7,338, forward strand.
CTGCATCAATCAGCGCTGGTAAATAGAGTGGTTGGAATTGTGATTTTGTTCAAGATGCGCTTACTTAAGGTACCCACACCCGACGCCGATCGCCCGTGATCATCGCACCCAAGCGCCAAATGCTGGGCGTGCAAATAATCGGCGATTTCCAAAATGCGCGTTGCAGGTAAACCAGTCACTACCAAGGTTTGCGGTTTGAAGTCCGCACATAGATCGGCATGATCAGCGGCAAAACTCAGCCAATAATCCGCCAAAAGTCGTTCGCCGACGGACTCCATATCTTCCTTGCCGGGCTCATCGCCGCTCGGTGTATATTTACCGGGACATTCGGCATTGTCATGCACGACATGAAGCAAGGTCAATGGAATGCCGCAACCGCGACAATAATGGATCGCCCACCTCAGAGCGCTGTGTGAAACGCTGGAAAAATCTACAGCCACTAGAACCGGGCCTGCGTCAGCGTCGGAATTTGAATGGGCGATGTCCACGGCAATTAGGCTACACTCGCGGCTTGCCAATCCCCTCCGCGCGGTGAAGAAAAGATGGAGTTCGCCTGCCCACAAACAAAGCGCATTGCTGAGCTGGCCAATGAGGTCGGGTTGGAATTACGCGCGATCATTCCGGCACAAAAACTCCCCGCCGACGTCATGACGCGCCTGGACCAATGGCTGCTTGAAGGGCGCGCGGCGGAAATGGATTACATCGGCGCGGCGCGTAGCGTGATGGGCGACGTCCGTGATTGGAAAAGATGGACGCGCAGTATCGCTTTATTTGCGCTGCCCTATCACCGTGCTGGCGGTGAGTTTCGCGGTGGTGGCCGGGTTGCCCGTTATGCGTTGGGGCGCGATTATCACAACTTATTAGGTAAGCGTTTAGAACGCCTCGGCAAGCGCTTGCGGCGTGAAAATATGGTACAGAATTTTCGCGGATGCACTGACGCGGCACCGGTTTTGGAACGTGAATGGGCGATCCTCGGCAACGTCGGCTGGCGCGGGAAAAATACCCTGGTGCTGGATCCGGCTTACGGGCCGTGGGTTTTGCTCGGCGAACTATTGATGGATCTGGAGTTGCCCACCTTCACCGCGCCCCCCCCCACCGACGCAGATTCCAAGCAAAAGCGCTGGGCGAGTTGCGGCAGCTGCACCGCCTGCTTGGACGTCTGCCCGACCGGAGCGCTGACGTCGGCGTATGAAATCGATGCGCGATTGTGTATTTCTTACCTGACGATCGAGCATCGCGGCTCTATTCCGGTCGAATTGCGGGCAAAAATGGGTGATTGGGTCTTCGGCTGCGATCTTTGCTCTGAAGTTTGCCCGTTTGGCCACCATGCCGACGATCACGCCGAAGACTGGGGCACCAAAGACGCTATTTCCGCCTTCAGACTCGAAGATTTGCTCGCCCTAACTGCCGACGAATTTGCCACCGCCTTCGCCGGCAGCCCGATTCGCCGAGCCGGCTTAGGCGGCCTGCAGCGCAACGCTTGTGTGGCGCTGGGGAATCTAAAACGGGGCGGACCCGAATTGGAGGATGCCGCCCGCTCTCATACCGACCCAATAGTACGGGAACACGCATCGTGGGCTTTGGCAGAATGAGACAAGGCTATCGCTTTGTTCAGCAGTAAATGACCGCCCCAAATCCTTACACTCACTGGATTTCCAATTTGCGTGTTCCTAAAAACTAAAAAAATTTATTGAAATATTTAGAGAGATTTAGCAACGCAGACCCCTATTTGACCCTATGTTTTTTGTGGGAGTTGAGTTCCTCTGGTGCTCGCCCTAGCTCTTTAGTCCCTCGCAAACGGTTCCCAGCCATGAATGCGAACGTCCATTACTACAACACGAAGAAGTACTGCCCATCCTGCCGGGAGTACGTTCGATTCCTACAAAGCCTCGACACATCTTTCTGCGTCGCATGCGGGTCCAAAGTGCGTCTGTTCAGCACCGCCGACCGAGCCGCTTTCTTGGACGGCCTTAAACGAGACAAGAATCCCAATCCAAATACTGATTCGGATCAAAAGCGAGTTTCCTAGAACTCGACCCTATACCCTGCATCCTTCTAGCCCTCGACTTTTGTCGTTGCGGCCGAATTAGCGCCTCGCTCCCCAAGCGAGGCGCTTTTTTGTTGTCGCGGCACTAGCCGTCTTCCGTTTTAGACCGGGATTATTGAACGGTGGCCTTAAACAGGTTAGTCACCATGCCGTACCGACCCGCTTGAATCCAGACGTCCATGCCTTGCGCGGCGGCGGGCACAAACTTGCTGACGGTAGCGTTGCCGGAAGCGTCGGCGGTGGCGGAGCCGATCAGGACTGGGTTTTCCAGGCTGAACGTTGTGCTTAGTTGCGGCACTTCGTACAAGCCTTTGCCAGTCAAGGTGTAGATGAAGTAAACCTTGCTGCCGGCTGGCGCGCCGGTGGTTTCAAGCACGGTGGTGGTTCCGGCAGTCAAGGTAGTCTCCGTCAACTCGAATGCACTGGGTTGAATTTCGTAACGCGCGACCCAGGTTCGCCAAGAACCGGAGCTACCGTTGGTCCATTCATGGTGACCCCAGAAGGTGCCTGGGTTGAGTGGATCAGGCTGGGTGCCGGAGTAGTCGCCCCAACGTCCGCTGGTATGCGCGTTGGCCGACGTCTTGACGACTTGGCCGGGGCGGAATTCGCCTAGTGGATCAGCAGCGGCCCTTACCGCGCGACCGATGGAAATGTATTCATTGCTCGCCGAACGCGCGTAAGTGATCGCGGCGTTGTTATCGGCGTCGACGGCGATGGATGGGAAAAAAGTGTAAATGCCGCCACCCAAATTGATTTCACCCCATTGATGCACGGACGGAGTACCAGTATTGGGCCAGCCATTGAGGTCGAATTCATACCAACGTGCCCGCGACCGAGTATTGTCGACGTGGTGCACAGCCCAAATCGATCCGTTGGCTTGGGCGCAACTCCAGAAGCGTGGCTCGAACAAGTAGGGCTTGATGGACGAACCTTTCTGCGGCGGGTGCGACGGGTAGGTGTAAGGCTCAACTGCTACCGTTGTAGTTACTCGGTTGTAGGAGGTAAACGGGTTGGTAATCGCATGCAGAATCACCGTTGTGTTGTTGCTGTTTTCGGTCGTCTGCGCTATGTACAACGTATCAGTATTGTCGTACACCACTGGAATACCCATCGACTGCTGTTTCGCTCCCGAAATCAATTCCGACGTCGTCACTGCGGCGCCACCGTTCAAAACGGAGGATTTATCGATCAGGTAAAGCAGGTATTTATCCGTCGGGCTGAAGAAGTCGGCGGTAAGTAGGACCGTATCACGGCTCAACGACATGTTTGGCGAATCGATGTCGCTGCCGGCCAAACTAGTAACGTCCATGCGGTATTTGTGCCAATCGTTGGCGTCGTTGGGCGAGTTGTCCTTGGACACGGCGAAGAGGAACATCGACCGATTCGTAGTGCTGCGTTCGCAAGCCATCGCCATGAAGCGTTCGGAATGCGGATCCCAGCAAACTTCCGGGTCAAACACAAAACCAGTTGCGCCTTGGTTGCCCCAGAATCCGTTGGATTCGATTTTGGTGCCCCACTGTTCGTTGCCGTTGCGGTCAAAAGCGGCAATGCGGCCGTTAACGATCACCATGATGCGATCCGGGCCGATTGCCATTTCTGGGTCGGGCGGAGTCCAGCCGGTGCCGGGAACGGCTTCGAAGCCGAAGTCGCCGGAGGTTGCTGGAAGCATCAAGCGATCTTGCGGTTGCCAGTTTGGATCCCAAATGGGTGGATTGGCGGCGAGTATTTCTTTACCAAAGTCGATGATTGCGGCTTTGGGTTCGCCCAAGTCACTCATGTCAGCCACCAACGCTGACCATTCCGATCCAGGGATTTCCTGCAAGTCGGGTTTCCGGGTTGGGTGCAAACTGAGGTGCACTGCGCTTGAGTCACCCAAACCAGCATCGCCGTCCCATGCCAATGCAACCGAGTCTTGCTCGGTCCACAGCACGCGGCGCACGCCAGTAGCGGCGGTCAAAATTTGGCGACCGGCGGATGCTGCCGAACCATTTTCTTTGCTCAGCAAGACACCGTTGGCGTGGAAGCGATGGATTTGAATGTCGCGATCGACTCCACCAGGCTGACCGGCGACGTCGCTAGGGCGCTCGGTATTGAAGGCGACTAAATAACGGCCATCTGGGGCGGCTGAAACTGCAACTCCGCTCTTCCAACCGTCGGCTGGGGTGGCGATGGTTTGCAGACCTAGCTGCTTGCCAGTTGCGTCGAAACGTGCACATTCAATTGCGTATCCGCCTTGATCCTCTACCAACCAGGCCGCCACAAATCCGCCCGACGTCAATGCATCGATGCTGGGTTCAATCGCGGTGGTGTTGTTGCTCAGCCGGAATTCATTGCCGAGGGCAGTGCCATCGGCGTTGAGGTAGCGAGCGTAAATCCCGCTGTGCTGATCGGCGTGGGAGCGTGCCCAAGTGACCAAAAAGCTGCCGTCGGCGAGCGCGGTCAGGCTAGGTAGAGTGTCCGAGCCGATTGCGACTTCGCTGATGATTTGCTCCGGGGCAAGCTTGCTTTCTGACTGGCAGGAGGTGGTGCAGGAATCATTCGCCGCACTTAGCAAACGCGCGCGCAGTCCAAAGCGCGCCGGACCTTGCACGTCTTCGTCGATTTGGTTGGCAAAAACCGCAAGCACATCGCCTTGCGTATTGGCGGCCAAAACTGGTGAAGTTTGATCATCTTGGCGCCGCGTATTGACCGGAATTTCAGCACTGGCCGCAACGTATTCACCATTCTGCAATTCAAACTTCCGCGCCACCACCGACGAACCGCTGCCATCTTGGCCATGCGATTCCCAGGCGAACCAAGCACTGCCGTCGGCGCCGATCGCGACCGAAGGCTTGTGCTGCATACCGGCCACGGTTTGGTTGATGTGGAGTTCGTGGCTGAGCGCATTGCCCGCCGCATCAAAACTGCGCGCGAACACGCCATAGGTTCCGCCTTCTTGGCGTCGGCTGTCCCAGGCCACCATTAGGCGGCCGTCTGGGCCAGCGGCGAGCGCGGCGTGAGCTTGACTAGACGACGAAAACACGCTGGCGCGCACGTCGTAGGCCGAGGTTTCAGAGATGCTCGTCGAAATTGAGCCGTCGGTTTGCTGCTGCGTGCTCGTGAACGACGAGCAGGCGGCGAGCGCGCCCAGAGAAACGGCCGAAACGACCGCGAACCAATGATTATTTGCCATCTGCGATTGAGGGATGGGAGGTTAAGAATGAAGCACTATCCTCCATCATGCACAGAATGGGCGGTGGGTCAATGCGGCGGAGGTGCGGCGGCGGTGCGGTTGCCCTGCGACGGCTCAGTGCGGCGGATAAACTCGACGCCGATGGGCCGTCCCGACCTCCGTTTGTGTTTGCTGCTGACGCGCGAGCTGTGCCGACTTGATCCGCTGCAGGTGCTGCGCGAGGCGGTGGCTGGTGGGGTGGATTCGGTGCAGTTGCGCGAGAAGGAAATGAGCGACGCCGAATATTTGGATTGGGCAAAGTTGGTGAAGGATGAATGTAGCCAACTGCGGGTGCCTTTGATTGTGAATGATCGGGTGCGAGTTGCTGCTGAAATTGAAGCTGCTGGTGTGCATTTAGGGCAAGAGGATATGAGCGTTGCCGACGCGCGCGGGCTGCTGCGGCCGGAGCAGTGGATCGGTTTGTCCACTCATTCCATCGACGAGTTGGAAGACGCGGCCGATCAGGAAGCGGATTACGTCGGCTTTGGGCCTATGTTTGCAACCGCTCTCAAGCCAAATCTCAAACGTCAATCGGATGACAACATCACAAGGGCGGCGATTTTTTCGCGTGTACCGGTGTTGGCGATTGGTGGCATCACGCCGGAAAATGTTGAACTGGTGCCGCGGCGGTTTGGGTTGGCGGTGAGCGCAGCGATTTGTGCTGCCGATGATCCACGGCTGGTGGCCCAGCAATTGCGCAGGCGCGGCCGGTGATTCCTGCGGGCGGTGCTTAGAATGGGGAGATGCCCTCCAATTTGCATTCGCCCCGACTCCATTCAGCTGTTGCTGGACTCTGCGCCATCGCGCTTTGGCTTGGTTCTTGTAGCGCCGGCATTGCCGCTGAGCAGGAATCGAATGTTCGATCCACCAAGGTCGGAAATGTTGCTGATTCGCAAACCGAAACTTACGCGGCCGAACTTTTTGATGGTTTGGAATACCGCAACGTCGGGCCGTTCCGCGGCGGGCGATCGGCGGCGATTACTGGTGTGGTCAGCGATCCGGCGACTTATTACTTCGGCGCGGCCGGCGGTGGAATTTGGAAAACGGATGACGCGGGTACAACTTGGGGTAACATTTCCGACGAATATTTTGGCGGTTCGATAGGTTCGATTGCCGTCAGTGAATGGGATGAAAATGTCATTTACGTCGGCGGTGGTGAAGTCACAGTGCGCGGCAATGTTTCGCATGGTGATGGCATGTGGAAATCCGTCGACCGTGGCGAAAGTTGGACGCACATGGGGTTGGCAAATTCGCATCACATTCCGCGGTTGCGCATTCATCCGAAGAATCCTGATCTGGTTTATGCGGCGGTGATGGGACGTTTGTATGGGTCGAGTGAAGAGCGCGGTGTTTATCGCAGTAAGGATGGCGGACAAAACTGGGAACGAATTCTGTTTGCCAATGCCGATGCTGGCGCCGTCGACTTGGTGATGGATCCGAGTAATCCGCGAATTTTGTATGCCAGCACGTGGCGTATTCGGCGCACCCCATTCAGTTTGGAAAGTGGTGGCGATGGATGTGCATTGTGGAAGAGCACCGATGGTGGTGATACTTGGGAGGACATCAGCGAAGCCGAAGGATTGCCGAGCGGAACTTTGGGCATTATTGGAGTGACGATTTCGCCGGTTAATCCGCAGCGTATTTTTGCGATTATTGAAAATGAAAAGGGCGGTGTATTTCGATCGGATGATGGCGGTGAGAAATGGTCGCGCGTCAACACCGAACGTAAGTTGCGTCAGCGCGCGTGGTACTACAGCCGCATCTACGCCGACACCAAAGATGCCGACGTCGTTTATGTACTGAACGTCGGTTTCTGGAAATCCAAAGATGGCGGTAAAACTTTCAGCGGCATATCTACGCCGCATAGTGACCATCATGATTTGTGGATTTCACCGAACAACGCCCGCCACCTAGCCATGGCCGACGACGGTGGTGGTCAAATTAGTTTGAACGGCGGTGAAGGTTGGAGCACTTATATGAACCAGCCGACGGCGCAGTTTTATCGGGTGACGACTGATGATTCTTTCCCGTACCGCATCTACGGTGCTCAGCAAGACAACTCTACGGTTCGGATTCGCCATCGTAGTGGCGGCGGCGGCATTGGCGAACGCGATTGGGAATCGACGGCTGGCGGCGAGAGCGGTTGGATTGCGATTGACCCGAATGATGAAGACGTGGTTTTTGGCGGTTCTTATGGTGGATTGCTGGAACGGCTGAATCACCGCACCGGAGAGCGTCGGATGGTCAACGTTTGGCCTGATAACCCGATGGGACACGGCGCCGAAGGCATGAATCCACGCTTTCAGTGGAACTTCCCGATCGTCTACTCGCGTCATGATGACAACACTTTGTATACCGCGGGCAACCACCTTTACTCGTCTACCAATGGCGGCCAAAGTTGGAAGAAAATCAGTCCGGACCTGACGCGAAACAACCCTGATTGGTTGGGAACTTCCGGCGGACCGATCACCAAAGACAACACCGGTGTTGAGTATTACTGCACCATCTTTTCGCTGGCCGAAAGCTTGAGTGAAGCAGGAGTTATTTGGACCGGTTCGGATGATGGTTTGATACATCTCACCCGCAACGGTGGAAAAAATTGGACCGAGATCACGCCGGCGTTGGAGTTGCTGCCGGAGATGGCGCAGATTAATAGCATCGAAGCTCACCCGAGCATTGCTGGTGGCGCGTACGTCGCGGCGACCCGTTATAAGTCCGACGACTTTAAACCGTACTTATTGCGCACGCTTGATTACGGAAAAACTTGGACGCTGATTACGAATGGCATCGCCGAAAATGAATTCACTCGTGTAGTGCGCGCCGACGCCAAACGCAGTGGTTTGCTTTACAGCGGCACCGAAGGCGGTATCTACGTTTCCTTTGACGACGGTGAACATTGGCAGTCGTTGCAATTGAATTTGCCGCAGGTGCCGATCACTGACTTGGCGCTTAAAAACGATGATTTGATCGTCGCCACTCAAGGTCGTTCGTTTTGGGTTTTGGATGACCTGACCCCGCTGCATCAACTTAGCGACGACGTTGCTGCTAGTCATGCTTGGCTGTACCAGCCGCGTCCGACTTACCGCATGGGCGGTGGACGTCGCGATGAGTCGCGCACGCAGGGGCAGAATCCTCACGCTGGAGTGGTTGCTTATTACTACTTGGATGAAAAGATGGCTGAGGAAAAAGTCACCATAGACATCCTCGAAGCCGACGGCACTTTGATCCGCAGTTTCCCTGACGTGGACGAAGAAAAGGAAAAAGCCAAAGCGGAAAAGGAGAAAGAAGAGGCCGAAGAAAAAGATGAGCTAGCCAAAGAAAAGCCTGAATCTGGGTCGACTGAAAATGTCGAAGTGCAAGGGCCGAAAAAAGAAGACGAACCTAAAGATGCACCCGACTCCGAAGCCGGCATGAACCAATTCGTTTGGAACATGCGCTACCCCGACGCCGAAGATTTCGACGGCTTAATCATGTGGGCCGGCAGCGTGCGCGGGCCGCGAGCCGCACCGGGCAAATACCAACTGCGCCTCAACGTCGGCGAGGTGAGCAAGCTTGTGGACTTTGAAATCTTGCAAGACCCACGTTCGACGTCATCGGCCGCGGATCTACAAGCGCAGTTCGATTTCCTGATGACCGCACGCAACAAGTTGACCGAAACGCATGAGGCGATCATCAAAATCAGAAAAGTGAATGCGCAACTAAAGGCGTTGAAAAAGCGCATGGGCGCCATGGACGAATCGGCCGCCGCCAAGATTGATCCCATCAAGGATTCCATCAGCGAGCTGAGCAAGGCCCTGAGCAAAATCGAAAAGAAGCTCTACCAGACCCAAAACCAAAGCGGCCAAGACCCTCTCAATTTCCCAATCCGACTCAACAACAAACTAGCGGCTCTAGCCTCAACCGTCAGCCAAGGCGACTTCCGCCCCACCGATCAAGCACTACAGGTGTACGCCGACATCAGCGGCCAAATCGACGTCTGCCTTGATGATTTAAACACCTTGCTCAGCAATTCCCTGCCCGCTCTCAACCGCGCGGTTTTGGAATCGCAAATCCCGGCGATTAGCGACAAATAGCGCTTTCTCACTTAACGAAGGCTAATCCACCACCTGCATCAAGCCGCCGGAATCTTTGGCTAGGCCGCGCAATAGGCCGTTGTCGCCGCCGATGGAAACGCAGTGGATGGTGATGTGGCTGACGGCGTTCCATTGATTGACTAATTCGCGAATGCGTTGGGGATTGTTGATGGTGCCGCCGCTGGGTTGGCCGTCGGTGAGTAGATAAATGGTGTCTAAGCCTTCGATTTTGAAGGCTGCTTCCAAACTATTAAAGATGGCCGTGGCACCGCCGATGCGTTGCTTGGTCACATATTCAATTGCCTCGGCGCGGGTTTTTTCGGTCATCTTCACCAGTTCTTTTTCCCACGGCCGGACGCCGGAATGGAAAAAGATCATGTTGAATAAACCGCCGTCGGCGTAATTTTTTAAGGCTAA
>JACNIZ010000162.1 GCA_014382805.1 Planctomycetota bacterium
CTAATTTAGGTCGGGCTTCGGCCTAAACCTGATTGCCGGGAGTCTCAAAGAGGCTCCCGGCTTACGTCCTCCCTGATAACAGGGATTCATTGGCAGCTACGAGCTGCTCTGCAGAAAGGAAACCATGAAGAACAAGGAACGTTACGTCTTCCTCGAATGTACGGAATGCCGCAACCGGAATTACACAACCGGTAAGAAGCAGCGTGCCGAGTACAAGCTCGAGATGAAGAAGTTCTGCAAGTTCTGTGGCAAGCATCAGGTCCACAGAGAAAAGAAACTCTAAGGCCAGCTAGTCTAAAGAAACGCAATGCTTTTCCGCTTTAAGCCAGACGAAGGAAGGAACGCGCGCCAGATTGCATTCTGGGGTGGCGAGGCCGCTGTTGCCTATGCATGCATGTCCTTCTCCGGGCTGTTGGATTCATCTTCTGGTATGCGCTCACCCATCTTTGAAGGGTTTGAGAGCTTGCCCATTTTTGGAGTCACCGTGAACGGCTCCAATCTCATTAGCATTCTTCTTTTCATTGTGATTTCCCTGTTCTGGGTCAAGCTGATCGCGAAAGAGAAATTCGCTCAGCATTTGATTGAGGTGGAGGGGGAGATGAGGAAGGTTACTTGGCCCACGTTTCAAGAGGCGTCAAACTCTTCGATCGTGGTGATCGTGACTGTGTTCGTGCTGATGGCATTCTTGTCTCTTGCTGACTGGGCATTGGGCAATCTCTTTAACGTCATACTTTGGGAGTCTTAAAGATGGCATTAGAGTGGTATGTCGTGCGCGTTGCAACCAACCGAGAAGACTCGGTTCGGGATAAATTGGTGCGTCGCATTAAGGGCGACGGCTTGGAGCACCGCATCCCACAAATTTTGGTGCCTGTTGAGCGCTTTTCTGAAGTCAAGAATGGCAAGAAGAAAGTGGTCAGCCGCAAGATTTACCCTGGCTATCTGATGATACAGGCCGCTCTTGGTGAGCAGGCTTCAGAGGCACAGGAGGACCAGGCTGTCTGGTTCGCGTTGCACGAGACTCAGGGTTTCGGCGACTTTGTCGGTGGTGGTGAAGAGCCAACCCCGATGACCCCCGACGAGGTCGAGGGCATTCTTTCGCGCATGCACGAAAGCGAAGACACACCGAGGATGGCCGTCCGCATTAAGCGTGGCGACCGGGTGCGCATTACAGAAGGTCCCTTCGAGGGCTTTGATGGTTCGGTGGAGGAAGTGGATGAAACCAAAGGGATTCTTCACATTTCCGTGACAATTTTTGGTCGTGCGACAGCTGTCGAAATCGACCACTGGCAGGTGGAAGCGGTCTAATACAAGATCAAATAAACCTGCCCTCGCAACTCAGTTGCACCCCGTTTGAACCACGATCTGTGGGAGGGAAAAAATGGCTAAAGAAATTACTGCAAAAATCAAGCTTCAGTGTCCCGCTGGCGCGGCCACTCCGGCGCCGCCGGTAGGTCCTGCTCTTGGTGCCCACGGGGTGCCGATTGGCGAATTCGTGAAGCAATTCAACGATGCTACTGCTGACAAGCGTGGCATGGTCATTCCAGTCGTGATCACGGTCTACAAGGACCGCAGTTTTTCACTGGAATACAAGTCGCCACCAGCTGCAGTTTTGCTGCTGAAGGCGGCCGGCCTTGAAAAAGGCTCCGGCATTGTTGGGAGCGAGATCGTCGGCCAGGTCAGTAAGGCCCAGGTCGCCGAAATCGTTGACATCAAGATGGAAGACTTAAACGCAGCGTCCCCGCAAGCGGCGGCGTTGATTATCGAAGGAACCGCGCGTTCCATGGGCATCGAAGTCGTTGACTAAGAGGAGTAAGAACCATGTCTCATAGTCGTCGTTACCGTGCAAATGCTGAAAAAGTAGACTCCACACAGGTCTACGCCATGGAAGATGCGTTCAGCACTTTGAAGAATTGCACCACTGCCAAGTTTGACGAAACCGTCGAAGTTGCAGTGCGCCTTGGAGTTGACCCTAAGAAGTCAGACCAAATGGTGCGAGGTGCAGTGAGCTTGCCTCACGGATTGGGCAAGGCCGTTCGCGTGATCGCTTTTGCAGAAGGCGATGTGGCGGAAGCATGTAAAGAGGCTGGTGCAGTGGAGGTAGGCTCCGATGACCTGGCTGAGAAAATCCAGGGTGGTTGGACCGACTTTGATGTCGTCATTGCCCACCCCAGCATGATGCGTGTCGTCGGCAAATTGGGTCGTGTACTCGGACCGCAAGGCAAAATGCCTTCGCCAAAGTCCGGAACGGTTACACCCAACGCAGCTGTAGCAGTCCAGGAGTTTATGGCCGGCAAGGTCGAATTTCGAGTGGATAGCGGCAGCAATGTTCACGTTCCAGTTGGCAAAGTTTCGTTCTCCAGTCAGAAGTTGGTCGAAAATGCCAGCGCCTTTTTGGATTACGTCGTAACCCTCCGCCCGGCAACCGCCAAGGGTGCTTACATTCGTACGGTCAGTGTTACCTCTTCCATGGGGCCTGGCTTGAGAGTGGACTACAAGCACTAAACCTCATTCCAAGAATTCCAGGAAATTAGCAATGGTTAGCACCATCAACAAATGGATTGTCCAAGAGTACTGCGAGGCAGTTAAGGACAAGGATGGGGTCGTCCTCCTTAGCATGGAAGGCCTTTCGGTAGAGGAAGCCCTCGGCTTGCGCAATTCTGTGCGAGCAACTGGCGCCTCTTTGGTTATGGGCAAAAAGCGCCTCGTGCGCGTTGCCTTGTCCGAATCCGGTATCGAATTCGATGATGCCGCGTGGGAAATTGGCAACTGTGCCCTGCTGGTCGGTGATGCAGAAAGTGCCATTGGTGCTTCTAAAGCAATCGAGGCCTTCTGTAAGCCGCAAAAAACAGAGCGCAAGATTACCTACCGGGCTGCCTACTTTGATGGCTCGGTCATGCCAGCATCGGAAGCCGCAGGAATTGCGGGGATGCCTGACAAAAATACTTTGCGCAGCATGCTCTGCGGCGCACTTAACGGCCCTGGCCGTCAACTTGCTGTCCTCCTTAAGGAGGTCGGCGCCTCAACCGCCCGCTGTCTACAGGCACGGGCGGACCAAGAGGACGCAGCCTGATCTCATTGATCCAGGCGCGTCTCGCTTCCCGCAATTCGCGAAATCCATCTAACTCTGAGTCCAAGAACCATGTCTGAAGAGACCCAAGCCACTGCCGATCTTGACTCAGACCTCTAGGAGCTCTTCCAGAAGCTCTCCGCACTCCCAATTGGTAACGCCGCTAACCTGGTCGAAGCAACAGAAGACCGTGTGGGTGTGAGCGCCGCCGCACCTGTCGCCGTAGCCGCCGTTGGCGGAGGCGAAGCTGGAGGAGACGCTGCTGAAGAGAAGACTTCTTTTGACGTCGTGCTGGAAGGCATCGGCGAGAAGAAAATCAACGTCATTAAAGCCGTTCGCGCCATTACTGGCCTCGGCCTCAAGGAAGCCAAAGCTTTGGTTGAGTCTGCGCCTGCTCCTATCAAGGAAGGGGTGTCCAAAGACGAAGCCGAAACTTTGCAAAAGCAACTGGAAGAAGCTGGCGCTACAGTCAAGCTTGCTTAATTCCTGCCGCTTCGGCTATCCGTCCCGAGCGGTTCTCCCCAAAGTCGCCCACTCGTCTGTGGGCGGCACGGGAGTATCTTGTGCAATCCTCACCCTATTGGGGTCAGGATTGCGTTTTGTTAGTCTAGGAGGGTCCTTTCAGCCTCTCCTGCGTTGCGGTTAGTAGCACGCCGCCCTCTACTCTTCGGTAGCTAGGCCATGTCCGTCGAAGCAAAGTCCATCTCCGACTTCGAGATTAGGGATTTCCGATCCTTCGGATTCAAAGATCCCTCCATTCTTCCAGGGCTTTCGGATCTTCAGATCCGTTCCTACCAAAGCTTCCTCCAAATGGGAGTCCCAGCCAAAAGGCGTAAAGCCGTTGGTCTAGAAGCCCTTTTCCGTAACGCATTTCCGATCGAAAGCCACGACAAGTCGATGGCTTTGGAATACATCGGTTATGCCCTCGGTCGACCACGTTACACCCCGGACGAGTGCCGGGAGTTGCGCTATAGCTATGCATACCCATTACGGGTGCGCGTCGCTCTGCGCAAAGGCGAGGAAACTATCGAGGAGGAAATTTACCTAGGTGAAGTTCCCGTCATGATGGGCGGGGGTGAATTCATCGTGAATGGCTCCGAGCGCGTAATTGTTTCTCAATTACACCGTTCGCCAGGCATTGACTTTGCGGTAGAAACCCTGGTCGGTGATAAAAAGCTTCACTCTGCTCGTGTGATACCGGAAAGGGGATCATGGGTTGAGATGATGGTTTCCGGCAAAGGCGCTCTGCAGGTCCGGATTGACCAGCAAGGCAAATTTTCCGCACTTACCTTTCTCCGCGCCTTGAAGCCTGAGTGGGGTAGTGATGACGCCATCTTGCGCCTCTTTTACCCAGTAGAAGAAGTGATTCGTAGTTCTTCCACCAAGGCTAAGTATGCAGCCAAGTTGGAGAATCAGCGATCGCTGGGTCAAATTCGCGATAACCGCACCGGTGAGGTGTGGGTGGAAGCTGGCCAAGTGATCACGCCGGAGGCTGCAGAACGCGTCGCCGCGTCCGACTTGAAAAGCATCGAAGTGCTTTCCAACAGCGTGGACTTCCAGAAGGAATTCCCGTGGCAGGACGACAGCCTGATTTTGGATTCGATGCGCGAAGACACTGCGTCTTCGCATGAAGAGGCGCTGGCTGCAATCTACGCCAAATTGCGTCCTGGCAACCCGATCCAACTCGAAAAGGCGCGGGACCTGATTCACGATCGCTTCTTTGATAACAAGCGCTATAGCTTAGGCCGCGTCGGCCGTTTCCGGATTAGCCGGAAATTCCGCCGTCCTGCCGAAGCGGATAAGGGGCCGACCACTTTGATGCCAGACGACATCTTGGATGCCGTGCGCTATCTGTTGGGTCTGCGGGCTGGCATAGGTGAAATCGACGATATTGACCACTTGGGCAACCGTCGTGTACGCACCTTGGCTGAACTTGCATCCGAAGAATTCCGCAAGGGTTTACTCAAAGTCTCTCGTGCAGCTGTGGACCGCATGTCCCAGCAAAGCGACACCGAAACGCTGACCCCACGCAGTTTGATTAACGCAAAGGCGTTCTCAACTGCCGTCGATCAGTTTTTCGCCCGGGGTGAATTGAGCCAAGTCGTAGACCAAACCAATCCGTTGAGTCAGCTGGCTCACGAACGGCGTCTGTCGGCGCTGGGTCCGGGTGGTTTGAACCGTAAGCGTGCCGGCTTCCAGGAGCGAGACGTTCACATTTCGCACTACGGTCGTCTTTGTCCCATTGAGACTCCTGAAGGTGCCAACATTGGCCTGATTTCATCTCTGTCGCTGTTCGCGGTAGTTGATGATTATGGCTTCCTGACCACCCCATACCGACGTGTCAAGAATGGCGCGGTTTTGGATGAAGTTGCGTTTTTGCGGGCTGACGAAGAATACGAACGAATCTTCGCTCCGGCAGACGCCCCAGTCATCGAATCCCAGATTACGCCTGACGAAGCCGGCTACGCGATGTGCCGGTTCCATGGCGAATTCATGCTTAAGGATGTCAACGAAATCGAATTCCTGGATATTGACCCAGGGCAGATTTTGGGCATTTCGGCTTCGCTGATTCCCTTCCTCGAGCATGACGATGCAAACCGCGCCTTGATGGGTTCGAACATGCAACGTCAGGCAGTGCCGTTGATTCGTACCGAGCCGCCATTGGTGGGCACTGGTATTGAACGTGCGGTTGCTGAAAACTCGGGCTGGGTAGTCAAGGCGCAACGTAGCGGTACCGTTGAGTACGTCGACGCTGACCAAATTAAGTTGGTCGAGGAAACTGAGCCTTACCACCTGCGTAAGTTCAAAGGTACCAACGAGCACACCTCCTTAAATCAAAAGCCTTTGGTGAAGATTGGGCAGAAAGTTTCCCGGGGCGAGATTCTGGCCGACGGCCCGTGCACCAACGCAGGGGAGTTGGCAATTGGTAAAAACCTGTTGGTCGCCTTCATGTCATGGGAAGGCTACAATTACGAGGATGCAATTATTGTGTCTGAACGGTTGGTGAAGGATGACGTTTTTACCTCGATCCACATCCACTCTTTTGAAGCCGAGATTCGGGAAACGACTCTAGGCAAGGAAGAGTTCACGCGTGACATTCCGAACGCGGGTGAGCGCGCCCTACATAACCTAGATGAATTCGGCATCGTCCGGATTGGAACTCGGGTAGGTCCGAACGACATCCTGGTCGGTAAAATTGCACCGAAATCCAAGACTGAGCTGACGCCAGAAGAACGTCTGCTACACGCGATTTTCGGTCGTGCCGGCGAAGACGTGAAAAACGTTTCGCTGAAATTGCCAGCCGGGGTGCGCGGCGTAGTCATTGGAGCGCAACGTTTCTCGCGTAAGGTCAACATGACCCCAGGCGAACGGCGTGAGGCTCACGAACAGATACGTCGCATTGAAGCCGAGTACGACCACGTTTTGCGTGCCGAGTTGTCGGCATGTGTACGCGAGTTGTCTGAGTACCTTGAGGTCGAATTGAAGCTGCCCAAGGCACGCAAGCCGATCGAGATTACCGAGGCAACCTTGTTCGGCGATTTGATGACCCTTCAGGAATTTTTGAAGTCCTATTCGGAAGGGTTGGATCAACCAGCGCGTCGCAATCGGGCTGAAGAAATCGTGCGTTCCCACATGGATCGCATTGAAGACAAGGAAGCTTGGAAGACCAAAATGGCCAGCCGCCTAAGCCGCGGCGACGACTTGCCAAACGGCGTGTTGGAAATGGTAAAGGTTTACATTGCTACCAAACGTAACTTGTCGGTAGGCGACAAGATGGCCGGTCGTCACGGTAACAAGGGTGTGATCTCGAGGATCTTGCCCGCCGAAGACATGCCATTTTTGGCAGATGGAACGGCGGTGGACATCATCCTCAACCCGCTCGGCGTGCCTAGCCGAATGAACGTTGGTCAGATCCTGGAGACCCACTTGGGCTTAGCCGCCAGCAAGGGGCAGTTCCGGGCGATTACTAGCGCCTTTGACGGCGCCTCCGAGGCCGACATCGAAAAAGCTCTAGAAGAGTTCGACCTGCCCGTTTCCGGCACCAGCCGCCTTATGGACGGGCGCACTGGTTCCGCATTCGAACAGGAGGTTTGTGTGGGCTTCATGTACATGTTGAAGTTGCACCACCTGGTTGATGAGAAGGTGCACGCTCGCTCCACTGGCCCTTACAGCTTGATTACCCAGCAACCCCTGGGTGGAAAAGCGCGCTTTGGTGGACAGCGTTTTGGAGAGATGGAAGTTTGGGCGCTGGAAGCCTACGGCGCTGCTTACCTCCTCCAGGAATTGCTCACCGTTAAGTCAGATGACGTTGACGGCCGGACCAAGATTTACGAATCCATGGTCAAAGGCAAGAACATCCTCGAATCCGGCACTCCGGTGTCCTTCGAGGTACTCATGAATGAAATCCGCGGTCTTGGCCTGAACATTCAGCTCGAGAACGACGAACAGTAACTGTCCAACAAGGGAACTAGCCAGCAACATCCATGGTACAGCCAACTGATACTGCGACAACCGCACCGGTACCCCCGGTTCCGCCCTCTCCAGTTTCTGCCGTCGACCGCCGAGACGCATTAGCCGTTTCGATTCGTTTGGCCTCTCCGGAGGACTTCCGCTCTGCTTCATTCGGTGAAGTAAAGAAGCCGGAGACGATTAACTACCGAACCTTCCGTCCTGAAAAGGATGGGTTGTTCTGCGAGCGCATTTTTGGTCCTGAACGGGATTACGAATGTGCCTGTGGCAAATACCGCGGCCAAAAGCACATGGGAATCGTGTGTGATAAATGCCAGGTCATGGTTACGACTTCGCGAGAACGTCGTAAGCGCATGGGTCACATTAACCTTGCCGCAAAAGTTGCCCACATTTGGTTTTTCTCGGTTACCCCGAGTCGGATCGGCAATTTGCTCGGCATGAAAAAGACTGAGCTGGAGCGCGTGATCTATTTCCAAGATTACGTAGTCATCGATCCGGGCGAGTCTGAGTACAAAAAGTGCCAGCTAGTGACCGAGGATGAATGTCGACGGTCCCGGGCTCAGTTCGGTAGTTCTTTCCAAGCCTCAATGGGAGCAGAGGCGATTTCAGATTTGTTGGCTAGCCTCAATCTGGAAAGCTTGGCGATTGAGCTGCGCGAAAACCTGAAGAACTGCAATTCGAAGCAGCGCATGACCGACATCATCAAGCGGTTACGTACCGTCGAGATGTTGCGGGATTCCCCAAACGATCCTTCCTGGATGATTTTGGATGTGGTGCCGGTTATTCCACCGGAGCTGCGCCCGTTGGTGCGATTGGATTCAGGTAACTTTGCAAGTTCTGATCTCAACGACCTGTATCGCCGTCTGATCAACCGCAACAACCGATTGAAGCGATTGATCGAGCTGAACGCCCCTGAGGTCATCATCCGGAACGAGAAGCGGATGCTGCAACAGTCGGTCGACGCTTTGTTCGACAATGGTCGGTGCAAGCGTCAGGTGATGAGCACGTCGAATCAGCCGCTGAAGTCGCTGACCGACATGATCAAGGGCAAGCAGGGCCGCTTCCGTTTGAACCTGCTCGGTAAGCGTGTTGACTACTCAGCGCGTTCGGTAATTGTTGTTGGCCCTGAATTGCGCTTGCATCAGTGTGGTTTGCCCAAGGTCATTGCGTTGGAATTGTTCCAGCCGTTCATCATTCGTCGCTTGAAGGAGCTGCGCTTAGCGGAGACCATCAAGGCTGCGAAGAAGATGTTGGAACGCCGCGAAGAAGCCGTTTGGGATATCCTGGAAGAGGTCAGTCAAGGCCACCCCGTGCTGCTAAACCGCGCACCGACCTTGCACCGCATGGGCATCCAAGCCTTCGAACCTGTACTGGTTGAAGGGAACGCCATTCAAATCCACCCGTTGGTCTGTCAAGGTTACAACGCAGACTTTGATGGTGACCAAATGGCGGTGCACTTGCCGCTTTCGTTCGAAGCTCAAATTGAAGCTTCGACCTTGATGTTGGCGTCTAACAACATTTTTAGTCCGCAAAGTGGCAACCCGATTGCGTCGCCTCACCAGGACATCATTCTTGGCCTTTATTACATGACCGCTAACCGCGGCGAGGCATTGAATGAATGGACTAAAGAAGGGCGCATGGACGGAGTCTATGCGTCGTTGGATGAAGTGCTGTTGGCTTATTCCCATGGCCACTTGGAAACCCACTCGGCCGTCAACGTTTACTTCCCTGCTGGAAGCATGCTTATGGAGCGCCATGGCTCTCCGATTCGCACCTTGCAGAAGGATGAGTTGATGATTACCACGCCGGGCCGGGCCATCGTTAACGATGTCTTCCCGGTGGGCATGCCTTATTACAACTACCCGTTGGATAAGCGCGCCATTCATGACCTGATCCACGACTGCTACAGCTTGTGTGGACGTGGCAGCACTTTGGATTTCTTGGATGACCTCAAAGCGATGGGCTTCAAGAGCGCGACGCGTTCTGGCCTATCCTTTGCTAAGGGCGATATGTTAATCCCAGCTACCAAGTGGGAGATCATCGCCGCCACTCAGGTGCGGGTCGACAAAGCACAAGCGGATTTCGTAAAGGGTCGGATTACCGACACCGAACGTTACGCCCACGTGCTTGACCTTTGGACTTCGGCGCGGGATGAGATCTCCGGCGACTTGTTGAAGGACCTGCAAGCTGAGCGTCGCAACGGCAAGCCACACCTGAACCCAGTATTCGTCATGGCGCACTCCGGTGCACGTGGTGGTGTGGATCAGATTCGCCAGCTTTCAGGCATGCGGGGTT
This sequence comes from Planctomycetota bacterium, assembly GCA_014382805.1. Taxonomy (GTDB): domain Bacteria; phylum Planctomycetota; class UBA1135; order UBA1135; family UBA1135; genus JACNIZ01. The sequence continues at coordinate 9,833 of JACNIZ010000162.1, forward strand.
TGATGGCCAAGCCTAGTGGTGAAATCATCGAAACCCCAATTCGTGCAAACTTCCGTGAAGGCCTACGAGTGCTGGAGTATTTCTCCTCCACTCACGGCGCTCGTAAGGGTTTGGCGGATACGGCGTGGAAGACGGCTGACTCGGGTTACCTCACTCGTAAGCTTGCTGACGTCGCCCAAAACGTGGTCATTAATATGCATGACTGCGGTACTTTGGGTGCTGTAACTAAGGAAGCGGTATATCGCGGTGAAAAAATGGTTCTGGAGCTTTCGCGCGCCATTCGTGGTCGCGTCGCTAGAGACACCATCCGCGACCGTGTAACCGATGAGTTAGTGGTCGAGGAGAACCAGGTCATCGCACCTGAGATTTCACAGCGCATTGAAGGCTTGGGTTACACCAAGATTCGCGTGCGTTCCCCGCTGACCTGTGAAGCCAGCCAAGGTGTTTGCGCCTTGTGTTACGGCGAGGACTTGTCGCGCGGTGCTTTGGTCGAACAAGGGCTGGCCGTCGGCATTATTGCCGCGCAGTCGATTGGAGAGCCAGGCACCCAGTTGACGATGCGTACCTTCCACATTGGTGGTACTGCAAGTCGTGCGGTTGAAGTGTCATCGACTCGCGCCCGTCGTGGCGGCACCGTTGAGTTCTATGAGTTGCGCTCAGTGCGTGACCCCGAAAATGATCTGGTGGCCCTTTCCAGAACAGGCGCGATCATCGTGCGCGACGCAAAAGGTCGCGAACTGGATCGTTACGACGTGCCATTGGGCGCGCGTATCGCTGTTGAGGATGGCGGCAAGGTCAAGAAGAGCGGCAAACTCCATGACTGGGACCCTCACTTCATGCCAATTCTTGCTGAACACGATGGCACCATCCACTTTGAGGATGTCATCGATGGCAAGACGATGAAGATTGAGGAGGACCCGATTACTGGCGTCAAGCGCACCAAAATCGTGCAGTCGCGGGGCGACTTCCATCCTCAGGTTCACATCCTTGGCCCCGAAGGCGAGGTGTTGCACTACTCCACGTTGCCTGACAACGCCTACGTCGATGTTTCTTTAGGCCAAGTTGTGGTTGCTGGTACGTTGCTGGCGAAATCACCACGGACCGCTGCAGGTACTGCTGACATCACTGGTGGTTTGCCGCGGGTAACTGAACTGTTTGAAGCTCGTACTCCTAAGGATCCGGCCATCATGGCGGAAATCGAAGGTTTGGTGGAGCTGGGCGATAAGCGCCGTGGCAAACGCGTCATCATCGTTCGCAACGCCGACACCGAGGAAGAGCGCGAGCACTTGGTGCCGCTGACCAAGCACCTGCGGGTGCACACCGGCGACCGCGTCCGAGCAGGCGACGCCCTGGTAGATGGCGCGAAGCCACCTCACGAGATTCTTTCCGTGCTAGGTGAGGAAGACGTTCAGCGCTACCTGACGGAAGAAATTCAAAGCGTTTACCGTGCTCAAGGTGTGGTCATCGATGACAAGCACATCGAAATCATCGTGAGTCAGATGATGCGCAAGGTACAGATTACCCTTCCGGGCGATTCTAACTTGCTTCCGAACTCGTTGGTCGACCGTCACGTATTCCGGGCCTTGCACCAGAGCCTGCTTGATGCGGATAAGACACCTCCAACCCGCCAGCCAGTGCTGATGGGTATTACTAAGGCCTCCGTTCAGTCCGAATCTTTCATCTCGGCTGCATCCTTCCAGGAGACCACCAAAGTGCTCACTGAAGCCGCATTGCGTGGCAAGGTGGACCAACTGCTGGGCCTGAAGGAAAACGTAATTCTCGGCAACCTGATTCCTGCGGGAACTGGCTTCCGAGGTCTACTGCGCACCCGTGTGCAGAAAACTGTCGACTTCTCCCAATTTGCCGATGCAATGGCCGATTTGCCGATTCCTGGCGATCTACCCATGCCAAAGAAAGAGGCCGCACCGGAGGCGGAGGCCGAATAAGCCAATAAATTCGCCTTGTTGGGCATGAGAATGTGCAGCAAGGCTTGACTACTGCGTTAAATCCCGTAAAATTTGACGCCCAATCCTGCCCGAAGACAGGTTTGATTTCCTAACAATGCCAACCATCAATCAACTCGTCCGCAAGGGCCGCAAGCCCATTCGGAAGAAGTCCAAAAGCCCTGTGCTGGACAAATGCCCGCAAAAACGGGGCGTTTGTACACAGGTGAAGACCATGACGCCTAAGAAGCCGAACTCGGCTTTGCGTAAGGTCGCTCGTGTACGTCTGTCCAACGGCAAAGAAATTACCGCATACATCGGCGGTGAAGGCCATAACCTGCAGGAGCACTCCATCGTTTTGGTGCGCGGTGGCAGGGTTCGTGACCTTCCTGGTGTACGTTATCACGTCATTCGCGGCACGCTAGACTGCGCTGGGGTTGATGATCGCAAGCAAAGTCGTTCCAAGTACGGTGCTCGTCGGAGTTAAGGCTGTATAGCGAAATAGCAAGATGCCACGTAACTACAAATCAACTTCCAAGTACCAGAATCCGGATCCGAGGTACGGTTCCATGGTTGCTACCAAGTTCATTAATCAAATAATGACCAGTGGTAAAAAAAGCATCGCCATGGAAATTTTCTACCAAGCCTGTCAGGCTGCTTCCAAGAAGTTGGAAGATATACCTGCTGAGCAAGTGTTTTTGACCGCGCTTGACAACGTGATGCCACGCGTCGAAGTTCGCTCGAAGCGGGTCGGTGGCTCCAACTACCAGGTGCCGCGCGAGGTTTCACCCAACCGTGCTCAGGCATTGGGCATACGCTGGATTGTGAACAACGCGCGAAAAAAGAAGGGCATGCCGATGGCACGTCGCTTGTCCGCCGAGTTCGTGGATGCATGTAACAACACCGGATCTTCGGTCCAGTGGAAGGAGAACGTGCACAAGATGGCCGAGGCCAACCGCGCCTTCAGCCACTTCGCTTTCTAGGCAAGCAAAATTGCTCTGCCTTCGGGTTGAAATCACGGGCGGCCTTTTCGGCCGCCCGTTTCTTTTTAAATGGACCATTCGTTAATCCTGTTGCGGCTGAACAAAGAGTCGCCTAAAAAGTGTTCGCTGACGCCGCTGCGTCAGAGGCACGATTTGCCCGTGCGCTGGATCCATTGTGTGCTCGGTGAGCGAGTCGAGATCGGCGCTGCGGTTTTGCTTCATCCGGAAGGGGATTTGCTCTCACCGCAAGATCAAGATTTGCCTTTGCTGCTGATCGACTCATCTTGGCGAGATCTGCCTCGGGTGCTGCGTGGAGTCCAGGGAGATTTGCGTTTGCGCCGTTTGCCGAATGGCTTGCGAACCGCCTATCCGAGGCATTCCACAACATTTCAGGATCCGAGTAATGGTTTGGCAAGTATCGAAGCCTTGCACGCCGCGTGCGCCATGCTGGGCCGTCGCGATGATTCTTTGCTGGATGGATATTATTGGGCCGATGAGTATCTGCGCTTGAACGAGGATTTATTGGCCACGCCTGCGTAGAATTCCCAGATGGATTTGGCCCGAGTGCGCAACATCGGCGTTGTCGCTCACATCGACGCTGGCAAGACTACGGTTACGGAACGGATTTTGTTCTATACCGGAGTGGAGCACCGCATTGGGGAGGTTCACGATGGAACAGCAACGATGGACTGGATGGCCGAGGAGCGGGAGCGCGGAATTACCATCACCGCCGCAGCTACCACTTGTAAATGGCGCGATCATTTCCTGCAGATTATTGATACTCCTGGGCATGTAGATTTCACTGTGGAGGTGGAGCGGTCGTTGCGAGTGCTCGATAGCGCAGTCGTAGTCTTGGATGCTGTTGCGGGTGTGCAAGCGCAAACGGAAACGGTTTTGCGGCAGGCGAATCGCCACCAGGTTCCATTGTTACTGTTGGTGAACAAAATGGATCGGTTGGGGGCCAACGCTGAGCGCGCGGTGGATTCAGTTCGGCAGCGACTTGGCCTGCAGCCTGTCCTTGTTCAGCTCCCAGTCGGGGCGGAACATGGATTTGAGGGAGTGATAGACCTTATTGAAATGGAGGTCCTGCGTTGGCATGGCGAAAATGGCGAAACGGTCAGCCGCGGCGAGATTCCGGCCGAATACCAGCAGCAAGCGGAGGCGGCTCGCGATTCGATGTGTTCCCAAATTGCCGAGTGCCGCGACGACTTGACCGACACATATTTGGAATCCGGAACCCTTAGTAGCCAACAAATTCATAGCGGCCTGCGAGATGCGGTACGTCGGCGCACGCTGGTGCCAGTAATGTTTGGTGCCGCACTGCGCAATATTGGGGTGCAACCGCTGATGGATGGGGTCATCGATTGGATGCCCTCGCCATTGGAAAGGGGCGAGGTTTTAGCCCACAATTTGGATGGCGACGAAATCCTGTGCCCGCCCGATCCGAAAGCCAAGCTTTCGGCATTGGTGTTTAAGATCTTCCATGAAAAGTATGGCGACCTGCACTATTTGCGGATTTACTCCGGCACTTTAAAGGAACGCCAGCGCCTAGTCGTAGCCAGGACGGGACGGATTGAGCGGGTGGGCCAGATTTTGCGTATGCATGCTGAGCACCGTGAGCAACTCGCTCAGGCAGGGCCGGGCGAAATCGTTGCCGTCGCTGGCCTGAAGTTTGCGCAAACTGGCGATAGCTTATGCGTGAAAGGCGAAGAGGTCTTGCTCGAGGCAATGGTTTTCCCTGCCGCGGTGATGAAGCTGACGGTTGAGGCTCGCGAGCCATCTCAATCTGATCGCATGGTAGAAGCTTTGGCCCTGCTGGATCGTGAGGACCCTACTCTTCATCTCAGTCACGATGAAGATACTGGCCAGGTCCTACTTTCCGGGATGGGGGAGCTGCATTTAGAGGTAGTCCTGCATCGTTTGGCCGCCGAATTTGGGGTGGAGGCTTTGACCGGAAAGCCGCAGGTTTCTTATCGGGAAGCGCTTCTCAATGAATGCGAGGGTACCGGTCTGGTTGAGATGCCGGCAGATGACGGAACTCATCGGGTGGAGGTTGCGGTGCGCATGCGGCCGATTGATTCGACAACTGTTCGCGTGAGCCCGACCGCAGCTTGGCAATTATTGCCGACTGCAATGCGAGAAGAATTGGAACAAAAAGGCTTCCAGAACGAGGCCGGTCCGCTCGGATTCCCGTTGGTAGGGGTGGAAGTCCAGGTGGAAGCGGTTATTTCGCAGCCTGAAGGCGAAACACCCGCGGCGCAGGCGGTGGCTGGGGCTCTGAGCCGGGCTATGGCGTCAGCATTGCGGGGAAATACGGAATTGCGCGAGCCAGTGATGACGGTGGTGGTAAATGTGCCAGAAAGCCACATGAGCGGGGTATTGGCCGATCTGAATGCCCGCGGTGGGGAGGTGCTTGGGATCGATTTAGAGCTTTCCGAGGTGCGTGCCCTGGCTCCTCTGGCGGAAATGTTCGCTTATTCGACGAAATTGCGCAGCCTCACCCAGGGCAAAGGTGAGTTCGTATTGGAGCCGGCTGGCTTCGCGGTTCCATCCGAGGCAAGGCTACAGGGAATTCTGCAATCTCTGGGTCTTTGTTAGCCGATTTCCAGGGTTAGGCTTGACCCCTGGGGATCGACTATTAGAATACTTGGCCCAATTCCGGGACAGCTCCGTGGAATCTGAACCTAACTGCAGCCGGCACTTTAGCCTTGCAGCGGATAGAAGAAGCGGAGCTCGCGGTACATACCCATGGTTCAGAAGATTAAGATCAGACTCGAGGCCTACGATCATGAGGCCATTGACCAGGCCACAGAGTCGATTATGGAGGCTGCACGGCTCACTGGCGTGCAGGTTTCAGGCCCGATTCCTCTTCCGACGAGGGTTGAGCGCTACACCGTTCTGCGCTCACCGCACGTGAACAAGAAAGCACGGGAACAGTTCGAGATTCGCACCCATAAGCGTTTGCTCTATTTACTGGACCCAACCCCGCAGACTGTAGACGCCCTCAATCGTCTGGTTTTGTCTGCCGGAGTAGACGTACGCATTAAGGCCTAACGTTTATTCCAACTCCCGCAAGTCCGCTTCCAGGCGTACCTGGCCGGACCTCTGCGATTTTCTCGGATGGATACCGAGGTGCAATAATGACCAAGAAATTCTTACTAGCCCGCAAGAAGGGCATGACCCAGATTTTCCGCGAGGACGGCAACGTTGTGCCAGTCACCGTTTTGGAAGTGGGTCCATGCACTGTCACCGGGATTCGCGACAAGAGTCGTGATGGCTACCGTGCAGTGCAGCTAGGGTTTATCCCGGCTCGCGCCAAGCACGTAAATAAGCCTCAGCTGGTGGCGGCTGAGAAAGCTGGCGTGAAGCCATTTCGTGTGCTGCGGGAGTTTCGCGTTGAAGCTACTGACGCCTATGAAATCGGCCAAGAAATTACCGCCGATTGGTTCGAGATCGGCGACATTGTTGACGTTATCGGAAGGTCCAAAGGTCGTGGTTTCGCTGGCACCATTAAGGCGCACGGCTTTTCCCGCGGTCCTGAGACTCACGGCTCTCAAAACGTTCGCCAGCCTGGCTCGATTGGCCAGTGTGCGTCACCTAGTCGCGTCTTTAAGGGCGCGCGTATGCCGAAGCACTTTGGTAATGCTCGCCGCACGGTGAAAAATCTCACCGTGGAAGGGGTGGACGTCGAGCGCGGTTTGTTGCTGATTCGTGGTGGAGTGCCTGGTGCACCCAACAGTTTGCTGCAAATCCAGACGGCGAAGACTGGAGGTAAGAAATAATGACTACAGTCGCAACATACGATGTAGCCAAGGGCTCGTTGGGTGAGCGTGAATTTTCCGCTGATCTAGGTGAGAAGCCTCTTTACCGCACCATGAAGGAGGTCATTGTTCAGTGCCAAGCTAACCGGCGCCAGGGCGATGCACATACCAAGGTGCGTAGTGAATTGGCTGGTCACAAAAAGAAGCCGTGGAAGCAAAAGAAGACTGGCCGGGCTCGTGCGGGTGACCGTCGCAGTCCATTGTGGGTAGGTGGTGCAACCACCTTCGGTCCGCGCAATACCCGCCGTTGGAGTTACTACCTGCCTCGTAAGCAGCGTTTGGTTGCTTTGCGAAGTGCCTTGTTGGGCAAACTTCAGGATAGTGAGGTTAAGGAATTGATAGGCCTTTCGCTGGATGCTCCAAGCTCCAAGGCTGTGCGGAAAGTGATTGCAGACTGCGCCCCAGTGGGCAAGGTGCTTTTCCTGACCGCCGAGCATAATCAAAACCTGTGGAAGT
>JACNIZ010000276.1 GCA_014382805.1 Planctomycetota bacterium
TTTTGGGGTCGCATGGGCGGCCTGATGGCCGAGATTACCCTTTTTCCACGGACTGCTAAAGGAGGCTCACCGCCGTGGCTTGAAAAAAATGTTTGTGAACCACGTGGTTCACAAAAAGAATTATTTGCACCTGGAGGGATTTGCCGAGCTGATGGCAACGCTTGAAGTGCCGTTGTTCCGAATTACTAAGCTAGTCTCCTCTCCGTCGGCTTACAAGAATGTGCCAGAATTACTTTTAGGCGTCGATGAGATTCATGCGACCGTGCGCGAAACCAATCGTCTGCGCGAGAAATTCCGCGGCCGAGTGGTGGTGGCGATTTCAGAATATGGATTTGGCAAGCTTTACACTAAAAAACGCTACAATTTCGTCAAATCCCTATGCAAGCTGTCGCCTGTGCAAATGCGGCATCATTGTGAATCAGGTCGAAAAGTTTTCGCAGTGAGCTCTGACAACGGTAACGTTTTCCCGTGCCGTTTTTTCCTTCACGCGGACGAATGCAAAGTTGGCACTATTACTGAAGATGGCAAATTGAACCTGCAGCATCCAAACTGGAAGGAAGAATTCCACGACAACTTGAACAAAATTGAAGAGCCATGCGCAAGCTGTGACATTCTAAAATGGTGCGGCGGTGCTTGCCGTGCAACTGCGATGGCGGAGCATTTTCAGGTCCATGGCAATTGGAATCCCTACGCCGGCCTAAAAAGTTGTCCGGTAGCGGCTGGCGTGTACTTGGAGTACTAAACTCAAGAATTGCGGCGCAACATGTGTAGTTTTGCTTCGTGTAGCGCTTCGCCGCGTCTCATGCTATTCTCCCACAAATTGGTGTAGAAATCTTTCATCAATTGCGCAGTTGCGACGTCGCCGACTTTCCATAACGAAGAGATGACGGTGTCAGCGCCGGCCACGGAAAATGACCGTCGCAGAGACATAAGACCTTCGCCTGCGCGTGCACTACCGAGAGCGGTTTCACAGGCGGAGAGCACGACGAGATCGCATTCAGAAAGGTCGAGGTGTTGAATTTCCTCAGCGGAAAGGTAGCCGTCGTCCCGGGCAAGGTCGGGTTCGCCATTGACCCCGGCGAAGACCAAGCCGGAGAGTAAGCCTGGCAGTAGCCCGACAGCTTGAATTTGCTCCCCGAGCTGTGCTTTGGATTGTTTTTCCTCGGCGTCTAGCAGGAGCGATGGCAAGTGATCCGGCTCAAAGTAACCGTGAGTTGCAATATGCACGTAGCGTTTCCCTGGTAGTTCGGCACGAATGCGCTCCTCGGTTGCAGCTTTGCCTTCAACCACGAGCATTGGACTCTCCCACTCCAGGATATAATCATGCAGTTCGCGCAGAGATTGCATTTCTGCGCGAGTGGCAGGAAGCGAGCTCCAGCCCCCCCCCACTCGTGAACGGGTGGTCGGTCCGGTAGAAACTAAATCGTCTACTTCCTCGCGTTGGAAGTAATTGGCACCCCCAACCGCAAAAAGGGATCCTTCATCCACTTTGTTGGAATCCTCCTTTTCAGCGAGGCTTGTAGGGTCGGATAAGTAATAAAATTGATGCTTCTCCAATAGAAAACTGCCATCGACATGATGCATTATCCCAAAAGGAAGTTCGCATAAAAAGCCATCTGGACTAATAAAAATTATCTTTGAATCTCCAATCGCCTCCTGAAGAGGCTTCCACAGCAAAGTAAGATAAGCAGTAGTCGGATTGGTTTTCGAGGGATCCAATCTGCGGCCGCCACGCGTGGCAGTGGCACTAAGGAAAGCGTTTTGAGCCTTACGTAACGCAGCCTGTTCACCCAAGGAAATCAGCACCGGCGGTCCGGAAGATTTCATGATCCAGGCAAAAACTTCCTCGCCAACGAAAAAGTCGACTAATACAGCGTTGGACGGAAGCCCAGCCTGGACTTCTTCGATAGTGTGTGTGGCAAGAATCAAATCCAGACCAAGCTCGCGATTGAGTCCACGTTCTAGTCGCAATCGTTCCTCGCGTAAGGCGTCAATCTGCATGGCGTGATCATCTGCTTGCTCCGCCATGGGTATCAAAATCAGCCTGGACAGCTTTTTGGCAATCACTTGAATCTTCCCTTTCTTCTTACGGACGACTGGAGAATCGCTTGATTGACCCAGCCTCACACTAACAGCTTGCAAGCGTGTAGCTTTCCCCTTCCACTCTTGATAAGTGGAATACGAATCCATCAAACTCTGGGGTGTTGCTTTCAAAAGGCTGGCAAGAAAATCTGCTGGATTCCCTGAGGTCTCAAGGAGCTGAAGACTTCCGGCTTCGCTCATGGAAGGAAGCTCCCGATCCAGGTAAGAAAGCGATCTGGACAAGGCACTATGGAAAAGTGTTCTGGCATCCGCATCGGCGCCCTGCCTTTGGAGGAGAAAAGCAAGATTGCTCAAACTCAGGGCAGTATCCGGATGATTGGGACCGAGTGCTTTCTCCCGGATCGCTAGAGCTCGCTTAAGCAAAGGATGCGCTACCTCGTAGTTGCCTTGAGATCGGAGTAAAACGGCGAGGTTGTCAAGGGCCACTGCGGTTTTCGGATGTTCTGGGCCGAGCGCTTTCTCAAAAATCGCCAGCGATCTCTCATACAAAGGACGCGCCCCTTCGGAGTTGCCTTGATCTGTGAAAAGGATTGCGAGATTGTTCAAACTCGCGGCCGTATCCGGATGCTCGGGGCCGAGCACCTTCTCCCTGATCGCTACTACATCCTCCAACTCCGCCTGCGCCTTCCGGAGTTCTCCCAGGAAATAATAGTGCAATCCCATGAGGTCTTTCGCATCCGCATATTCTGCCGTTTCCTTGCCTAGAGTCTTTTCGATCTGTGCAAGCCTTGCCCTGGCCTCAGCCCCCTCGGCCAACAGTCGCTCTTCCGGCGAAAGTTCTGCGACAGCACCGGCAAGGAGTTGTAGTTGGAACTTGCCGCGTTCTCCACGAAGTGCGCACGCCTGAACTGTGTATTTTTGACCAGCTTCAAGATTCAGCACCACTCTCGCGTGAGCGCCGAAAAGCCCATCATCGTCTTCTGTTAACAAGGCGCCATTCCACTCGGTGATGACTAGGTAGGCATCAAAGTCAAACGACCAAAGTTCAATTGTATAGAAACCAGACTCGGCAATTACTATTTGAAATTCGTTTCCCACCGCCGGTGCGCTGTCATGGCTAGCATCCAGAGTGGGCGTATGGGCGACAGGTGAGTCGACACCAATGATCCCCTCGATCGGTTTCCCGACTTCAAGGATTGCTGGGCCTTGCGCGAGAAACGCAAGCATCAAAATAGTAATGGCAGCCATTGGCATCACTATACGGCATTCTGTTTCGATTGAAATTTGGGGTGCATTGGTAAATGCCGCATTTGGGTGCCAGAAATTCTTGGCCGTCGCCCTCGAGATTAACCCACGGCCAAGGGATAGCTGAACTTCAAAGCCATGAATACTTCACCCTTGGCTGCCGAAATTTGATCGGAACTCAAGCTGAGTTCGGGTAGCAGCCACCGGCGACGTCAAAATCTCCATTCCAACCAAAGCGGCTTTGCATCAAAAAGCCTCTTCGAGGGGTAACTTCACCGATGGTTGTCAAGGGATCATCCAAACCGCAATACGCAAAGTTCGATTTGCCCGAAAGCGATTCTCCTCTCATCGCGAACGAGCGCCTTAGGTGGATTCGGACAAATTGCACCAAAGTCCAGAGCGCGAAACCCAAAGGACGCAGTTTGGATCTAAACAGGCCCTAGATGCGCCAATTAATGGGGTTTTTGCTCTCTGGCCGATTTGCGTTTAGTATGGGGTTTATCCAATCCAAAATGTACAAGAACCAAAGATCACCCATGACAATCAGCGCTCCCCCGACTGTCCGCCAATTAATGGACAGGGTTTTCGTCAAGCTGCCACCTGAAATGCCAGTTGCCAAAGCTGTCAGCATTTTATTAAAGAAAAAACTCACCGGGGCGCCGGTCGTTGATGAGAACGGCCGCTTAATAGGGATCCTGTCCGAAAAGGATTGCCTGAAGACGCTGATGATCGATGCTTATGACCAAATGCCACTTGGCATCGTGTCCGAGTATATGAGCACTGAATTATTCTCCGTCCACCCCGACATAGAAATCTTTCAGCTTGCCGAACTTTTCCTCTCACGCGTATACCGACGTTTCCCTGTGGTCGAGGACGGCCAGCTCGTCGGACAAATCACGCGTCGAGATCTGCTCCGTGCGATCGCGGAATACTGGGCTTAGTCCGCAGCCACAGCGAATCAGGAATTGCCTTGCGATTGATCCAGAAGTCAGCGTAGTTCCGAAACACTGGACTTGATGAAGTCCATCAGCGGGGTAGGCAGAACGCCGAGTCCGAGTAAAAAGATTGCGAGAATACTCAGCGCAAAAGCAGGTCCGATGGGAACTTTTTTCGGACGCAGGATGGCTGGATTTGGCGCGCGTGTGGACATTGCGTCATCAGTAGCAGTGGCTTCGGAATTGGAATCATCAGTGGGGTTCACAGGTGACAACATGACCACCACCAAACGCAAGTAGTAATACAATCCGATGGCGCTACCAAGCGCAAGAGCAAATACCGGGACCCACAATGCTGCTTTCACGCCGGCGGCGACTACGGCGAATTTGGCTACAAAACCAGTGGTCAACGGAATGCCTGCCAAGGACAACAATGCTGCGGTCATTAAAGTTGCAAGCATCGGCCGACGCCAGTAGAGGCCGCGAAAATCTTCCATGCGATCGGCCTCGCTCTTGCCATCGGAAAGCACGCTGATTACTCCAAAGGCGGCTAAGGTGGAAATGAAATAAGCTACCAAATAGAAGGTCACGGCCTCGTCGCCAAAGGAAGATTCAGCTAGGAAAGCAACCAGTACATAGCCGAGGTGGGCGATCGAAGAATAAGCGAGCAGCCGCTTGACGTTATCTTCTAATAGCGCGAGCAGATTGCCTGCTAGCATCGAGGCGATCGCTAACAGCCCGAGAATATTCATGATCGGCTGCGCCTCGTCGGCCTCGAAGGCGGCGAAAAAACGTAGTAACAACGCGAACATTGCTCCTTTGGAAACGGTTGCTACAAAGGCGGTGACTGGCACCGGCGCGCCTTGATAAACCTCTGGCGTCCACATATGAAAAGGCACCACCGCCAACTTAAAACCGACGCCGACCAGCATCATCGCCATGCCGGGTAGCGCTAGGCCAAAGTCTTCCATTTGCATCAACTGCGCCGCCATCGGCCCGAACTCAAGGGTTCCAGTTTGCGCATAAACCAGCGCCATACCGAAGACCATGAAAGCAGAAGAGGTGCCGGCGAGGATTAGGTATTTGATGCCGGTTTCAGCCGCAAGAGGGCTGCTGCGTGCATAGGCCACCATCACGTAAATCGCCACGCTGAGGATTTCCAAACCGAGGAACAGACTGACAAAATGATTGGCGCCGACGAGCACCAAACCGCCCAAGGTGGCAAGCAATAGCAGTACGTAATATTCCTCGCGCTGTTCGCCGCGCTGTTCAAGATAGTCGAAGGAAAGCAGACCGACCACAAATGAGGCCGCCAACAGCAATGCTGAATAGAACAACGCGTAGCCGTCGGCCATCATTAACGGCGCGATGTGATGCGGAGCAACCGCCGCAGCTTGTGGGATCGAGGCCATCGCCAAAGCCAAGCCGCCCAAGGCTAGGGTGGCGACGGCGCGATGGTTGCGGCGCAGCGAAATCAGCAACAGGATTGCCACTGCCGACAGCCCGACGATTAGCAGCGGTGACAATGCGATTAAGTCGGTAGTGTTCATCGTTGCATTACCGATAGGAGATGAGAGAGGGTCGGCGCTGCGGCGTCCAACACTGGTTGCGGATAGAGACCGAGCCAGATCAACCCGACGACCATGACGCCAAGAACTGCGGCCTCGCGTAAACTAAGGTCCGAAAATTCCCAGCTGCCTTCGTTCACACCGTGGAATGCGCGGCTGACCAAGCGCACCGAATAAATGGTCGCAAAAATCAAACCGACCGTGGCCAATGCCGTCAGCGGAATGCTCACTGGATATGCGCCAGCAAGCACTAAGATTTCGGCGAGGAAATTGCCGAGTCCGGGCAAGCCTAGCGAGGCCATTGCGAAGAACATGGCCATCGCACCCATCTTCGGAGCGACCGCCCATAGTCCGCTAAGGCGCGAAAGGTCGCGCGTGTGAGTGCGCTCGTAGAGGGCGCCGACCAGCACGAACAAGGCGCCAGTGGAAAAGCTGTGGCAAATCATTTGCATGACCACGCCTTGTAATGCAAGTTCATTCCATGCGAAGACGCCGAGCAGTACGAAGCCTAGGTGGCTGACGCTGGTATAGGCGACCAGGCGCTTGAGGTCGGTCTGCGCGAACGCCAAAATTGCGCCGTATAGTATGCCAATTACGCCAAGGGTCATAGCAATCGGAGCGAATGCCATGGCTGCATCAGGGAATAGCGGCACCACGAATCGAATCAATCCATAGGCACCGGTTTTCAACATTAGCGCCGCCAGAATTACACTGCCCGCAGTCGGAGCTTCGGTATGGGCATCGGGAAGCCAAGTATGTAGCGGCACCACCGGAAGCTTGACGGCGAACGCAATAAAAAAGCCGAGCATCATCCACATTCCGGCCGCTTCGCTTAGTGGAGTGCCGAGCAGCTCCATGTAGTTGTAGCTCAACACTCCGCTGGTACTTTGATGGCTGAAGGCGAGGGCGACGATGGCAAGTAATAAAAGCAGGCCGCTTGCTTGAGTGAAGATGAAAAACTTCAGTGCCGCTCGAATGCGTTTTTCGTGACCCCAAATTCCGATTAGGAAATACATCGGCACCAGCATCAGTTCCCAGAAAAAGTAGAACAGGAACAGGTCAATGGCAAGAAATACACCGACGACGCCAGCCAATACCCACATTAGGTTGAAGTGAAAAAAGCCGACGCGGGTTGAAATTTCTTTCCAAGAACAACCCACGGCGAGGATGCCAATCAGGAAAGTCAGCACCACCATCAGTAGATTCAAGCCGTCTAAGGCAAGGTGGAAACTGATGCCGAAGCGCGGAATCCAGGCATGGGAATATTCCAGCAGCCACAGGTTGTCATTGGCGAGACCGGCGGCTCCCCAATGTTCGAGGCCAAGGTCAAGCGCAAGGATGAAGCCGACACCGAGCGCTGCCAAAGAAATCCAACGCGGGGCGTCGGCGTGGAAGCGGCCTAGCAACCAGGCGAGGAAGCCACCGCAAAGCGGAATCGCGATTAGGAGGAGCAGGGTCATCAGAGCAGCACCGCTCCTAAACAAAAAACTGCGCCGACTGCGATGCCGGCGGCGTACCAGCGTAGACGACCAGTTTGGCTGCGACGAATTTGACGGTGGCCGGTCTGCACTAGCGCTACCACGGCGTCATAGCCTCGGTCGATGAGTTCGCTGCGGAGAAAGCGAGATGTGGCTTGGAACGGCACTACGAAAGCAGCGTGATAGGCTCGATCAAAGTACCAACCGGCGGCGAATAACCGACGCATGCGGAGCGTGATGTGCGGGACGACCACTTCGCCGGCTTCGTAATGCTTGTGGCGCACGAATAAACGATAGGCGACGTAAATTCCGGCTAAAGCGACGCCGACAGCGATCTTGCCGATCGCGGCGTGGAGGTATGGCGAGGCATGCGCCGCCTCGGTTCCAGTTGCATAGGGGTGATAACCAAGCAGGCGTGGGTATTCGACGATCGCGCCGACCACCGAACCCGTCGCCAGGATGACAAGCGGAATGGTAATGGCTAGGCCGGGTTTCCAATGGACGTCGTTTTTCAGCGGTCCTAGGAAAACGGTGAACAATAAACGGAACAGGTAAATCGAAGTGACGAAGACTCCGAACAAACCGAGCAACCACAGGAATGGGCCGCCGGTGTCAGAAAACCAGACTTCGGCGAGGATTCCATCTTTGCTGAAAAACGGGCCGCAGCCAGCGAAGAACATCGTCCAAAACAGGACGGGTAGTTTTTTGCCTAGCCCACCCATTTTGAAAATGTCATGCTCATGGTTTACTGCAATGATCACCGCGCCGGCAGCGAGAAACCAAGTTGCTTTGAAACAAGCATGGGTCATGAGGTGGTTGATGGCCGCGCCGTTTGAGGACACCCCTAAGGCGAAGAACATGTAGCCGAGCTGACTGATCGTCGAGTAGGCAAGGATGCGTTTGATGTCGCGTTGATGCACCGCGCTGATGCCGGCAGTCAATTGGGTAAGCAGGCCGATTAGCATGACTGCGGTCAGCACCACTGGCGCCAATGCGAATAGCGCGTGGGTACGTGCGATGAGGTAAACCCCTGCAGTAACCATGGTCGCGGCGTGAATCAGCGCGGAAACCGGCGACGGACCGGCCATCGCGTCCGGCAGCCAAGTTTGCAACGGCAATTGTGCCGACTTGCCGACTGCGCCGCCCAGTAACAGCGCCGCAGCGGCCACCGCCATGCCGGAACCTACTGGCCACTTTTCGCTGGCGCGCACGCCGAGTTCTTGAATGTCAAGAGTGCCCAGCTGGGTGATGAGTAAAAATAGGCCGATGGCCATCGCCGTGTCGCCCACGCGCGTCACGATGAATGCCTTTTGCGCCGCCTTGGAGTTTTCAGGCTTTTTATACCAAAAGCCTATCAACAAAAAACTACACATGCCCACGCCTTCCCAACCGAGGTAAAGCAACAGCAGGTTGTCGGCAAGGACCAGGATCAGCATCAAGCTGACGAACAAATTCATGTAGGCGAAAAAACGCGCGTAGGCGTCGTCGTCGCGCATGAATTCGGCTGAATAAAGATGGATTAAAAAGCCGACCAGCGTGATGACCAGAATCATCGCCAGCGACAGCGCGTCTAGGTATAACGAAAATCCAGGGGCGAGATCGCCAACCTGAAACCAAGTCCATAAGTGCTGCTCAAACACATGGCCGGGCGGCGGCGCGCTGAGGAAATGGATCGCGATGCCGATGGTCAGCATTGCGGCAAGCGCCATCGAACCGACGCCGATTGCCACTACGCTGCGTTTGCTTAGCGATTTGCCGAAGGCCGTCAGGATCAGGAAGCCGACTAGCGGCAAGGTCGGCAGTAGGGCTAAATAATTAAGCATCATCCCCCCCCTTTAGCTGGTCCATTGCATCGACGTCTAAGGTAGGCAGGTCGCTTTGCAACCGCAAGACCAAAGCTAGGCCGATGGCGACTTCGGCGGCGGCCATGGTAATGATGAATAAAAACATCACCTGGCCGTCGGCGGCTTGCCAATGCGAACCGGCGACGACAAATGCTAGGCCGGCGGCGTTAAGCATGATTTCAATCGAAATCAACATGAAGATCACGTTGCGCCGCACCAGCAAACCGATTAAGCCGAGTGAAAACAGCATCGCAGCAACCATGAGGCTTTGCTCCATCGGGATTGGGTTCATGCTGGTCCCTCCTGGCTGGGCACTTCCATGGCACCCGGTTTGGCGCTCGTTCTAGGCTCCTCACGACCGATATGGAAGGCACCCACCAGACCAGCAAGCAGCAGGAATCCGGCCAATTCCACCGCAAGCAAATAGGTGCTAAATAGTTTTATGCCGACCTCTTTGGGGCCGACCACCATCCGTTCTTGGAGTTGAGGGGCAGCTTCGGTGGGGATGGTGGGGATGGTGGAATGATCAGCGTGTTTGGCGGTACCCGTTGTGGGAATAAATTGGTTGTTACTTAACGGCATCAAAAGCTCAAGCAGCAAAACCGCGGCTAGCAAACCGGGGCCGATCCATGCATGGGGCGGGAGTAACTGCCGCTCCCCTTCCACCGCATGCGGACCCAAGTTGAGCAACATGATCACGAATACAAACAACACCATGATTGCGCCGGCGTAAACGATGACTTCGATGGCGGCAACAAACGGCGCACCCAACTGCAAAAACAGCACCGCAACGGACAAAAACGACACGATGAGATAAAGCAGTGCGTGGGTCGCGTTGAGCCGGGAGATCGCCAGGAGGGTGGCGACGATGGCAACGATTGAAGTGAGCCAGAACATGCTAGTGGTGCATTATGGAAGCAGGGTCCTGACGTCCACCGGCGGTCGCTCCGCCGCCGCTTCGCCTTTGTCTTTACCGCCGATCGAAAGACCGGCGACGTGATAGTAGTTGTAGCCGGGGTACTTGCCCGGGCCACTAATGAGCAAATGCTCCTTCTCGTAAACGAGATTCGGGCGATGGTACTCGCCGAGTTCGATGTCCGGCGTCAATTGAATGGCGTAAGTCGGACATGCTTCTTCGCAGTAACCGCAAAAGATGCAACGCGAAAAGTTGATCCGGAACCACTCGGCCGAACGCCGTCCGGTTTCGTCCTCCGTTGCTTGCAGCGCGATGCAGTCCACCGGGCAGGCGGCGGCACACAGGTAGCAACCGACGCATCGCTCACCGCCATCGGGGTCGAGGGTAAGCACGATTCGACCACGCGTGCGCGGCGCCATGACGCGTCGTTCCTCCGGGTATTGCACCGTGACCCGGCGATCAAAGGTGTGGCGCAGGACCCGCCAAAGACTATGCAGGATGCTAATCATCGCGGTTGCTTTGGAGTCCTCATCCCCCATCCCCCGTAGTGGCAAGTTTGATCGCCCCGGTGACTACAACATTCAGCAGGGAGAGTGGCAGCATCACCTTCCAACCCAAAGCCATGAGCTGGTCGTAACGCGGCCGCGGCAGCGTGGCGCGCATGAGAATAAATAGGCAAATGAACGTCAGCGTCTTCAGCATGAACCATACGATTGGTGGCAGCCACGGCCCTAGCCAGCCGCCGAAAAAGAGCGTGGTCATCAACGCGGAAACCACCACCACACCGGCGTACTCGCCAATAAAAAACACGCCGAACTTCATGCTGGAATATTCCGTGTGGAAGCCGGCTACAAGTTCGGCTTCGGCTTCGGGTAAATCGAAAGGCATGCGGTGGGTCTCGGCCAAACCGGCGAGCATGAAGATCACCATGCCGAGGAATTGGGGGATGAAAAACCAGCCGTCGCGCTGCGCCTCAACGATTTCGCGCAGGCTGAAAGTGCCGGTCAGGATCACCACCCCCATCAGCGACAAACCCATGAACACTTCGTAGCTGAGCATTTGCGCGGCCGAACGCAGGCCGCCAATAAGAGAGTATTTATTGTTCGACGACCAACCCGCGAGTAACACGCTGTAGGCTCCAAGCGACGACATCGCCAAAAAGAACAGCAAGCCAATATTCAGGTCATCGACGATGCCGACGCCGGGTGCAATCGGCAAGATGGCACAGGTTAGGATGCCGGTGGCCATGACGATGGCTGGTGCGATAACGAATACCGGACGGTCCGCGAACGGCGGAATCCAGTCTTCCTTGGTCAGCAATTTGATCGCATCGGCCAGCGGTTGCAACAAACCAAATGGACCGACGCGGTTGGGGCCTAAGCGTTCCTGCCATACTGCAAGCAGACGCCGTTCAAGCAAGATCAAACCCGCGGCCATGCCGAGTACGACGTTAGGGATGATCAAAATACAAAGCAAAAGGCGGATGGTTTCGGTCATCCCGATACCCTCCTGATCGATGCATATAGCGGCAGCTGCAGGAAGCCAACTCCCGGCGTATCCAGCGGCAGCATGGCCACGCCCCTGCAGACATTTTTTCTCATTGCAACGGGCAAGCTAAACGAGCCTACTTCGCTTTGAATCTCGACGATGTCGCCTTCGGACAGGCCAAGGGATAAACCGTCGTCCTCATGCAGCAATAGTTGCGCTTGAGAGGTGCGCACTTGAATGGCAGGATCCATGCTGCTCAACTCTTCGCCGCCGAAGACGCGCGATAACGGCAGCAGCAACCACTCCCCTTCGCGGGCTGCGAAGGCAGCTGGGATTTCATCCGGATAGCTCGGCGGCGCATCTTTGCACGGCTGGATTAAGCGCACTCCTGGTTTGCCACCGCGCATCGGACCGCCGACTTCGAACTGGAACTTGCTCAGAGCTTGCACCGAGTTCCATCCTGGCGCCCAGTACGACGGAATCAGTTGCGCGTCGGGATCACGAAAGCCTTCCATTGAAAAAGCTAATGCTGAGTCGGGATCTTCGGGTGGCGTCGGTTCGTGAACGCTGACGTTTGCATGCATGGCGGTGCGGCCACTGGCGCGGAAGGATGCGCGCGGCACCTTTTCTTTTGCATAGCGCAAGGTCGGTGATTCGTCGGACAGCCATGTCGAAGCAAGTTCAGGAAACTCGGCGGCACAGGCAGCGCGCAAATCCTCCAAACTAAGCGCGTGTTTTTCATCAGGACGGCATGCCGTTAAGCCACTTAACAACCAGCCATGACTCGGTCGGATGGCTCCGGTAGGCATCACGGCAGTGTGGAATTCCTGCGCGCGTCCTTCGTTGTTGACCAGGGTGCCGCTAGTCTCGGCGAAGGTTGCTGCGGGCAGAACCAGCCGCGCGCGATCCACGGTTGGGTGCTGTACATGATCGAGTACAACTAGAGTTTTTCCATCTAGCAGGGCGTCGACTTGTTCGGCTTTGGCGCGCCGATAAAGATTGTTTTCGAGAACGATTACGCTGCCACCTCGACCCTTAGGTTGCTGCTTTATTTCGGCTAATGGTTTGGCATTCAGAAGGGCTAAGCCCATGCTGTTGCATTCCGGCAGCGTCAGGAATAACCATGGAGCAGCGGCTTTGGCGCGCGCGACCCCGAGAGCAGTTGCAACCGCAGCAGCCGCCTGGATTACAGCTTTGCTGCCACTTGCGGTTCCAGCAACCACCAGTGGTTGCTCGGCTGCGAGTAAAGCGGCAGCGATTCGCTTGGCCAATTTCAATCTAGCCCCTAGCTTCACCACCCTAGGAGCTTTGGGATCCAGTTCATGGGCCACAGCCAAGCCCAGGCGGGCGACATCATCAGGAGCCGCGCGCACAGTTTCACTGGCGATATCATCCAGAGCAGTCGCCGCTGGAGTGGCAATAAACAAAGGGCCATGGCTGTCTTGAGCCAAGCCGCGCACTGCTGCGTCCTGCCACATTGGAATCCCAGCCTTAGCGGCTTCAAGAATAGATTGTTGGCGGGTGGATTGGCGCAGCGCCAGGGAAAGCAACGGCGCACTAGCAGTGGGGTCTTCACCCAAAAGGAGGACCGCATCTGCGCTCTCAATTTGGCGCAAAGAAGGCGTTTGGGTGGATCCGTTGCGCATTGCGTCAACGACGGTGGCCACTAATTCAAATTCTTGGGCCGAAGCACCGGAGTAGAAATTTTCTTTACCAACCAGCTGCCGCAGGGCAAAGTTCGCCTCTAAGGATGCTCTAGGCGAGCCGATGCCAATCAACGATTCCTTATTTTTTATCAGCGACGTAAATCGACGGACCGCGACATCAGAATCGATCGATTCAAGAGTACAGCCGTCGGCGATGCGTACACCAGCTTCGCTAATCCGTTGATCGCTGTTGACGAAGCCATAACCAAAACGACCGCGATCGCAAATCAAGTAGCCGTTGACGTCGGCGTTATAGCGATTCAAAACGCGCCGCAAGCCGCCATAGCGTTCGCCGAGGATGGTGTTGCAACCTAAGCTGCAATGCACGCAAACCGACGGCGTAGACTGCAAATCCCACTTGCGCGTGTAATGCTGCTTGAAGGTTTTGTCGGTGAAAACGCCTGTTGGGCAGACTTCTACCAAGTTGCCACTGAATGGACTTTCCAAAGTGCCATCCTCTTGACGACCAAAATACATGCGGTCGTGCACGCCGAAAGCATCCAGGTCCTTTCCGCCGGCATAATCGCGATAGTAGCGCACGCAGCGATAACAAGTGATGCAGCGGTTCATCTCGTGATTGATGAACGGGCCAAGATCTTGGTTGCGGTGAGTGCTTTTGGTGAAACGGTAACGTCGGCTATCGTGCCCGGTCATGACGGTCATGTCCTGCAGATGGCACTCTCCACCCTCGTCGCAAACGGCGCAATCGTGCGGATGATTAATCATCAGCCATTCAATGATCTGCGCCCGGAAACGCTTGGCTTCGGGATCATCGATGGAAATCCGGCAACCTTCGTTACTCGATTCCATGCACGCCATGACGATTTTGCCCTCGGTGTCGTCGTCATCCTGATAACTTTTCACCGCACATTGCCGACACGAACCGACCGATCCAAGAATCGGATGCCAACAAAAATACGGCAGATCCAGCCCGTTGGATAAACATGCGCGTAGCAGATTGTCGCCCTGCTCGACTTCGTAGCTTTTGCCATCCACTGTGATTTTGACGCGCATAGATTTAACTCCAGGGGCACCTCTTATTGGTGATGTGGCTTTGGAAGTCCTCGCGAAAGTATTTAAGGCTGCTTTGCAAAGGTTCCATCGCGCCGGGGGCCAACGCGCAAAAAGTATTGCCATGTCCGAGGTCGCGGGCATGGGCTGAAAGTCGGTCCAAGTCCTCGGCGCAACCGTTTCCGTCTTCGATGGCCTGCAAGATTTTTTCCACCCAAGGCAAGCCTTCGCGACACGGAGTGCACCAACCGCAGGATTCTCTGGCGAAAAACTCCATCATGTTCAAAACCATGCCAACTGGGCAATTCCCATCGTCGAGCAGGATCATGGTGCCGGTGCCCATGCGGCTGCCAGCGGCTGCGATGGAGGCGTAGTCCATCGGCGTGTCGAAATGTTCTTCCACCAAAAAGTCGGTGGACGCGCCGCCCGGAAGCAAGCCGCGTAGTTTCAATCCGTCCTGCATTCCACCAGCATATTCGTCGATGATTTCACGAATCGGCGTTCCCATCGGCAGCTCCCAGCAGCCGGGATTCTTCGCCCTTCCGCTGACGCCGTATAGCTTGGTGCCTCCTTCTGCTGAGCGGCTGATGCTTTTAAACCAGTCCGCCCCGCGGTTGATGATGTGCGGCACGTTGCACAAAGTTTCGACGTTTTGCACGATGGTCGGTTTGCCCCACAAGCCAGAAATTTGCGGGAACGGCGGTTTGGCACGTGGGATTGCGCGTTTGCCTTCCAGCGAATTCAACAGCGCCGTTTCTTCGCCGCAGATATAACGCCCGGCACTGGTGTGCACGTGCAGTTTGAATGAATAGCCGCTGTCAAGAATGTTGTCGCCTAAGTAACCAGCCGCGTTTGCTTCTGCGATAGCAGCTAGCAAGCGTTGGTTCGCCAGCCGGTAAGCCCAGCGCAGGAAAATGTAGCCGACGTCGGCGCCCATTGCATATCCGGCAACGATCATCGCTTCGACCATTTGATGCGGATCGCCCTCCAGAAGCACGCGGTCTTTGAAGGTACCGGGTTCCATTTCATCGGCGTTGCAAACCAAATATTTCGGCCGCGGCGCATCGTCCCCCATTGGCACGAAGCTCCATTTCAGTCCGGTAGGAAAACCAGCACCGCCGCGGCCGCGCAGGTCGGATTTTTTCACCGCGGCGGTGACTTCCTCAGGAGTCATTTCCTGCAACACCTTGCGCACGGCTTGGTAGCCACCCGCCGCTTCGTAGTCCTTCAGACCCAACGGTTCGCGCCCGGCGTCGATGTTTTTGGTCAGAGGGCGTTCCATCTTCAATCCACCCCCTCCAGGATTTGATCCAGCGATTCGGGAGTCAGATCCTGATGCAATACTTCGCCTACCATCATCGATGGCGCGTGGTCGCAGTTGCCCAAACAAGCCATCGGCAGCAGAGTAAAGCGATCATCCGCCGTGGTCTGCCCGAAGTCGATATTCAGCCGTTGTTTTATTCCAGCGCGGATTTTGCCACAGCCAGTCAACCAGCAACTCACGCTGTCGCATAACAAGATCACATGTTTGCCGACCGGTTGACGGTAAATCAGATTGTAGAAAGTGGCGACCCCTTCTAGTTCAGCGGCGGGGATTCCAATCAGATCGGCGACTTCTTGCAGCGCTGTATCGGAAACCCAACGCTCATGATTCTGCACGATTTTCAACGCTTCTATGCATCCCGCCCGCGGCGTCGGGTAGTGTTCGAGTTCGCCTCGAATTTCCTTTTGCACTTGGTCGTTGAGCATGGTCAGTATGGTTTGGGGTTAGCGATCTATGTCTGCGAGTACGTAGTCAATGGAGCCGAGAATGGCCAGCAAGTCGCCAATCATCAGGCCACGACTGATCAGCGGAACCATTTGCATGTGAGGAAAAGAAGGAGCGCGGATACGTGCTCGATAAGCACGATTCCCGTGGTCGCTCGTCAGGTAGTAGCCGGTGATCCCCTTGGAAGCTTCCACTCCGGCGTAGACTTCCCCGGCTGGCAAGATCGGTCCCCAGCTCACCCCCAGAAAGTGGGTAATTAGAGTTTCGATATCTTGCATGGTGCGCTCTTTTTTCGGCGGCGTGGTCAGCGGATGATCGGCTTTGAATGGCCCACTAGGCATGTTCTTTAGGCATTGCTCGATGATGCGCAAACTCTGGTACATTTCTTCTACCCGCACCTCGGCACGCGCATAGCAGTCACCGCCGTGCGCGGTAGGGACTTCAAATTCGAACTGTTCGTAGCCGCAGTAGGGCCGCTTCTTGCGCAAATCCCATTCCAATCCGCAGGCGCGCAAGCCCGGCCCGGTCACTCCCCAATCGATGGCCTCCTCGCGCCTGTAAGCGCCCACTCCCACGGTACGCGCCTTGAAGATGCGGTTCTTCATCAGGATCTTTGAGTAGTCGGCTAGGCGCTTTGGAAGGTAGGCCACGAAGTCGGCAATCAATTTTTCCCAGCCTATAGGCAGGTCTTCGGCCACTCCGCCGATGCGAAACCAATTCGGATGCATGCGTGCCCCACAAACCGCTTCGACGATGCCGAATAGGCGTTCCCGGTCATTGAACATATAAAACACCGGCGACATGGAGCCGATGTCACCGGCGAAGGTTCCGTACCAAACCAAGTGACTGGAAAGGCGGAAAAGCTCGCACATCATCACTCGAATCATCTGCGCCCGCGGCGGCACTTCGATGCCCGCCAACTGCTCGACCGCCAGCAGATAAGGTAGGTTGTTCATGACCCCGCTGAGGTAGT
>JACNIZ010000059.1 GCA_014382805.1 Planctomycetota bacterium
GTTAGACAGCGAGTCGTCGCCTTGCACCAGGGCAGGCGGGTGAAGCATGTTGTCTAACTGTTCGTGAGTAAGTTCAGCGAACTTAGCCATGTTGTACTTCCTCCTCGACCGCGTGGTCGTTACCGCCAGCCACTGGAGCGGCCGCCAAGTCAGGATGGGGATTGCTAATCGGAGCCATGAAGGCAACCCGAGGCTTGTTGTTCAACTCAGCCAGTAAGGCGTATGCCCGATCGTTTTCGTGATTCTTCAGCACCTTGGACGTTGGATCGTTCAAATCGCCGAAACTGATGGCCTGAGCTGGGCAAACCTGAGCACAAGCTGGAGTGACGGCGCCATCTTCGATGATGCCGGTGCCGTTTACTGTGGACTCGGTACGGGCGGCTTCGATGCGCTGTACACAGAAGCTGCACTTCTCCATGACGCCGCGGTTTCGCACCGTGACCTCAGGGTTCATCGCCAGTTGCAGGATTTCGTTGCCTTCGGTGCGCAGCTGACCTTGGAACTCAAGGTAGTTGAAGCGCCGTACTTTGTAAGGGCAGTTGTTGGCACAGTAGCGAGTACCAATGCAGCGGTTGTAGACCATGTCATTGAGGCCTTCTTCGCTGTGGGTAGTCGCAGCAACCGGACAAACCTGCTCACACGGCGCCATTTCGCAATGCTGACAATTGATCGGCTGGTTTTGAATGCTCGGATTTTCCGGATCGCCAGTGAAGTAGCGGTCCATCCGGATCCAGGCCATTTCACGACCTTTGATGACGTCTTCCTTGCCGACGATAGGCACGTTGTTTTCGGCCTGACAAGCAATGGTGCAAGTGGCGCAACCGGTGCATGAACTCAGGTCGATGGACATCGCCCAACGGCGGCCTTCGTAGGTGAACTCCTTCCACAGCGACTTCAGCGGCGGGTGGTGAACCACGTGCTGCGCGAAGTCTGGATGGTTCTCCCATTCGCCGACGTCGGCCGCACGAATCAACTCGCCGAGGCGGTGATCGCGACCGGATTGACCAATCTCATCAATAATGTGGTGGTCTTGCGTCGACGCCAACGGGTAAGTCGCACCAGTGGAGCGCGCGGCCAGTCCGCCAGCAAAACCAGTGTTGCCAGTGCGCAGTGCATAAGCATTCACACCGACGGCTTCCACTTCGTCCGTACCAATTCCGGCAACGTGTCCGGCTGCCGTGCGGCCATAACCCATGGTCAAGCCGACGGTGCCAGGTGCTTGCCCAGGCATGATGTAAACCGGCGCTTCAATCCGACGTCCGTCGAGCTCGAGCTCAACCACGTCTTCGTCTTTGACGCCCAAAGCAGCTGCGGTAGAAATGCCGATGATCGCGGCATTGCCCCAGGTCAACTTGCTCATTGGATCCGGCAGCTCTTGCAACCAACCGAGGTTGGCATAGCGACCGTCGTAGAGGCTGTAGTCCTGACTGAACACCAGTTCCAGCGGCTGACCGTTGCTCCAAGCCGCCATGGTTTCGGCGGTCATGCGCAATGGGGAGGCCGAACCACTTGGGTTGGCCGCGCGCGGAAAAGCGCTGCCGGTTACAAAACCGCGCTGCACCGCTAGCCGCCACGCCATTTCGTCGTCACCGGCTGCTTTGGTGAAAGTCGCATGCACCTGTTGATCTCCAGCGGTCGCAGTAGAGCTGACCAACAAGCTGACGAATTCCAGTGCCGATTTGCCGCTGTACAACGGCTCGATCAATGGCTGCGCCAAAGTCCAAGTACCGTCCCAGCTGCGGCCGTCGCCCCAGGCTTCTAACCAGTGTGCTTTCGGCGCGTGCCAATCACAGGCAAGAGCCGTTTCGTCGCGATACAAGCCGAAGTGAATTTTGTTCTTCACCTGGGCCAGAGCGGCGGCGAAGTCCAAATCAGCAGGTGCGGTGTAAACCGGGTTGGAATCGAGCACCACTAAGGTGTTGATGGAACCCGCATTCATGCGTGCAACCAGCGCGGCCAGCTGACTAGGATCCGTTGCCGGCGCCAGGTTGGCGCGCAGGTATTCAACCGTGCGCCCGCGGTTGCCCAACGCAATGTTCAGCGCGTGAACTACGGCGTGAACTTCGGCTGGCTGCTTCGGCCCAGCGGCCAAAACGCAATTGCCTTTGTTCTCTGCCAAGTCTTTGGCGACCGCCGCCACAAACTTGGAGACGAGTCCTTGCGTCAGAATGCCTCCCTCCGGCATTCCAGTCGGCGCGGTGCCGATGTGGTGCTTGCTAGCCAGTTCGCGTTGAACCGCGGACAGAATCACAGCCACTTGCGACGCCCGCACCGGCATGCGGTGATCCGCAGCGGAGCCGGTCAGCGTGAAGCTGGGCTCGACGGTGTACAAGCGGTTCATCGCGCCATCTTCCGGACGACGACGAGCAGCAAAAGCACGCGTGTGAGCCAAGTGATCCGGGTGGCTACCAATCAGGTCTTCGTCAAAGCTGACGATGACATTAGCCTGCTCCAGCTTGTAAACCGGGCGCACCAAACCACCGAACAACTGCTGACAGCCGTCCTGCTCGTTGATGCGGCTCAACGCTTCGTGCTGGACGATGGTGGCACTTGGGTAAGCCTTTTTCAAAGCCTCAAAAGCCTGAGCCATCGACGGCGAGGTGGTGTTACCGGTAATCAGTGCCATGCCAGCGCCGCGATCCCCTGAGTTGCGGATCTGAGCACCAATGAAGGTGTCGAGATCAGCCCAGTTGGAATCTATTTCAGCGCCACCCTGATTTTTGGCGACGCCACGGCTGCGGTCCGGGTCGCACATTTCCAACACCGACGCCTGCGCGTAGCTGTTAGTTGTGCCCTTGCTCGCAGGGTGTAGAGCATTGCCCTCCACCTTGGTCGGACGTCCGTCGAAACTGGTGACGGTGAAAGGTTGAGCAACGCCACCCAAATCCATCATCGATGAATAGTGACGTGGCTTGCCAGGAACCCAGCCCTCAGGACGGTCGGCCATCGGCGCGATCACGCCCTTTTGCCAACGGCAGCTCGACACCGAACCCAGTGCCAGCGATGCGCCCATGATTTGCAAGAAGCGACGACGCGAAGATTCGGTCCACTCCTTTTCAGGACCGGCCGGGAACTCGTTGGCGGCCAGCTCGCGGAACTCTGGAGTGCTCTCCAAGTCCTTGATGCTGCGCCAATAAGCCTTGGTCGATTCAGATCGGTTTAGCGGTGACATGTTGAGCAATCCTGCCGCGGTGAGATTTGGTGGTCTTTGATCCATTCCGCACCGAAAGATTCACGGCTCTTGCCGTTTTCGGGGGTTTAATCAAAGTTGGTGAGCTCGGACAGCGGACGCACTTTGCCTGCCGGGTT
>JACNIZ010000328.1 GCA_014382805.1 Planctomycetota bacterium
TGGGTTGGCTTCGACGTCGCCACTGGCACGGCGCTGGCTTGCGGTGGATACGCAAAGGCAATCCTGTGGTACGTGCTGAATAAAGGCAAGTTCCCCCCGTTAGTGCGGCCGGCCATTTTGACCAGGGCATTGGGTTACCCCATTGCCGGGCTGTCGGTGTTTATTGGCGGCGGGAGGTTCTGGTTGGTGTTCGGCGTATTCATGCCGTGGCAATGGAACTTGAACTCAGTGCTGCTTGAGGTAGCGCTGTGCATCACTGCTTACATCTTCGTGCTGTGGATTGAATTTTCGCCGGTGTTCCTAGAGAAGCTGGTGACGTCCAAAACCGGCCCGCGCGGTATTGCGGCAATGAAGGTGAGCAAATTCATCGACCGCAGTTTGGTTTACATCTTGGCGTTAGGTTTGCTACTGCCGACGATGCACCAAAGTTCGCTCGGCTCGCTGATGTTGGTGGCCGGATCCAAACTCCACCCGTATTGGCACACCGCTTGGCTGCCGTTGCTGTTCTTGGTTTCATGCATGGCGATGGGCTACTCCATTGTTGCGTTTGAATCCTTACTCGGCAGCATTTCGTTTAAGCGACCGGCCGAAACTTCAATGTTGCGTTCGCTTGCCAAGGTGACGCTTTCGTTGCAGGTGCTCTACCTAATCCTGCGTTACTACGAACTAATCACTAACGGCAAGTTGCAAAACTTCCAGTTCGACCGCTTCGGAGTGATGCTGTGCATAGAAACTCTGCTCTTTTTAGCACCCCTGGCGGTGCTCGTGCCGACGCGCAAAGCTAGCAATGCGCGCTTGTTTATCGGTGCGGCGTTGATGTTGCTAGCGGGCGGACTCTACCGTTTTGACACCTACTTGATTGCGTTCGACCCGGGAGCGGGTTGGAGCTACTTCCCATCCATTCACGAAACCTTGGTCACTCTGGGATTCGTAGCAACTGAAGTTGCGATTTACGTCGCACTGGTGAAGCGCTTCCCAGTTTTGACTGGCCCAGCGTTGCCAGGTGAAGCCGCATCGGGAGCCTGAAATGAGTAAACGAATTAGTGTAGACCCGGTCACACGGATTGAGGGTCACTTACGTATCGACGTCGAAGTCGATCAAGGCAAAGTAGTCAATTCGTGGTCGTCCGGGCAAATGTGGCGCGGTATTGAAATCATTCTTCAAGGCCGTGACCCGCGCGAAGCCTGGTTGTTCGCGCAACGCATCTGCGGCGTGTGCACTTCGGTTCACGCGATTGCGTCGGTGCGTGCGGTGGAAAACGCCATTGGTTTGGACATCCCGACCAACGCGCAATTGATCCGCAACCTGATCTTGATCGCTCACTCGCTGCACGACCATATCGTGCATTTCTATCACCTAACCGCACTGGATTGGGTCGACGTCGTGTCGGCGCTGGATGCCGATCCGAAAAAGACTGCGGCGCTGGCCGAAAGTCTTTCCGAATGGCCAGGCAATAGCTTGAATGACATGGTCGCCGCTAAGAAAAAGTTGGCGGGATTCGTCGGTCAGGGGCGCTTGGGCATTTTTGAAAATGGCTACTGGGGCCATGCCGCGATGAAACTGCCGCCGGAAGTCAACTTGCTTGCAGTTGCCCACTACTTACAAGCCCTGGACTACCAAAGACGCGCCAATCAAGCCGTCGCAATCCTGGCGGGCAAAACGCCGAACTTGCAAAACTTGGCGGTGGGTGGGGTCGCCAACGCCATCGATTTGGATCAGGCCACGGCACTCAACATGGAGAAGCTGAACCGCATTCGCATGTTGCTAGCCGAGGTCGGACAGTTCATCAAGCAGGTTTACATACCCGACGTCATCGCCATCGGATCGATGTATCCGGAATGGTTGAGCTATGGCGCAGGCGTGACCAACTACATGAGTGTGCCTGATTTGCCGATGAATTCGAAAGCAACTGATTTCGAAATTCCTGGCGGCACCATTTTTGACGGCGATCTATCCACCATGACTCCGATCCATGGTTGGAACGATCCGCGCTTCCGCGACAACGTCGAAGAATGCATCGCGCGTTCGTGGTACGACGGCGACTGGTCGCGCCATCCTTACGAAGAAGAAACGGTGCCGAACTACACCGAATTCGAGGAAGACGGCAAGTACTCGTGGGTGAAATCGCCGCGCTTTCAAGGCAAGCCGATGCAAGTAGGGCCGCTAGCGCAGGTGTTGATGGGTTACACCCAAGGTCATGAGCCTACCAAGCGTTGGTCAGACCACATACTCACTCAGGTTTCGTCCTTGGCCGGTGTCGAACTCGGTTTGGACGTGCTGCATTCGACTC
The DNA here is from genome assembly GCA_014382805.1 of Planctomycetota bacterium. Classification (GTDB taxonomy): domain Bacteria; phylum Planctomycetota; class UBA1135; order UBA1135; family UBA1135; genus JACNIZ01. The sequence continues at coordinate 2,292 of JACNIZ010000328.1, forward strand.
TAGGTCGCAACGTCGCGCGCGCTATTCGGTGCGCTGTGCTGTCCGAATCTGCCGAGCAACATTGGCAGATGCTGGTGGACAACATTGCCAAAGGCGATACTGCGGTCTGCAACCCGCCAGTATTCCCCACTGGCGAAGTGCGCGGCTTCGGTTTGCACGAGGCGCCACGTGGCACGCTGTCCCATTGGGTGGTCATCGAAAATGGTGTGATCAAAAACTACCAAGCGGTGGTGCCGTCGACTTGGAACGCCGGCCCGCGCGATGACAAAAACGTGCCTGGACCATACGAAGCGTCCTTGATCGACAACCCCGTTGCCGACGCCGACCGTCCACTAGAAGTGTTACGCACGATTCACTCATTTGACCCGTGCTTGGCTTGCGCCATCCATACCCATGATCCCGACGGCACCGCGCGTGGTTCCGCCAAAGCCCGCTAGTTGCATGAAAGCCATCCGCATCCTTGCTCTAGGCAACGTCCTCATCGGGGACGACGCCGTAGGACCATACCTACTGGCCGCGCTTCATGCCCACTACCACTTCCCCGCCGACGTCGACCTAGTCGACGCTGGCACCCCTGGCTTCGACCTACTACCCATGATTGAGGACGTGCACACCTTGCTGTTGCTGGATTCGGTCACCGGTCCTGGCCCTCCTGGATCCATTTCTGTGTCCAATCGTGATGAAATCATCGGCAGTAGCCTGCCGCACCGGCGCGGACCCCACGACCCAAGCCTGCGCGCCGTTTTATTAGAAGCACAAATGCGTGGTATTGGGCCGCAGCGGGTTTACTTGATAGGAGTAGTGCCCGAGTCCACCCACGCCGGAACCCAGCTGACGCCAGTTGTGCGCGCTGCCGTGCCAGCCGCTGAAGCCGTCGTTGTCCAGCAATTGAAAAACTTGGGAATAAACCCACAGCCTAAAACTCCGCCGGAGCAAGTTTGCGCATGGTGGGAGGAGATCAACCCTCAAAATGCATGAAACCGGCATCGCCCTGGAGGTTTTTCGCAGCGCTCTGGAGTCCGCCCGCGCGGAAGCCGGTCAGCAGGTGCGTTTGAAATCCATCCGGGTTTCCATCGGTGACCGCTCTGCAGTTGACCCTAATTTGCTCGAACATGCTTGGCAATCGATCGTCATCGGCACGCGCCATGACGGTGCCGAGTTAAAGGTCAAGTGGTGTCCTTCCCGGCGCTATTGTCCAAGCTGTCATAAAACCAAGGATTCATCCCTTGGAAGCTGGCTGCCTATCTGTCCCGATTGTGGTGACGCGATTGAAATTGATGGTGGCCTGGAACTCGATCTAGATTTGGTCGAGTTTGATGTCGCCTCTCCACTGACTAAACGTCCGAATTTTAGCCGGACAGATCATAATAAAAATGTCTGAAATCATCAAAATCCGTCGTCGCATTCTGCAAGAAAATGACCATAAAGCTTCGCAATTGCGTGAGCAATTTAAAAACGAAGGGACTTTGGTGGTGGACTTGGTTTCCTCGCCAGGATCCGGCAAAACGACGCTGTTGGAAAAAACCATTCAGCACTTTTCTGAGCGCCTGGATTGCGCGGTATTAGTAGGAGACGTCGCTACCGAACTCGACGCCAACCGTTTGCAAGCTGCTGGCGCACCTGCACATCAAATCGTGACTGGCGGTGCGTGTCATTTGGACGCGCACCTGGTGGCGGCCGGTCTGGAACAAGCGAACTTCGACGAAGTTGACATGCTGTTCCTGGAAAACGTCGGCAACTTAGTTTGCCCAACGTCTTACGACCTAGGCGAAGACTTTAAGGTTGTGCTGCTTTCCGCTGCTGAAGGCGAGGACAAACCAGCCAAATACCCGGCGATTTTTACTCGCGCCGCAGTGTGTTTGATCACCAAGTCGGACTTGTTTCCCTACGTCGACTTTGACCTCGACGTGGCTCGCCAAAACATCAAAGCACATAACCCGAACTGCCGCATTCTTGAGCTGTCGGCGAAAACGGGAGCAGGCATGGATGCCTGGTGCAATTTGGTCAAAGAGCGGCTCAAGGTTAAGCGAACCGTAGTAGTGTGAGCAAAGCCAAGCAAAGGATTCAAATCCTCTGCACCGGCATCGTTCAAGGCGTAGGCTTCCGACCCACTGTTTATCGACTTGCAACTGAGTTGCGGTTGGCTGGCTGGGTCTGCAACGGGCCGGACGGTGTGGTGATCGAGGTCGAAGGTGATGACGGTGTACCGCAGCGATTTGCCGAGCGATTGCAACGTGAGCTGCCGCCGTTGGCGAAAGTGACCCACTTGGAAATCCATGAAATCGACCTTGTCGGTGAGACTGAATTTTCGGTGCGTGAGACCGAACAAGGGGTGCGTCGTAACGCCTTGGTGCCTCCAGACACGCGCCTTTGCCCGGATTGCGAAACGGAGATGAAGGATGCGAAAAATCGACGCCATCGCTACCCATTCACAATTTGCACCAACTGCGGTCCGCGTTTTTCACTGGTTAAGAACTTGCCATACGATCGCGACAAAACCTCGATGGCGTGCTTCCCGCTGTGCCCAGAGTGTTTTGCCGAGTACAAAAACCCGCTGAACCGACGCTTTCATGCCGAGCCCGTTTGCTGCCCGAATTGCGGCCCACAGCTATGGGCTTTAGATTGCGGCGGTCAAAAAATCGGCGCCGGCGCCGACGCCATCCTTGAAGCTCAACGTACTTTGGAAACCGGCGGTATTGTGGCGTTGAAAGGCTTGGGCGGTTTTCAACTCGCTTGCTGTGCCCGCAGTGATTTTGCCTGTGAGTTGTTGCGCAAGCGCAAACGTCGGGTACGCAAACCGTTCGCGGTAATGGTCAAAGATTTGCAAACTGCCAAGCAGTTGACCAAGTTGCGCAAGCAAGATGAGCAGCTACTCGTTGGCCCGCGCTCACCGATCCTGCTGGCGCCATTGCGACGTGGACATGGCCTAAGCTCGCGCGTTTCGCCAGGGGTTTCCGATTTAGGAATCATGCTGCCGACGACCCCGCTGCACGTCGAGTTGTTCCGCAACTTGCACGTCGACGCTTTGGTCATGACCAGCGGCAATGGTAACGACGAACCCATTTGCCGCGGCAACCGAGAAGCAGTCAAGCGCCTAGGCAAACTCGCCGACGTCTTTTTGCTGCACGATCGTGACGTCGTCCGCCGCGTCGACGACTCCGTTGTGCGTAGCACCGCTTCCGGTCCAGTCATGGTGCGGCGTTCGCGTGGCTGGGTGCCAGAGCCGCTCCCGATGCCAGTAAGCACGCCCGAATCGGTGTTGGCCATGGGCGGACATTTGCAAGTAACCGCCTGTTTGGCCGTTGCCAACGAGGCGTTTGCTAGTCAACACATTGGCGACTTGGACACGGTTGACGCGCGTGCGTTCCACAGCGAAGTCATAGACGGCTTGCTCGATTTCATGGCTGTGCAGCCGCAGTGCGTGGTGGTGGATCCGCATCCGGATTACCCGTCTCTGCTGGTTGGACAAAACCTGGCGCAGAAATTTGACGCTCCGCTAATCCAAGTCCAGCATCACCTCGCGCACATTGCGGCGGCCGCGGCGGAACACGGTATTTTCCCCGAAGCTGATGAAAAACTGGGCGGCATCGCACTCGACGGCACCGGCTGGGGGCCCGATGGAACCGCGTGGGGCGGCGAATTACTGGAACTCACCGGCATACTGCAATGGCAGCGCGTCGGTCATTTGGCACCGCTCACTTTGGTCGGTGGCGAGGCCGCCGTACGCGAACCGTGGCGGATAGCAGTGGCAGCTTTAGCTGCGCAGGACAAACTGCACTTGGTCGCATCTTTGCCCATGTCCTATCGCGTGCCGCCAGAAAAAGTGGAGCACATCGCGCGCCTCAGCGAGCGAGCGACGTGGCCGCTGGCGAGCGGAGCCGGACGTTTGTTTGAAGCCGCAAGCGCATTGATCGGTTTGCGTGCCAGCAACACCTACGAAGGTGAAGCCGCCCTGTTACTGGAATCGTTAGCTAGCCGCGCCAATCACATGCCGACGGCTTGGGCTGAGGTCGAATGTGGCGATTTGTTCCCATCGGCTGTAATGCTGGCGGCGATGGCCGACCGCATCAGCTGCGGTGAAAAAGCGGCGTTGGTTGCGGCGGGATTTCACGTCACTTTTTGCAAAGTGTTAGCTGAGTATGCGCGTCGGCAGTTTGCTCCTGACATTCATACCGTGGTGGTTGGCGGTGGCTGCATGGTGAACCGATTGCTGCGCAGTGAATTGGCGTCGGAATTGAAGAATCAGGGGTTTGAGGTTCGTTTGCCTAGCGAAATCCCTCCAGGCGACGGCGGTTTGTCCTACGGCCAAGCAGTTCTTGGAGCCGTTGCCTTGGCGCGTAATTGTGAGCCAACCATGATTGAGGCACAGACATGTGTTTAAGCATTCCTATGAAGCTCCTTCGAGGAGACGAATACTCCGGCACGGCTGAGGTCGACGGTGTGCAGCGCGAAGTTTCGCTGATGTTGTTGCCCGAAGTGGCCAGCGTCGGGGATTGGTTGTTGGTGCACGCGGGTTACGCCATTGGCGTGGTCGACGAGGAGGAAGCGGCGCAGACTTTGGAATTGCTGCGTGCGGCGGCCAATGGCGGGGTGATCGATTGGGAGGACAGCAAATGAGCACGCCTTCAAATTCGGGTTTCAGTGTTGACATCAACGCGCTGCGTGAAAGCTTGTTTGACTCCAAAGCAGGCAGGGTTTTGCTGAAACAAATTGAAAAGCTGGCGGTCGGCCTTACTGCGCCAGTCACCTTGATGGAAGTTTGCGGCACCCACACGCATGCAATTGCTGCGGCTGGATTGCGGCGCTTGATGCCGGAAAAGGTGCGTTTGGTTTCCGGACCAGGCTGCCCGGTTTGTGTGACGCCAATCGGTTGGGTGGACCATGCCGTCGCCCTGGCCGCCTTGCCCGACGTGATCGTGACCACCTTCGGCGATTTGATGCGAGTGCCGTCGAGCACCGGCACCTTGGAGGAAGCGCGCGCGGGTGGATCGGATATCCGCATTTGTTATTCCACCCGCGACGCCCTTCAAATTGCGCGCGATAACCCAGAGCGGAGGGTGATTTTTTTGGCGGTTGGTTTTGAAACCACAGCGCCAACCATTGCCGGAGCGCTGGCCGAAGCGGAAAAAGAGGGGCTGCCAAACTTCATGATTCTGCCCGGCAATAAAACCATGCCCGGGCCGCTGCGCGTATTGGTTGACGACGAAACCGTGGACCTAAATGGACTGCTTTGCCCCGGCCACGTGTCGGTGATTATCGGCTCTGACGCCTACCAGCAAATCGCCGCGGCGGGCGTGCCTTGTGCAGTGGTTGGTTTTGCCCCAAACGACGTGCTGACTGGTGTGATCGATTTGCTCGAACAGATATTGGGCGAAAAATCTGTGGTCACCAACCTATACAAGCGCGTCGTCAAGCCGGGCGGAAATCCGGCCGCGCTGCAGTTATTGGACCACTTTTTTGAAACGACCGACGCCGATTGGCGCGGTTTAGGGCCGATTGCCGACTCCGGTTTAAAGCTGCGGCCCGCCTACGCCCACCGCGACGCCAGTTTGATTGACGTCGACCTGCCGATACCCCAAGAACCAAAAGGCTGCCGCTGCGGCGAGGTGTTGCGCGGCACCATTAACCCGCCCGATTGCCCGCTGTTTGGGAAGGGTTGCGACCCGCAGCATGCCGTCGGCGCTTGCATGGTTTCCAGCGAAGGAACTTGCGCCGCTTGGTACCGCCATGAGCGCTTGGTAACGACATGAAACAAATCCTCCTAGCTCATGGGGCCGGTGGGCGCTTGACCGGCGATTTAGTGCGCGACACTTTTGTACCGGCTTTCGGTGGTTCGGTTTTGAGCCAACTTGGCGATTCGGCGATTCTGCCGGAGCTTCCGCCGGGTCGCGTCGCCTTTTCCACCGACGGATTTGTGGTCGAGCCCAACATATTCCCGGGCGGCAATTTGGGCGAAATTTCGATTTGCGGCACCGTCAATGATTTGGCCGTTGCCGGTGCGACGCCGCTGTGGCTGAGCTGGGCGCTGATTTTGGAGGAAGGCCTGGATCAGGAAAAGCTGGCAGTTTTTGTGCAAGGCGCCAAGGCTGCGGCGGAGTTGGCGGGCGTCGAAATTGTGGCCGGGGATACCAAAGTGGTGCCGCGCGGCAAGGGCGATGAAGCCTACGTCGTGACCGCCGGAATTGGGGTGGTGCCGCCGGGGCGTGAGTTGGGTGATCAGCGCATGCAACCCGGTGATGTGGTGATTGCATCCGGTCCACTTGGCGACCACGGCGCAACAATTTTGGCTTGTCGGCATGACCTGACCGGCGACGAATTGAAGTCGGATTGTGGACCGGTGCAGCGCTTAACTCAAACCTTGTTTGATCACAACATCGACGTGCGCGTGATGCATGATCCAACCCGCGGTGGCGCTGCTACAACTTGCAACGAAGCCGCAGTGAATTCCGGTCAGCGCATTATCTTGGAAGCCGATCAAATCCCGGTGCGCGCTGCTACAAAAGGCGTCTGCGAATTGCTTGGCATGGATCCGCTGTACTTGGCTTGCGAAGGCCGCGTTTTGGCCTGGGTGCCCGAACATCAAGCCGACGTCACTCTCGCCGCATGGCATCAATTTCCGGAAGGCCAAGGCGCAGCCATCATCGGCAGCGTGCATGAGCGTCGCCCAGGTCAGGTGCCGGTGACTTTGCGTACCCGTTTTGGAGTAGAACGGCCGTTGGATTTGCTTGCCGGGACTGATCTACCGCGCATTTGTTAGGAACAAAGAAACGCATACCCAGCATAAACATGGACGCAATTTGGGCCATTCCAATTTCCGCGGCGGGCATTGCTTTTGTGCATACCGTGTTAGGAGTAGACCACACCTTGCCCTTTGTAGCGCTCTCCAGGGCACGCGGTTGGACTCGACATAAAACCCTTTGGATTACCGCTATTTGCGGAATTGGGCACGTTTTGGCATCGGTGAGTTTGGGTTTAATCGGCATCGCGCTGGGCTGGGGATTAGGCCGAATGGATGACGTCGAAACTAGCCGGGGACCCATCGCTGCCTGGGTGCTGACGGCATTTGGTGCCACCTATTTACTGTGGGGTTTGCGCCAGGGGTGGCGCCGGTCGCGTGGAGTGCACTTGCACAAACATGGCGGCACGTTGCATTTGCATTTGAAAGGCGATCAACCGCATAGACATCACGTCGCCAGCGGCGAGTCGAAGTCGACGTTTTGGGTCTTGTTTACGATTTTTGTCTTGGGACCATGTGAACCATTGATCCCGTTGTTTATTGTGCCTGCGAGTCAAGGCGAGTGGGCGATTGCTTTAATCGCTGCGACTGCATTTGGCGTGGTCACCGTGGTTACTATGATTGTAGTTGTGGCGGCGGCTGTTCAAGGCATCCGCCATATCCGAATGGCTCCCCTGGAAAAGTGGGCGGAGGCGATAGCCGGCGGCGTGGTAGCAGTTTCGGGTTTGGCGGTTTTATATCTGGGTGTATGACAATGAAAGCATGAACTCAATCCGATTTACCTCTCTACTGTGGTTTTATTAACCACTGAGGAATCCGTTTTTGGTTCTCCACGCCATTTCTCAGCAACCGATAATGAAACTCACAGTATTCCGCGATATCAATAATGCGCTGGATTGGCTACAACTGTCCGACCTAGATCGCACCTGACCATGCCTCAACCCGCTCAACCACCTCGCCCAGAAAAAAAACACCATGAACTTATCGGGGCTGGAGGTCATCGGCGGCGGGATGATTATTACTGGCTGAAAGAGCGCGAAAATGAGCAAGTTTTGGCGCAATTAGAAGCGGAAAACGAGTGGACAAACGAACAGCTAAAGGACACCGAAGTACTGCAAGACAAGTTGTTTGAAGAAATTAAGGGGCGCATCAAACAAGACGATTGCAGTGTTCCATACCGCCTTGGAAATTGGTACTACTACACACGCTTCGAAAAGGGTAAACAGTACCCAGTACATTGCCGCAAAGCTGCCCCAGCTGAGGCGGATTGCCAGGCCGGAGTAATAGCCCATGCCGACCACTTGGCAAGCGCAGAAGTAGTAGTGCTAGACGTAAATCAGCTCGCCGATGGCAAAGATTTTTGCTCGGTCACTGGATTGGAAATTAGTCCGGATAGCCACCATCTGGCTTATTGCGTCGATTTCCAAGGTCGGCGCTTTTATTCGCTTTGCGTCAAGGATTTGCGCAGCGGCAAGTTGCAGACCGATTTGGTGCCGCAAATGTCTGGCAACGTGGTTTGGGCGAACGACAATCGCACCTTGTTTTACGTAAAACAGGATGTCGACACTCTGCGCGATCATTTGGTTTACAGGCGAGATTTATTAGCTACTGGCACGGGTATTGCCGATGAATTAATTTATGATGAAAAGGACGAACAGTTTTATTGTCATTTGTACCGCACTAGTTCAAATGAGTACCTCATTCTTCATAGCTCGCAAACCATTTGCAACGAGGCCCGCTACTTAAAGGCCGACGACCCTTACGGAGAATGGCAGCTTTTTCAAGAACGCGAAAGCGGAATGGAATATAGCGTCGATCACGTCGGCTTTGGATTTTTGGTGCGGACCAATTTGCAGGCGAAAAACTTTCGCTTGGTGACGGCAACAGGTGACAATACCCAACGTGAACATTGGCAAGAGTTTGTCGGTCATCGCGATCACGTGTTGCTGGGTGAGCCAGCGCCGTTTCAAGATTTCATAGTCTTGCGTGAGCGTGAAAACGCACAATCAAGATTGCGGGTCATGCGATGGGATGGCAGTGACGATCATGTGATCGAGCAAAAGGAGGACGCCTACTTAATTGACTTCGGCGCCAACGAAGTTTTTACAAGCGGCATCTTACGCTTCGAATACGAGTCGATGACCACGCCGGATTCGACCTTTGATTATGATATGGCGCTGCGCAAATGCCAGTTGGTTAAGCAAGTTGAAGTGCTTGGTGATTTTGACTCAAAGGATTATCAATCCAAACGGGTTTGGATTGATGCGCGCGACGGTGCCAAGGTGCCGATCTCTTTGGTTTATCGGCGCGATAAAAGAGTGCTAAAGAATGCCGACAAGGCAGACGATGGCTACCAGCCAATGCCCTTGGTGCTTTACGCCTATGGCGCTTATGGCACCAACTTGGATCCATACTTTTCGTCGGTGCGTTTAAGTTTGCTCGACCGCGGTTTCGTTTTTGCTTTTGCGCATGTCCGCGGCGGCCAGGAAATGGGGCGGCATTGGTATGAAGATGGGCGCTTGTTGCAAAAGCAGAATACGTTCAACGATTTTATTGACTGTGGAAAGCAGTTGATCGAACTTGGGTATACGTCGGCGGGTCGCTTATATGCACAAGGCGGCAGCGCGGGCGGGCTGGTGATGGGCGTGATTGCTAACCAGGCCCCCGAGCTATGGCATGGCATTGTCGCGCAAGTCCCGTTTGTGGACATCATGACCACGATGGAAGACAACACCATTCCGCTGACGACTTTCGAGTACGACGAATGGGGTAATCCTGCTGATGAAGAGTTTTATCGCTATATGTTGGCCTATTCACCATATGACAACATTAAGGCAACCGACTACCCAAACCTGCTGATCACCGCAAGTTTGCATGACTCACAAGTGCAGTATTGGGAGCCTGCAAAATGGATTGCTAAGCTGCGCGACCATAAGACCGACAACAATCTGACCCTGCTGAAAATGGAAATGAATGCCGGCCACGGAGGCGTTACTGGGCGATTCGGGCAGTATCGCGAAATTGCGTTGGAGTACGCGTTTTTGATCAAGCTGGCGCGCGAAGCTCAGGCGAATGGAGCTGCGTAGACCTATACGTCGCGCTCGGCGAGCTTTTCCCAGCGCGCAAATCGTTTCTCTAAATCTTGCTGCACTTTTTCGCGTTGCAGATTGAGCTCGACTACCTTGTCTGGATCGCCTTGATATGTGGCGGGGTCGGCAAGCTGCTTGTCGATGGATTGAAGCTTTTCTTCCAACCCATCAATCCGCTGTTGCACCTCTTCCAACTCGCGCCGCTCCTTAAAGGTCAACTTGTTGGCACGCTTGGGCGAAGCCGCTTTAGCTTTGTTGGCGGTCGCGTTGGACTTTGGTTTTTCGGCCGCCGCTGATGCTGACTTTTTGTCGTCCTCAATCCTTTGCAGCAACGAGCTTGCCGACCCGGTGTGAAGGCGCGGATGCTGATTTTCTTTATCCAAATGCAACACGTGAGTTGAAATCCGATCCAAGAACCAGCGGTCGTGACTGACGACGATGACCGCGCCCTTAAATGCCAACAGCGCTTCTTCCAACGCGCGCAAAGTGCCTAGGTCCAAGTCGTTGGTCGGTTCATCCAGCACCAACACATTGGCGCCGCTCAACATCAGTTTTGCCAGCAGTACTCGTCCGCGTTCGCCGCCCGAAAGCGATCCAATGGTGACGAACTTATGTTCACCAGGGAACAAGAAGCGATCCAGGAACCCTACGATATGAATCGCCCTACCTCCGATCACCACGTGGTCGGCTTTACCTGCGATTTCTTCCACCACCGTATTGCTTGGCTCCAAATCCGAGCGCTTTTGCTCGATGCTACCGGTCGCCACCGTCTCGCCAAATACAACCTCACCCTGCGACGGCTTCAGCTTGCGTAACAGAATATTCAGCAACGTAGACTTACCTGCACCATTCGCGCCAATTACGCCCAAGCGCATGCCGTTTTCAATGGTCAAATCCATTTGCGGCAGCACTTGGTGGTCGCCAAAGCTATGGCTGATGTTGTGCAGCTCAATAACCTTAGTGCCTAATCGTGGTCCGGCCGGAAATGCCAATTGCAAATCGTCTGGATTTGGGATGGGGGAGTTGTCGGCTAAGTCGTGATAGCGCTGAATGCGCGCCTTGGCTTTGGTGCCGCGACCTTGCACGCCAGCCCTCATCCACGCCGTTTCGCGACGCAACAACAGCAGCCTCGAGCGCTCGGTTTTTGCCTCCGATTCCAGCCGCGCGGTACGCAGTTCTACATACTTGGAATAACTTCCTTCATACGGAAAAGCCTGGCCGCGATCAATTTCAATAATGCGGTTGGTTACCCGATCGAGCAAAAATCGATCGTGCGTCACCAACACCAGCGGCACCTTCAAACTGGCCAGCTTGCGCTCCAGCCACGCAACCACAAACGCGTCCAAGTGGTTGGTCGGTTCGTCGAGCAGCATGACGTCGGGGGTGGCGACTAGCAATTGAGCCAGGGCCACGCGGCGGGCTTCTCCGCCGGACAGTTCGCCGCAGGTTGCATTGCCATCGAGCAGGCCGACGCCATCAATGGCCGCCTCAATCTTGTGCTCGACATCATGCCCGCCGATGTCATCCAGTTTCAGCTGCAGGCGTTCCTGGCGACGGGAGTAGCGGTCCAGATCCTCATGCGCGGTTTCGGGGGCGGCCATTAAGGCATAGAGTTCCTCCAGCTCTTCCAGGATCTTCTCGCGCCCGCTTAGACCGAGTCGTACCGCCTCATGAATGCTGAGGTCCGCGGGGAAACGCGGTTCTTGCTCCAGATAGCCCACCTGCAGACCGCGTCGCATCACGCGCTGGCCGGCATCGGGGATTTCGCGCCCAGCCATAATTTTCAGCAGCGTCGACTTGCCGGCGCCGTTCGGGCCAATCAAGCCGATGCGATCGCTATCGCCAACCACCAACGAAACGCCGGTCAGCAAAGGCCGATTTTCGTCGTAAGTTTTGCGTATTTCCGTCAGGGTCAGCAGCGCCATCGGCGGGGAGCTTAACAGAGCGAGCCTCAGGCCAATAAAAGTGGCCAACTGGCGAGAATTGGGCTTTGACGCCTGACGGAATGATGGTAGAATTTACAAACCGACCAGTCGGTATGGCGGATTGCAACCTCTGCTTTTAGGCCATGTTGAGTCGGTTTCAACCATTTTTTTGCTGTGACGTCCATTGCCCTTTCGACCGTCGATAGGCTGCTACTAGCGGCCAGAAGCCTTTTCCTGGAAAGGAATTACGCCGACGTGACCATGGATCAAATCTGCGCTGCGGCGGAAGCCACCAAGGGTGGTCTTTACCATCACTTCTCTAGCAAAGAAGAGCTTTACCTCGCCATGCTGATTGCGGATCTGCAGGAAAAAAAAGAACTTTTCCAACGTTCTGTGCACTCAGACGGCAACTGCCGCGAGCGCCTGCGCAAATTGACCAGTGACTACCTGCGCCTCCCGCGGGAAAAACGTGAGTTGATCACCCTGGTGCGTCGCGACATCAACGTCTTCCCACTAAGCATCCGCGCCGACTTGGTGCGAGCCTACCAGGAAGCGTTGCCCGAACAAGTTCAGAGCATTTTGCAGGACGGGATCCGTAACGGCGAACTCGCCGACGCCGATGCCCGTCTGCGTTCCTGGGAGTTTGTCGCCTTGGTCGAAGTGTTGCTGAGTCCTTACGCCGAACAAGCTTTCCCTACCGTCGACGCCAAGCTCGACCACGTCCTCAACCTTTACTTCGGCGGCGCAACTTCGTCGCCGACCCCTCCTCAAGCATCATGAATAAGCGCGTCTTTGATTCATGGCTAGATCAGCCCTTGGAAGAGGTGCTGCTTCAATGCCGCGAACTGACCGAGGATTCCGAATTCCCCACCGTCAATCGTTGGCGGGAGAATGGCGGCAAGGTACTCGGTCACTTTCAGGTCTATTTCCCGGAAGAAATTGCTCATGCCGCCGGCATGTTGCCAGTCAAGGTTTGTGGCAGCACGCTTGCTCCAGATAAGGCCGATTCAAGATTCGGTTCTTACCTTTGCTCGATCATCAAGACGTCGTTGGAAGCGGCGTTGAGTGACAAGCTGGTTTTGGACATTTTTGTCAGCCACCCCATTTGTGATGCGGCGCGAAACTTGGCTGCAATCTGGGGCCGCAACTACGACTATCCATGCCAGATTCTTTACCTGCCGCAGAACCCCAACTCAAGCGCCAGTATTGATTATCTGCGCAACGAATACCTGCGCATCAAGGAAGTGATCGAAGCTGTGGCTGGTCATGAGGTGACTGAAGAAAGCCTGCGCAAATCACTGGCGGTGTTTAATCAAAACCGCAGCCTGTTGCGTGATTTATACGCCATCAAGCGCGAGACGCCGTGGAAAATTAGCGCCGAGGATGCTTATTCGTTGGTTGCCGTTGCCGGAGTGATTCCGCGCGAGGAGCACAATGAGTTGATGGAATACGTGCTACCGCTGATCGCCGAAGTTGACGCCAAAAAGGAAGACCGTATCCGGGTAGTTTTCGAAGGCGCTTTTTGCGAGCAACCACCGTTGGACTTGGTGCGCACTATCGGTCGTTCCTGTTACGTCGTGGACGATGATTTTCTGATCGGAATGCGCTACATCACCGAAGACATCCCGCTGGGCGAAGATCCATTACAGGATATGGCGCATGCCTACATCGAAACTTCTAGTTATAGCCCGGTGCAACACGACCTGCGCAAGCCTAAGGAAGACATGTTGATTCAACGTTTCCGTGCCTCGGGAGCTGAGTCCATCATTGTGACCGCTGCCAAGATGTGCGAGCCAGGGCTTGAGGAGCAGGTGGCCTACATACACGCTTTAGAGGACGCAAAAATTCCTTACTTTGTAAGTGAGTTTGAAGAAGGCATGACCAGCTTCTCCGACATGGAGCTGCAGTTGGAAACTTTTCTTGAAAATCTATTGTTCGCTTAATCGGAGAAAATCATGACGGATCCAAAACATAATAAAATCGTCGGTCGCGGCAATAATGACGGCGCGGCGCTGTTTCGCGATTGGTTTAAAGATTTGAACCAAACTGCCGCCGAAGGTAAAGGTGCGGGCTACGTGTTTGTCATGGGGAGCTTCAATGAAGTATTGAAATCCTTTGACATGCCAGTGGTATTCCCGGAAATAAACTCGTTGCAAACGGCGGTCCGTCGGGTAGCGCATGAGTACTTGGAAGAGGCGGAAGATTACGGTTATTCGCCAGATATTTGTGGCTATGTCAAAGCTGACATTGCCACCCAACTGCGCGGCGGAGAGCACCCAATGGGGCAAATTCCGAAGCCGAGCATGACGGTGCTAACGAATGCTTGTAACACTTACATCAAGTGGGCCGAAGCTTGGGAGCGCATGTACAAGATGCCAGTGGTCACGCTCGACGTGCCGGGCACGCGCCAAGCCGGTACCACCAGTTGGCAGGGTAGTTCGCACTTTGAAAACGATCGCAAGTACGTCGAGACACAGATTAGGGAATTAATCACAACTTGTGAGGAAGTGACGGGCAAGAAGTTTGACATCGACAAACTGCGCAACACGATGGAGCACGCCAACACCATGAGCGCTTGTTGGAAGCGTTTGCTGGATTTGAACGCCAACAGCCCATCGGTGTTCAACGCGTTGACCGACGGCACCATTTACCTAGGCGTTGCCAACGGTTTCCGCGGCGACAAAGCGGGTGCCGATTACTTCATAGACCTGGTTGAGGAAATGGAGTACAAGGTAGAGCACAAAATCGGAACTTTGACCGAAGAGACTTTTCGATTGGTATTCGTCGGCGTGCCTTGTTACCCGATCTTCCGCCGTTTTAACGAGATGTTTTCGGATTGGAAGGGAACTTTTGTGCACTCCACTTATTTGTGGTTTGCATCGGGAG
>JACNIZ010000232.1 GCA_014382805.1 Planctomycetota bacterium
CGGCATATACCGGAAAAGCAGCTCGTAATCCAGCGCCGACGGCTTCGGCTTGGGCGCTGAGCATTACTGGATCTAGCCACAAATATGGATTCAAGTCGGCATGGGAATGACTCCCACCGGCACCGTGCGAATGAGCTTTGCCTTGGATCTGAATCAGTTTGTCCGCTATCGCTTTGGAACTATCAACCACCCGGCTAGCGGCCAAATTACTGCGCCCGGACCAGCCTTCCAAATTGGCGCCATTCAGCACGACCAAAGCGGCTTGCTGCAGGCGTTTCAACTGCTCCCGATTAGGTTTGAATTCTGTTGCTGCAAGGTTGCCAAGCAGACACTCGATCGGGATCTCGGGCGGCGCCAAGGTCTGCAACAAAGCGAAACTGGCGTGGTTGGCGCAAAGCACCTCTGGCGTCGGCGGCGCCAATTGAGTCCCCGCTGGTTCGGCCGGTCCGCAGCCCACAAGCAAGGCAAGGGCTGCTAGGGTTGCAAGGGGGAATGCAAGGAGTGCAAGGCGGATGTCCGATTGCGTCATCATTTGATTAAATCCAAGTATAGATTTCCTCGGCCAAAAAGCGCTGAACCAGCCAAACGCCGAGCAATGCGCACGCCACAGCCATCGTCAGCACACTAAGAATTTCGGACAAGTACAATCCCGCGACAAAATGGCGACTGCAGCCTAGCCGTTCCAGAGTGTTCACCTCGCGGCTGCGCAATCGGCTAGAAAGCAGGAATACCAGCAAGGTGAGCAACGCGGTAATAGAAGCAAGCATCCAGCTGATGGCGTCGATCAGGCTGCGCACTTTAAGTACGAATGCGAGCAGATCATTCATGACCACGGTTGGCTCAAGCATGCGAAATTGTTTGCTTTGATTGATGCGTGCCTTGGCCAAGGTGCCGGCTTTTTCGGTATGCGGCCAAAACAGCACTGCCGACAGCGGCAGCAATTCGGGATCGCCGTGATAATGGAATGAATCGATGTTCTCAGGCGTGACCTCGTTGTATTCGATCAACGCTTGACTCAACACCGTATTGCCTTCATCTTGACCCAAAATCAGCTTGGGATCGATTTGTTTGGATTCGGCATCGAGGTGGCCATGGGCGAGTCCTTCCAAAATCCAGCAAGTCTCCATGCCGACGAAAACCGCGTCGTCTTCGGGGGTTTGGGAGGCTGCCAATACGCCAACAATTTTCATCTTCAGGGCTGGCGGAATTGCGATGTCATAAAGCTCGGCTTGGTCGGAAAACAGAAAATCTCCGACAGTCAATTCCAGCTCAGCCGCGACGTCGGCACCGAGCAGAGTTTCGCCTAGTTGCAGTGGTAGCTCCCCCACCTGTATGCGACTGGATCGTTTTTCAAAATACTCCGGCGTGGTACCAACGATGGGATAACCGCGTGCTTTGAAGCGGGCGTGGATGGGCACAGCCAGCCCTTGTTGCTGTTGCAAACGCCGCGCTTCCGGATAAGGAATGGTGTCGAGCTCGCTCTGACGAAAATATAGCGCGGCAAAAGTCAGGTCATAACGATTGCCGTGTGCGCCCAAAATCATCGGCGTGGCAGCGGCGCGGGAGGTTAGCCCAGTTTGGTAGTCAGCGATCAAAACTCGCGCCCCTACCGGCAGAAAAATCGGCACCATGATGCACATCACCAGCACCAGAGTCTGCACCGGATGACGTCGCAAACGCAGCAGCGTCAAGCGCCAAATTCCAGCAAGCCCATTCATCAAACCGACGCCCTCCGTTGGCTCCACGCGCTGACATCAATGGTACGGTCAAAGCGATGCAAAATTTGATGATTGTGGGTCACCACGATCACCGTTGCCGCCAGTTGCCGCGCTTGATCGAACAACAAATCTAACGCCGTCTCAGTAGCGTCAGGGTCCAAGTTGCCGGTCGGTTCGTCGCACAACAAACACTGCGGTTGATGCACCAATGCGCGTCCTAAAGCGACCCGCTGTTGCTCGCCTTGGGATAGCCGATCCGGCCGACGCTGCAATTTACTGCGCAAACCCAAAGTGACCGCCAAAGACAACGCGCGTTGTTCGGCTACTTGATTCAACTGCAACGCACGATTAATTCGAAACGGGAGCAATATGTTTTCGTAGGCAGTCAAATATTCAAGCAGTTCAAATTGCTGAAACACCATGCCGAGTTTTGAAATGCGGAAAGCGCGGCGGGCGGCGTCGGACATTTGATCCAATGGCTGACCCAAGACTTGCACTGAGCCAAACTTTGGCGGCAAAATTCCGGCCAATAAATTCAACAGCGTCGTTTTACCGCAACCGCTCGGGCCGAGCAAAGCCACGCGCTGGCCGTGCGCAATTTTCAATTCCGGTAGCTGCAAACAAAAATCGTCGCCATAGCTAAATTCGACATCTTGCAAGGCAATGGCCATTTCAGAGCCTGCTGCGGGCGAGCCGAGTGCATTCACCATCACCCACCCTCCGGTGTGGCACTAACGCGCAACTGCTCCTGAATTTGACTGCCACCGATGCGCCAGCCTGCGTCAGTTTGCACCACCGTATAACGCGCCAGATATTCATTGGTGCGCTCGTGCCCGTGGCCCCAATGGGTCACCTTGCCGTCGACTTGCCAGCGCGCCAAAACGTCAAAACTTGGACGGCCGTCGTCGGGTAAAATACCAATCGTTTCGACGTCAATTTGGAGTGGACGCACTGCCGTCACACGGCTGACTGCACCGCCTTGATCTTGCATGATCAAACCGCGGTAAACTTGGTTATAGAGTGAGTCCAAAAGTGGCCCATCGACACTCTGCGCCAAAGCGTCGTAAATATCGCTTTCGGCGGTGTAATCAAATGCGCGATAAATGTTGGCGTGCAGCGGCAAGAATATTTCTTCGGCGGCCAGGGCGTCGGGCAAGGATTGGCCTTGGCCGATGGGAATGATCCAAAGATCGCGAGTCAGCCAACCGGTGGCGAAAACAACCAGCGCACAGGTTATGGCCGCGGCATGCCGGCGGCGCTTGGAGAGGACTAGGGAGAAGGCTCCGCCGCCAAGCAATATTGCCAACGAGGCAATCGGCAAGGGCCAGCTTTCATCTTGCGCAGGCTCAGGTACTTTCATAAACAGATCGGCTGCGGTTAGACCGGAATTGTGCCAGGTGAATTCCGGCTCTTCGGCATTGAAAATAACTTCATCTTCAATTCCCTGGGAAGTAAGTTGGGCACGAATGGTGACCGTCGGCATATAAGTTTCGTCGCCCACGGCACGGTCTGGCGGATAGCTGCCCCAGTACATTTGCACGGTTTTTGGCACAGCTTTGACTGGGTATTCCAGTATCAAAACTACCTTGGCCAAACCGCGTTTGCCGGTGCGAGGAAATAGCGGCAACATGGCCAAATCAGCTTCCATTGCGTCAAAACCAACATCCACCGGTGCCACTTCAACGCCATCGATCCGCACCCGGTTAGTGTCGTGAAAATAATCCGCCAGGCCCTTGCGGTACCAAGCAAATTCCGCCGGATCCAAACGACTGTCATCCTCACGCGCTAGGTCGACAATCTCGTCGACAAAAGCCAGATTCAGCGTGATGTAAAACCGAACCCGCGTATCTTCGACGTGAATCCGAACATCGGCATCGGGACCGTCCTGTGGATGCCAACGGTCGGCATGGCCAGAGGCAAAAAAGCAAATCAGGAGCAGGACGGAGGCAAGCATGGGCTCAGGGGACGGCTCAGAATACGCTCAACTCGCCGCCGCCGCTAAAAATCGGCAAAAGTATACTGACAAGTCTGCTTTTGGATCGTGATTTAGATCCCCCCCTTCCCTTAAAGCAAAATGCGCTCCTCTACTGCCGTCCGATTCCTGTTCGCCTCCGTCATGCTGCCGCTGCTGCCCAGCATGTTGCATGCCCAGGAGGTCACTACCGATACGCCGATCACCTCCGCGCTGCAAGAACTCGGCGCCGACGTATCCACATACAACGACCATATAGTCACCCTGGCTAGTCCTTTCATGGACGGCCGCCTGCCGGGCACCAACGGCATGGAGGTGGCCAAGGATTATGTGCAGTACTGGATGGAAGATGCTGGTTTGGAACCTGCGTTCCGCTTGGAAAATGGCAGCATGTCCTTCCGCCAAGCCTTCCCACTGGGCAGTTCGGAAGAGGTGGTCACGGCTCAGCTTAATTTGGCTTCTGGCGCCGCTCAACTGCAGGCGGGTAAAGATTTCCAATTGCTGGGTTTAGGCGGCTCGGGCGATTTGACCGCGCCCGTTACTTTCATTGGCTATTCCATCGATGCGGGTGAAAACGGCTACACCAGCTTTTTGCCGCAGCAGGACTTGAGTGGCCGCATCGCGCTGATGCTGCGCTTTGAGCCTATGGATGAAAATGGCAAGAGCCTGTGGGCCAAGGGCAGCCCATGGTCGTCGCACTCTAGTTTTTCCGGCAAGGTGCGCTCGGCGGCAGCCAAAAATCCGGCGGCGATCATCATCGTCAATACTCCAGGTGCGGACGACCCGCGCGTGTCCGAAATGATGGCTGTGGGCAGCGGCGGAGCCAAGCGCACCGACGTTCCTGTGTTCCAACTTTCAGGTCCAGCTGCCACCCAGCTGCTGAAATTGGGCAGCGCCGGAGCGAGCTTGATGGAGTTGCGACGCCATGCCGACGACGGTGGAGCGCCGCTTGAATTGGACCTGGAATTAAAGATTCAGGCTGAAATTGATCGCACCCCATTAATAGCCGAAAACGTCGGTGGTCTGCTGCCTGGCAAAGGAGCCTTGGCGGATGAGCTGCTCGTCATCGGCGCCCACCTTGACCACTTGGGTATGGGTGATTTCGGTTCGCGCTCGGGCGCAGGGGAACTCCATCCAGGTGCCGACGACAACGCTTCCGGCAGTGCTGCTGTCATCATGCTGGCTGAAAAGCTCAACGCTTCCTACGCCGACTTGCCTGACGGAGCCAGCGCGCGCTCGATTTTGTTCTTGTGCTTCAGCGGTGAAGAATCTGGGTTGAACGGTTCGCGCTACTACGTTCGTGAGCCCATCGTGCCGATCGAGAATCACGCGATGATGATCAACTTTGACATGATTGGACGCATTGTGAACCGCCGCCTCAGCATTTCAGGTGCCGACACCAGCCCGGGATTACGTCAGCTGCTTGAGGAATTGGCAACCCAAAGCGACCTGAACGTGGTCCTGCCGAAGCAGATTTCCGGCGCATCCGACCACACGCCTTTTTACCGCAAAAAGATGCCGATCCTGTTCGGAGCAATTGCCGATTTCCACCAGGATTACCACACGCCACGCGACACCTCATCGAAGATTAATCGGGTAGACGCGGTACGCACCGTGGAGCTGTTCCACCAAATTGGATTGGCAGTCGCAACGCAAAAAGCTGCTTGGGAATACGTCGATCCGACGCAAGACAACACTAGTTCGAAAAGTGCCGGCCTAGGCGCGATCAAAGTCCGCTTTGGTGTAGCACCGGGTAACTACGACAGCGAAGACCCAGGCATTTTGGTGGCTTCGGTCACCCCTGGAGGCTCAGCCGACAAAGCTGGCATCCTGGCAGATGACCTGATGCTGCGTTGGGATGGCGTCAAGATTCTCGACGTGCGTGAATGGATGGGAATGATGGCCAAACACAAGCCCGGCGACGTGGTCAAAGTTGGAATCATGCGCGGCGGCAAGGAAATCACCATCGACGTCACCCTGCAAGCCAGAGATACGGGCGGCAACTAAATCCGCCGCCCTGCTAAGCTCAAAGCATGGCTTATGCCCCCTCCAAAATCCATGCTTTGAGCTCCGCCCTGGTGGTCGGCTTGTTGCTCTGTTTGCCAGCTGCTGGCCAGACCGCCACCCAGCAAAAGGCCAAGTCGAAAATCCCGCCGGGCTTCAGTGCCTTGTTCAACGGCAAGGACCTATCCGGTTGGCGCGGTCGGCCACACTTGGACCCGAGCAAAGAAGCGGCGATGGAAAAGCAGCAATTGGCTGCTCAACAAAAAGCCTGGGACGCCGACGTCGCCCAACATTGGCGGGTGGAAAATGGTGAAATCATCAACGACGGCCATGGTGCGTTTCTTACCACCAACGAGAGTTTCGGCGATATGGAGCTGTGGTTGGATTACCGCACCGTGGCGCAGGCCGATAGCGGAATTTACTTGCGCGCCACCCCTCAGGTTCAGATCTGGGATACCACCGAGGCTGGAGGCAAATGGAATATTGGTGCCGATAAGGGTTCGGGCGGACTTTGGAATAACCAGAAGCATGCGCGTCATCCATTGAAGTTGGCGGACAAGCCTTTCGGTGAATGGAATCGGATGCGCATCGTCATGTTGGGCGAGCACGTCAGCGTTTGGTTGAACGGTCAACAAACCGTCGACCATACACCGCTGGAGAATTTCTGGGACCGTTCCAAACCGCTCGCCGCTCGTGGACCGGTGCAACTGCAAACCCATGGCGGAGAAATTCGCTTTCGCAATATTTTCGTCAAGCGCTTTACTGATATCGAGGCGAATCAACTGCTTGCCAAACAGCAAGCCAAGGAATTCCATTCGATCTTCAATGGCAATGATTTCGAAGGCTGGACTGGCGCGGTCGACAACTATGAAGTCGTCGATGGCACCGTGCGCTGCAAAGCTGGCGCTGGCGGCAATTTATTCACCACCAAAACCTACGCCGACTTCGTGGTGCGCTTCGAATTCAAACTGCCACCCGGTGGCAACAACGGCCTGGCCATTCGCTATCCAGGCACAGGTAATCCAGCCTACGACGCGATGTGCGAATTGCAGGTGCTGGAAAATACCCATCCTAAATATGCCAATTTAAAGGAATATCAATTCCACGGCTCGATTTACGGCCAGCACCCCGCCCATCGCGGTTATTTGCGAGAGGTAGGCAAATGGAATTTTCAAGAGGTTCGCGTACAAGGCTCGCTTATCCACGTAGTGCTGAATGGCACGACGATTCTGCACCAAGATGTTTCGCAGCTTGGCGATCCGATCGACGGCCAAAAGCACCCAGGGAAAACTCTGACTAGCGGCCATTTTGGATTTGCCGGTCACAACGATCCGGTGCAATTCCGCAACATCCAGATGCGCAACCTGTAATTCCGAGCGCCATGAAATCCCTAAACCGACGCCATTTCCTTCGCCAGAGCATGGGTCTGCCCCTGCTCGGAACCGCTCTGACTCAGCCTGCTTGGGCGCAAAACCCAGGTGCAGATATTTTGCCCCAAGACGGCCGCGGCAAAAAATTGCTGATCCTTGGCGGAACGCGTTTTTTAGGTCCGGCGCTGGTTCATGAAGCTGAAAAACGCGGCTTTGAAATCACCCTATTCAACCGTGGAAAATCTAATCCGCACCTGTTCCCCCATTTAGAAAAATTACGCGGTGACCGCGACGCTGGAGAGCTGGATGCGCTGAAAGGGCACAAATGGGACATGGTCGTCGACACATCGGGTTATGTGCCCAGTCACGTCAAACAAAGTGCGGAACTGTTGGCGTCGGCGGTGCAGCAGTATGTGTTTATTTCGACGTTATCGGTATACAAGGAAGACTTCAAAAATCGTGTCTCCGAACAGAGTCCAGTACTGACTTTGGGCGAAGAACGAGTGGATGAGATCACCAAGATGAAGGACGTATATAAGGACATGCGCACCTATGGGCCGCTGAAAGCATTGTGCGAACAGGCAGCCGAAGCGGCGATGCCGGGACGCGTTACCACGATTCGGCCCGGTGTGATTGTGGGCCGCGACGACCCGACCGACCGCTTTTTGTACTGGGCGATTCGCGTCGGCCGTGGCGGAGAAGTTTTGGCGCCGGGCAACCGCGATGCCGAAGTGCAATTCACCGACGTGCGCGATATCGCCAAGTTTGCCATCGATTTCGGCCACAGCGCCACCTCGGGCATTTTCAACGCACAAGGTTTTGATGGTTTAGTGACCATGCAAGAATGGCTGCACGGATGCAAAATCGTGCTCGGATCCAAAACCAGCTTCACCTGGGTGCCCGACGAATTCCTGCTTGAAAACAAGGTCGGCCCTTTCGTCGAATTGCCGTTCTGGCTGCCGAAGGAATACAACATGGTGTTCGATAACCAGAAGGGCATCGCGGCTGGCATGGTTTTCCGTCCGATTGGCGAGTCCATTCTTGAAGCCGTCGGCTGGCACCATGAAGTGCGTGATGAAAATTACGATTGGGGCACTTACGGCATGAAATCCGCGCGCGAAAAGGAGCTATTAGCCAAGTTTGCGGGATAATCTTGGGACGGAATCGGCTTGAACCCCGTTCTCTTTGCTCATGCTATCCCTCAAGTCTCTCACTACCTTTTTAACCGCCGTCGGCTACCTGCTCGGCGCAGTTGCTGCAATGCCGGCCCAGCAACTGCATTATGAAATTGAATTCATCGGCAGTGCTAGCCCAAATCTACCCGACGACAGTAATGCGGCTGGGATCAATAACTTAGGCGTGATTGCTGGGCACCGACGTCAATATACACGGCATTTGTGGGTTGGAAAAAACGCAGCGGTTCGGGTACCAAAGCCTTTCAATGGGATGCGTTCCTCAATGGCACTGATTTGCATTTTGGGAATTTGGCTTCCAGTGTGGCAGCGTGCATCAATAACGAGGGCGCTGTTACCGGCAACTATGACGATCAATCTGGCAACCCGTTGGCGAAGCGGCGTGGGTTTTTCCGGGATTCGTAAGGGCATTACACCTCCACGGTGAATGGCGTGCGGTGCTTTGGCAAGTTGGGTTTGCGCTGCAAGATCTGCACGTAGGCGGCGTCGGCAGTTGGGCGAACCATGTCAATAACAATGGCCAAATCGTCGGGCATTGGCTGGATCATACCGGGCGACAGTTTGGCTTTTTATGGCAAGCTGGCAGTTCGGTTGGATTGACCGGGCTCCCCACCCACCCCAACGCAATCCCGCGCCGCATCAATGAATTTGGCTTTGTGGTCGGCACTTGCCTGGATGCGTTGATTCCCGCCCACAGCGGATGGGGAAATTGGGTTGCCACTGACATCAACGAATTAGGCGAGATCAGCGGCACCGGCTTCAAAAATGGGTTGACAGCAGATGTTTTGGAGCTGGATTCACCCCCAACGCAGCGGTTCACTTTTTCACCAAAACTCAACCCGGTCAAACTTCAGCGCTAGGGTTTTTCGTCGAGATGTTGCACCCGCATTGGATCGGGCTCGCCACCGCCGAAGCTTTTATAGCCAAGCCGTCGACACTGCTTCGGGCCGACCTAGCCTGTTAGGGAAGCAGCGTATTTTGTAGCGCCGCGGGCTGTTAGG
Source organism: Planctomycetota bacterium (assembly GCA_014382805.1). GTDB lineage: Bacteria > Planctomycetota > UBA1135 > UBA1135 > UBA1135 > JACNIZ01. The sequence continues at coordinate 9,259 of JACNIZ010000232.1, forward strand.
CTTGTGGCATGCTCTGCCTCTCCATCCTCATTTTTGCGGCGTGCATGCCGCAAAACCCTGGCCAGATTTCTAGCGCTGAAGCAGCCCCTGCCCCATCGGCGAGCAAGGTTGAAGTAGCCAATTTGCCGGAACTCATTGCTCAATATCAAGCCGACCAGAGCACCCTAGAGCGAGTATGGTCCTTTCCTTTTTCCAACGCCAAACATTCCCGTTTGGCTGCCTTACATGCGGATTGGCTGGCGCGTTTGGATCAGGTCGATTTTGAGTCCTTGCCTCGCCGCAGCCAGATCGATTGGTTGTTGTTGCGCAATCAAGTGGATCACAAATTGCGCTCCTGCCGCTTGGATCAAGGCAAGCACACAGAGACCAAAAAGCTGGTGCCATTTGTAGGGCCACTAGTCGAACTACTCGAATTACGCGCCCGACGTCAACCGGTGCAAGCCGAACGGTCTGCTGAAATTTTGCACGAGGCGGTCGCTGAAATTCAGCGCACCAAAAAGCAGTTTCAAGACTCGCCTCCCTCTGTTTCGCCGACGGTAGCCAACCGCGCCGCCAATGAATTGGGCAGCTTGCGCAATGGGCTTTCGCGTTGGATGCGCTACTCGGAGGATTACGACCCGTTGATCACCTGGTGGAACCGCGCGCCGTGGGGAAAGCTGGAAAGTGAGTTGCGAAACTACGAGGCCTTCCTACGCAGCGACGTCGGCGGCTTGCGTGAAAACGATCCGGATCAATTGATCGGCGACCCGATTGGACGCGATGCGCTGCTGGCTGAATTGCAATACGAGCGCATTCCCTACACGCCGGAAGAGTTGATTGAGATTGCCGAGCGCGAATTGGCGTGGTGCAATCAACAACGCGAGCTGGCGGCCAAAGAAATGGGTTTGGGCAACGATTGGAAGGCGGCGCAACTGGAGGTCAAAAAGGCCCATGTGGAACCGGGCGGGCAGCCAGAAATGATTCGCATGTTGGCGAATGAAGCGGTGCAGTTTTTGGAAGAGCGCGACTTATTGACCATTCCGGATCTGGCAAAAGAATGCTGGCGCATGGACATGATGTCACCGGCGCGGCAAAAGTTCACGCCCTACTTCACCGGCGGCGAGGTCATCAGCATCTCCTACCCCACCGAAGGAATGCAGCATGAAGACAAGTTGATGACCATGCGTGGCAACAACTTGCATTATTCGCGCGCCACCGTGCACCACGAGTTGATCCCGGGCCACCACCTGCAGGGCTACATGTCGCAGCGCTGGAATCCGCATCGGCGGGCATTCAGCACTCCGTTTTTAGTCGAAGGCTGGGCGCTTTACTGGGAGCTAAAATTGTGGGATTTGGGTTTTGCACAAAATGCGAAGGACCGCATCGGCATGCTGTTTTGGCGCTCCCATCGCTGTGCTCGGATCATATTCTCGCTGAATTTTCATCTTGGCAAGTGGTCGCCGGAGGAATGCGTCGAGTTTTTGCTGGACCAGGTTGGCCACGAACGCCGCAACGCAACAGCCGAGGTTCGCCGATCGATTCAGGGTGGTTACGGCCCGCTGTACCAATGTGCATATATGGTGGGCGGCATTCAATTGCGCGGTTTGCACCGTGAGTTGGTCACCGAGGGCGGCTGGCTGGAAAAGGATTTCCACGACGCCGTGCTGCAGCAAAACTCCATTCCAATCGAGTTCATGCGTGCCGCATTGACCGACGAACCGCTAAGCCGAGAGTTCCCGGTGCAGTGGAAATTCGACAGCTAAACAAAGGTCCGTCGCCTGCCTGCAGACTTTCCCGCAATCTTCACAAAGGCTTCACGCAAAGGGTTCACAATTCCGCCACTGGGATTAACTCAAACTTCACACCAATTGTGACCCAAACATGGCAAAGCTCTCAAAACTTCTTCTTCCGGCGCTGGCCTTAGGCCTCATCGGCCTTTCCTCTTGCGGACGCCCGGCCGAAGGCTCCGGCCGCTCCATCATCCGAAATATTGGATCGGATACGCTTGTAAACGTCGCTCAATCTTGGTCGGAAGCTTATGGCACCGTCCATCCCGAAACCCAAGTCGCGGTTTCTGGCGGAGGTTCTGGCACAGGCATCTCGGCAATGATTGATGGCACCGTGGACATTGCCAATTCCAGTCGTGAGATGAAGTCTCAGGAAATCGAAGCCGCCAAAAAGAATGGCGTGCAACCGCTCAAACACGTGGTGGGTTTTGACGCCATCGCTGTGTATGTCCATAAAGACAACCCCATTGAAAAATTGACCTTGGCCCAACTGGCAAGCATTTACGGAGAAGGTGGCAATATCACCAAGTGGAGTCAGCTCGGCGTGAAGTTGAGCGCCAAAGCGGATAATATCGTCCGCATTAGCCGTCAAAACAACTCAGGCACATATTCCTATTTTAAATCCGTCGTTTTGGGTAAAGCGGGTGAATATAAGTTGGGTTCTTTGGACATGCACGGCTCCAAAGATGTCGTTGAGCAAGTCAGCTTGACTGTCGGCGCGATAGGCTACTCGGGCTTGGCATACGCAAATGATCATGTCCGCATGGTCCCAGTTGTGAATGAAAGTGGCGCTGCGGTCGGCCCATCGGTGGAGTCGGCCATGGACAATAGCTACCCGATCGCCCGCCCACTGCTGATGTACACCGCTGGTGAACCCACTGGCAAAATTAAGGAATACATGGACTGGATCCTTAGCGACGAAGGGCAAAAAATTCTGCGCGACAAAGGCTACGCATCTGTGAGATAAATCATGACACGTTACGAAGAACGATTGGAGGCGGATCTTTCTCGGATCCGCCACCGACTTAAAAAAATGAGTCGAGCTGTTTGCACAGCACTTGATGATGCCGTTCAATCTATTTTGAATCGCAATCCTGAGCTCGCCAGTGACACGGTATTGGGTGACCTGCCTATCAACCGCCGCGCTCGGGAATTGGATCATTTGTGCCATCTATTCGTCGCTCGCCACCTGCCCAGTGCAGGTCATTTACGTTTCACAACTTCGGTCATGCGCTTGAGCAAAACTTTGGAGCGCATCGGCGACTATGCCGCCACGATGTCGCGGGAAGTGCACCAGATGTCGGGCAAGGTCCCTGAAACCATCTCGGATGACATCGTCATGTTGGCGGACCAGGCACGCAAGGTGCTGGAACCTGCGTTGCGGTCCTTCATTGAAGAGGACATCGACTTAGCTCGATCCACCCGTACTATTGCCAGCCAATATGGAACTACTTTCGACCGCGTGTTCAAGCACCTAACCCGGGCAGGCGAAAGCAAGCAGGTTCCCGTCGGCGAATTGTTTGCGCTGTTGACGGTGTGCAACCGTTTGGAACGAGTCATTCACCAGTCCAAGAACATTGCCGAGCAAACGATTTTTGCCCTAACCGGCAAACAGAAAGAAGAAAAGACTTTCGACATTTTGTTCTTAGGCTTGAAAAACGATTGTGCAAGTTTGATTGCCGAAAATTATGGCAAACGCGCTTACCCGGAAGCGGGCACTTTCAGCAGTGCCGGTTGGGAAACAGTCGACGCCATTTCCCCCGAAGTTCTGGAGTTCGCTGACTCCAAAGGCTTGGATTTGCGCGAAGCAAGGTCGCATTCTTTCGACGAGGTCAAGCGCCGGCTTTCGGAATTTGAAATTGTCATTGACCTAACTGGAGAAGCTCGCGAGAACATCCGCAAAATCCCGTTTCACACCACGCTTTTAGTCTGGAATCTGGATCGCTCTGGCGGACTGGAAAGCATCTACCAGGACTTGGTCGCTCACATGGCCGAACTGATGGAGACCCTCCGTGGTGAAGAAGCAGAAGATTGAATCCGGTGCGCTAGCTCAATCCGTCAACCGGGCGTGGGTTTTCGACCGCGTCGCCAAAGGAATTGTATTCATTGGCGGCATTTCGGCGATAGTCTTCATCATTTCCATTTTCATTTTCATTTTCGACCAGGGCATGGGCTTCATTGCCGAAGACCTCAAGCCTGGTGAATTTTTTGGATCTGAGATTTGGCGCCCGACCTCGGAATCCAATCCCACATATGGGATATTGGCCCTGATCGCTGGAACTGCCAGTATCACGGGCTTGGCCATGCTGGTTTCGGTGCCCTTCTCTTTAGGGGCTGCTGTTTTTATCAGCGAATTTGCCACCGGCCGAGTAAAAGAAGGCCTGAAGGTCCTGATTGAATTGTTGGCTGCAATTCCATCCGTGGTATGGGGTTTCATTGGATTGAGCATCATGAACCCATTGATCGTTCAGCTTTTTGATGTGCCCATCGGCCTCAACATGCTCAACGCGGGAATCATTCTTGGCTTGATGGCTGCGCCAATCATGACCACCATCGCGGAAGACGCCCTGAAAGCGGTGCCAGATGGTTATCGCGAAGCCGCGGAAGCCATGGGTGCGACGCGCTGGCAAGTGATCCGCCGGGTGGTTTTGCCGTCGGCGCGAAATGGACTGGGTGCAGCGATTCTGCTTGGAGTCGGTCGAGCATTTGGAGAAACCATGGCGGTACTGATGGCAAGTGGCCACGCTATCAATCTGCCGACCAGTCCGTTCGATTCAGTGCGGGCTTTAACCGCAACCATCGCTGCCGAGCTCGGCGAGACGGCGCGCGGCTCTACTCACTACGAAGCTTTGTTCACGATCGGCATTTTCTTGTTGTTGATCACTCTGTGCATTAACTTGCTCGCCGACCTAGTGATTCGCGGTGGCTGGAAACGGAGGAAGCTGTGAAATTCTCACAAACTCCCCTGGATCAGAAAAACAGGCGCAATGAAAAGCTGTTCCGCATGCTTTTCATGATGATGGCGGTCCTGTTGGTGCTGCCGGTACTGGCGGTGCTCAGTGTTCTGATTTACAAAGGTGGCCCTGCTTTAAGCTGGGATTTTTTCATTACCAATCCGACCCAAGGCATGACTGCCGGTGGCATTTGGCCAGCTTTGGTCGGCACTATGTGGTTGGTTGCAGTGGCCCTTTCGGTATCGGTACCGCTCGGAGTTTCGGCGGCGATCTACCTGAGTGAATACGCCAAGGACAACTGGCTTACGAGGGTCATCAACCTAGCCATCATTAACTTGGCAGGCGTGCCTTCGATCGTGCACGCACTCTTCGGCTTGGGCGCCTTTGTACTTTTTTTCGGTCTCGGAAAAAGCATTTTGGCAGCGAGTTTGACCTTGGCAGTCATGACTTTGCCGGAAATCATCGTGACCTCTAGGGAAGCCATGCAGGCGGTGCCGCGGCCGTTCCGCGAAGCCAGTTGGAGTTTGGGGGCCACCCGCTGGCAGACCATTCGCCATATCGTTCTGCCCAACTCGGGCAGCGGCATTCTAACCGGCATCATTCTTGGCGTATCCCGCACCGTCGGTGAAACCGCCCCGATCATGTTTACTGGCGCGGCGTTTTTCTTGCCTTACATGCCAGAAACAGTTTGGGATCAAACCATGGCCATGTCGCTGCACCTATTTGTGGTTGCCACCCAGGTGCCGGATGCGCCCGAAGCCTTGCCATTTGGGGTGGCGCTTAGTTTGATCGCCATGGTGCTAACCCTTAACACCTTGTCCATCATCTTCCGTACCCGCCTCAGGAGGAAGAAAAAATGGTAAGCACTGCCAAATTGGAATTTCGCGACCTCAGTATTCGCTATGGTTCGGAGACCGCACTGGAAGGCGTGAATCTGTCCATCAAGCCGAACGAGATTTTCGGCATCATCGGCCCAGCCAATAGCGGTAAGACCTCTTTTCTGCGATCCATCAATCGAATGGATGAAATGACCACGGGCATGAAGGTCGGCGGATCAGTTTTGCTCGACGGCACCGATGTACGTGCATGGCGCAACGTATTTGCTTTGCGCTCACGCATTGGAGTTGTGTTTCCCCTTCCGGTTGGCCTGCCGATGACGATTCGTCAAAACGTCACCATGGCTCCACGCATGAAGGGAATAAAAAACAAAGCCGTGCTGGAAGAGTTGGTGGAACGCTGCTTACGTCGGGCCGCGCTTTGGGATGAAGTGAAGGACCGTTTGGACTCATTGGGCAGTATGCTGTCTGGTGGCCAACAACAACGCTTAACCATCGCTCGCGCTCTTTCGCAGGAGCCTGACATTCTGTTGCTGGACGAATTTTCGATTGCCGTCGATCCAGTAACCACGATGCGCATTGAAGATGTGCTGAAAGAGCTGAAAGAAGAAATGACCATCGTTTTGGTGACCAACCTAGTGCAACAGGCGCGACGCCTTGCCGACCGAACTGCGTTTTTCTTGAATGGTAAATGCATTGAAATCGGTGAGACTGAAGATTTGTTCACCAGTGACAGCCGCGACCCATTGACTCGTGATTACGTGGAGGGACGTTTTGGTTGATGCCACTACCGATTCCTTGGCTATCCGAGTTCGCGATTTGAGCTTGTGGTACGGAGATTTCCAAGCTCTGTTCAACATCGATTTGGATGTAAAAAAAGGCATAGTGACCAGCTTGATCGGCCCGTCCGGTTGCGGTAAGTCCACCTTTTTGCGCAGCGTCAATCGCATCACTGAGCGGCTAGGCTATGTACGCACCGAGGGCCAAATCAAAGTCTTGGGCGAAAATATCCTGGCGGATGACGTCGAGCTGATCCAAGTTCGCAAAAAAATCGGCATGGTGTTTCAGCGACCCAATCCGCTGCCGCTGACGGTACGTGAAAACGTACTTTTTGCATGGAGATTGGTGCACGGCAAAGGCACCAAGGAGCAAACCGATGAAATCGTTGAACAATCCTTGCAGCAGGTGCTGTTGTGGGATCGGATCAAAGATCGCCTCGGCGACGTCGCCACTAGCCTGGCTCTCGAAGAGCAGCAAAAGCTGTGCATTGCGCGCCTGCTGCCGGTGCAACCTGAAGTTTTGTTGATGGACGAACCGTGTTCGGCGCTCGACCCGGCGGCGACGGCGGCAGTGGAAGAATTGATCTGGAAGCTGCGCGAGCAATACACCATCATGATCGTCACTCACAATATGGCGCAAGCACGCCGCGCAAGTGACGAATGTGTGTTTATGCTTATGGGTAAAATCATCGAGCACCGCCCCACCGACGAAATGTTCCTTGCTCCCGAACACCAGGAGACGGCTGACTACATCGAAGGTCGATACGGCTGATCCCGCAACTTTTACTGGCCATGGCTGATTTAGACAACCGACTCCTTTGCAAGCGCCTGCGCGCTGCCGTTCAAGCCGACCTACAAAGCGCTGGCTCCGGCGACGCGCATTGGGCCGAGGCCAGCGCCGTCTTTGAAGCTCATTCGTGGGAAGACGACGACTTGGAATTGGCGATCATGGAAAAGGACGTCGATGCTATCGCCAAACGCTTGCAAGAATGGGAATCCGGTCGCCAGCCCTATGCGCCGTCGGACCGGGTGATTTTGAAGCGCGGCCTCAAGGCTTTCAGGAAACGTTTGAAGTCTCATCAGTTGGACGACGAATCCAGCCTTGGTGTCGGCCCCTTCAGTTCCGGGCGACAGTCGTCGATCGCGGCCATTCAGCCGCCGCCGCAATATCCACAGGAAGTGTGGGACGAGCTTTGCCGGCTGGGGCGTATTCATCACGATGGAGAAGGGTTGTATGCGTTG
>JACNIZ010000014.1 GCA_014382805.1 Planctomycetota bacterium
GCGCCTTTTTTCAGCCATTCCAACAAGCCGAAGCGTCTGCCCCACGACACTTCGGTGGCTCTGGTCTAGGATTGGCAATTCCCAGTCAGTTGGCCGACTTGATGGCCGGTCGCCTTGGTGTGGAAAGCACCATCGGCGAAGGCAGCACTTTTTGGTTTACCGCCAGTTTGCCGCGCGTCAGCAATCAAAATCGCGCCGACGAACAACTGCCGCAACGCATGCACCTGCTGATCATTGATGCCAGTCCGGGGCAGCGTCATGCTCTGCGCGCCATGTTGCGTTCATGGGGATTCACCGCCGACACCGCCCCCGGTGCCAGCGCTGCCCTGAACTTAGTGCGACGTTCTCAAGCCGGCGGCACTCGCTACGACATGGTGCTGGTTGATTCACGTCTTAAAGATGCGGAGTGGGATGAATTTATTCCAACTTTGCGCGCTCACTTGCGCAGCGATCAATTAATGCTGGCGTTGATGGCGCCGTCGGGGAAACGTCCTGATGCGCAGCAGATGGCCGCATTAGGGGTGGCAACTTGCCTGACCAAACCGATTGGTCAATCACGACTTTACAACCAACTTTTGGCGGGATCGCAATGTATACAACGAGAAACGCCGCTACCACCAGCAGAAGAAAAACCGCAGATTAGCGCCAAACACTTCGTCACCGGCTTGCGGGTTTTGGTGGCCGAAGACAATCGTGTGAACCAAAAACTTGCTGTCAAAATGCTTGAGAAGCGCGGCATCCAATCAGAAATCGCGGAGAACGGAAAACACGCGTTCGAACTTTGGCAAGAGCAAGAGCAAGAGTTTGATTTAATTTTGATGGATTGCCACATGCCCGTCATGGACGGACTGCAGGCCACTCGGGCTATTCGTAATGCAGGCGGTAAGAGCATTCCGATCATTGCCATGACCGCCAACGCGATGAAGGGCGATAGGGAAGAATGTCTAGCCGCTGGAATGGACGATTACATCTCCAAGCCAGTGCGCGACGCGATGTTCGACGAAGTTCTGGTGCGCTGGATTCATTCCGACCCAGAGCAGCACCGCAAAGCTAGCTAAAATGCGGGCATGAAAGCCATTCGCGTTCACGAGCACGGCGACTATGACGTCCTGAGAGTTGAAAACCTTCCGATCCCGGAACCAGGCCCTGGCCAGGTAAGGATCAAAGTTGCTTGGGGCGCATTGAACCACCTCGATACTTGGGTTCGTCGCGGCGTACCTGGACACCGCTTTCCGCTACCGATGACCCCGGGTTGCGATTTCAGCGGCGTGGTCGACGCCGTCGGCGCTGGCGTGGTGACGTGCAAACCCGGCGCTCGCGTGGCGGTGGCGCCCGGTCATAGCTGCGGGGTTTGCCGCCGCTGCGGCGAGGGCAAGCAAAACCTTTGCCACAAATACGGCATTTATGGCGAAACTGAGGACGGCGGAAACGCCGAATTTGCTGTAGTAGACGCCCACAACGTCATGCCGGTGCCAGACGCATTCCCGCTAGATTTGGCCGCGGCCTTCCCGTTGGCGTACCTGACTGCTTGGCACATGCTGGTTAAGCGTTGCGCGGTGCAACCGGGGGATAAGGTGCTTATTCACGCCGCAGGCTCTGGAGTCAGCGCTGCGGCGACCCAAATCGCTCGGTTGCATGGCGCCCGCGTATTTGTCACCGCTGGCAGTGATGACAAAGTTTCCCGGGGCGTGGCAAACGGTGCTGAAGCCGGGGTAAATTACCGCGAAAATGACTGGGTGCCTGCGGTAAAAGAATGGGCCGGACGCGGTGGTTTGGACATTATTGTCGACCACGTGGGCGTCGATACATTGCCCAAAGGGCTGTGGTTATTGGCTCGCGGCGGCCGCGTCGTGACCTGCGGTGTGACCAGCGGCGCCGAAATGAAGCTGAACATGGCGCCGGTTTTCTTTAAAACGCTGAGCGTGTTGGGCAGTACGATGGGGGGACTGGGAGAACAGAAACAGGTCGCGGACCTGGTTTTCTCGGGTTCCTTGACTCCGATCGTAGACAGCCGTTACCCGCTAGAGCAGGTTGCCGACGCCCATCGCCGCATGAATGAGCGCGAGGTTTTTGGCAAAATTCTGCTGCAGGTGGATCCAGAATTGAAATAGCCTGGTGCGGTCGGTCCGATTTGTTGCGACTTCCGTCTGCTTTCGATCCTAAAACCACAGCTACCTCGTCATGCGCACACCCTTGCAATTTTTCGCTCTGTCCATTTCCATGTTGGCATTGGCCAGCGCTGCCGTCGGCCTAGAAAGAGGGCGCCAGGAGCCTATTCCAGTGCCAGGCAAGGCCGCCGCAACTGAGCAGGCGCCCGTCCAAATGAAAGCGCCAAATCTGGAGGAGTCGGCAACGGATCACAAACATCCGGCATGGTTGTACGTCGGCTCGGGGGAGAAAAAAGCGCGCCATGATGCCGTGGCTTTGGCGGTTAGGACCAAAACCTGGTTTAAGGTAAAGGTCTATTCGTTTGGCCTCTATTTGGACCTTGATGCTGCTGCGCCGTTGGTGAAGCCATTTGCCAATAAAAAGTGGAAAGACCTGATGAAGGACCGCAACTTCGACAAGGCTTTGCTCAACGACAAGGTTGGCAAAACGGTGCGCCTAAAGATGGCACGCGACGTCGACGCCGACGATATGTCAGAGGCGTTTGAGGATTCGCTGAAGCCGCGCATTAAAACCTACAACAAAAAGGGCACTGCCGAAGATCGCCAGGCGAGCGATGCGGCGATTAAGAAATTTCAGGGCTACTTCACAAAGGAATGCAAAGAAAATCAGGTTTTGATCTTCACCGCGCTGCCTGGTGGACGGCTGCTGACTTCCATCGATGGCAAGCAAATGCCGGAAATCAAAAACATGGCTTTGACTTGGGCTTTGTTCGACATCTACCTTGGCGATGATCCAATTTCGGAAAATGGCAAAGAGGCGTTCGTCAAAGCTCTGCCTACGAAACTGGAGACGCGGGCGGCTAAAAAGCAAAAGCTTCCCTAACAGCAATATCCGCGCCGAAACGCTAAAATGAGGCGGTCATGACTTACGTGGCCGCCTTCATTGTTTTTGCGCTCGCCGTGCTCGGCATGGCGGTAGGAGTGATTTTCTCCGGCCGCAAACTGTCCGGCTCTTGCGGTGGCTTGACCGCCGACGGGAAAAACTTTGCGGACTGCTTATGTGCCCGCAAAACCCTGGGTATTTGCGCCTCGGACGAAGGCAATGAATTGGGGGG
>JACNIZ010000226.1 GCA_014382805.1 Planctomycetota bacterium
TGGTGCGATTCCGGAAACAACGACTTCCCGTTGGAAGCTAGCAGCGTTCACGCAAGAGTCGCCAATCCCGCGGCCGACGTACCGGCTGGCTTCCATTTCAGTCCCTGCGAAGTCACCTGTGTCGGTCCTTGTGTCGAGTGCGCGCCGACGCTCACAGAGAAACGCGTTAGCACGCACTAATTATTCAATCCAGCGAACCCGGCCCTTACTGCGGGCGTTCGATCATCATCGCGATGCCTTGGCCGCCACCAATGCATGCCGACGCCATGCCGTAACGAGCGGCGGCGCGTTCTAGCTGATGGTAAAGCGTCAACACTAATCGTGTGCCAGTGGCACCTAGAGGATGGCCGATTGCAATGGCCCCACCGTTGACGTTCACTTTGTTGCGATCCAGCTCAAGTGCTTTTTCGCAGGCCAAATACTGGGCAGAAAACGCCTCGTTGATTTCAATGAAATCCATATCGTGCACGGTCATGCCGACTCTTTCCGCAGCCATTTTCATCGCTGGAACTGGACCAAAGCCCATGATGTCGGGACGTACACCGGCGACTGCCCATGAGCGAATGTGAGCGCGCACAGTCCAGCCCTCGGCCGCGGCACGTTCGGCGGTAGTGACGATGACTGCAGCACCACCATCTACAATTCCAGAAGCGTTACCACCGGTTACGGTTCCATCCTTTCCAAAAGCGGGACGCAAACGAGACAGCGCTTCGTAAGAGGTATCTGGCTTAATGTGATCGTCAGTATCTACGACAAACTCTTTGCGACCGGCTTTGACCGTTACCGGCACGATTTCCTCAGCGAAGAGACCGCCTTGCACCGCCGCCGCACCCTGTTGGTGACTGCGCAACGCGTACTGGTCTTGCTCTTCGCGGGTGATGGAATATTCCTTGGCCAGGTTTTCGGCGGTTTGAGCCATGAACAAACCGCAATACGGATCCATCAATGAGGAAAACAAATAGTCCTCAATCTGCGGCGCTCCGCCCAAACGGAAGCCTTCGCGAGCGCCGCGAATAATGTGCGGCGCTTGCGACATGTTTTCCATGCCACCGGCAACCACGACGTCGGCGTCGCCACAAAGGATTTTTTGGCCAGCCGAAATGATGGATTCAATGCCTGAACCGCAAATTCGATTGATGGTAACCGCCGGAACCGTGTCCGCCATACCGCCTTTCAAACTGGCATGGCGTGCACCATAAATGGCGTCGGCGCCGGTTTGCAGCGCATTGCCCATGACCACGTGATCCACCTGTTCCGACTTGACGCCAGAGCGTTCCAACGCGGCGCGAATGGCGTGGGCCCCCAGGTCGTTGGTACCAACGCTCTTAAAAAGGCCGAAACCAGGAGTTCCGACGTATTCAGCCATAGCGGTGCGGGCACCACCAACGATCACTAGGTCTTTTTGCATGATTCTGCTTTTTAGATTGGCCCCTGAGGGGTTGGAAGCAGTATGAAATTCTAGCGCCGCGCCGCCCTTAACGCCGGGCTATCCTGATGCCCTTCGCCGTCTCCCCCTCGCGGCGACTGTTGCAATCATGGCCATGGATCCCAAGCGCAAAGCCTACTGGAAAGAAGGCTACCAAGACCCCGCCAAAGTCGCTGAGTACGACAACATCCGCTTTATCGGTGGCCGTAAGCGTGCCAATAATCGCCTGATTTGGCGTGCTGCGGAAAAAGAGCTAATGCGCTGCGCTGGCGGCAAAATGCCAAGCGTGGTAATTGACGCGCCGGCGGGCACAGGTCGTTTTACTGGCGAATTGCAACAAGCCGGGTGCAAGGTGATGAACTTGGACTTGAGTCGCGAAATGCTCGGCGTGCTGCAAAAAAATCACGGTAGCGGTTGGGAGGTCATCGGCGATTTGAATCAACCGCCACTGACAACGGTGCCGGATTCGGCGGTGCTGTGCTTGCGCTTGATGCAGCATTTGCACAGTCACGAACGCATCGAAGCCATGCGTGGCTTGCGCGAAACCAGTGAGTGGGCAGTGATTTCGTTTTATCCGGCACGCCACCTCAAGCATTTGGGTCGTCGCGTGCGCAAGACTTTGGGTTTGTTCAAGCGCGACCTCCACCCAACCTATTCCAATCAGCAAATTCGCGACGAAGCCGAAAAAGCGGGATGGGAGGTGGTGAATTTGAAAGCGGTCGCGTGGCGCTTTTCCGACAACGTAATGGTTACCTTACGGCGCAAAGCGTGACAGGGCTTAACGCGCGTAAATCCGACAATTCGGATAGGCGCGCGAATAACCGTACCAGCGGCTGAATAGCTGGGGCGGCATGCGGTCGTCGGCGTAGGTTGCTTGGGGAACGCCACTCATGGGATCAATGCTGACACGCAGCAAGTGCCCGTTCCATTCATCCGCTAAGCCGTCGCCAATTTGATCCAGGGGATAAAAACGGCCGACGCCATCGGCGATGCCCAAACCTATGGTCATTTCACTTAGACGGTCGTCGCTTTTGTCCATGGTCAAGCGGAAGCCGGGCGGAAATTTTCCGGTCCATTTTTCACTCAACCAAGCCATCAGGCGCGGCCACCAACCTTGCTTAGAAAGCAACATGGGTAGCTCAGGTTCGGATTGCAGCATGGCTTTCACCGTGGATTGCTCAATCCCCCACATCGGTAGTTTTTTTCCCGCCACGTTGTACAAACCACCGGCACTGAAGTGATACGTTTTGCCATCCACCACCGGCGTCAGACCGACACCGGAATTACAAACGGATCAGAATGTCACCACATACGGCTCACCAGCCAAATCGCCCTGCGCAACATGGTGGTAACTCATCTGCCGCGCCAGCAATCCACGTCGCTGCCGGCCCCGTTCGAAAATCAAAATCGCGACGTCGTCGGCCAAACTGATGGCTGAAAGCAAAACTTCCGACGGCCCTGGGAGGAACCGTCGGAAGAGGTCTGGTTTGCGCAGTAGCGCGCGTTTGGCAATGAAGGCAACTTAACGGCCAGTAAAGCTAGGCTTGCGCTTTTCCTTGAAAGCCAACATGCCTTCACGCGCATCGTCAGAAGTGAAAATCAAACCAAAAGAATCCGCTTCAGCAGACTCGCCTTGAGCTTGTCCAACGTCCAATCCGGTGCGAATGACTTCCAGTGCGGTTTGCACGGCCAACGGACCGCGCGACACAATGCGCTTGGTCAATTCGGTAGCCGCTTCCATCAGCTGCTCTGGCTCAGCAACACGATTCACCACACCGACGCGATGGGCTTCTGCGGCGCTGAAAGAATCGCCAGTCATGATCCACTCGCGGGCCACACCTGGACCGGCAATGCGCGCCAAGCGCTGAGTGCCAGCGAAACCAGGAATCAAACCGAGCGAAACTTCCGGCAAACCCATCATTGCGCTGCTGGATGCAATCCGCAGATGACATGCCAAAGCCAATTCAAGTCCGCCACCGAGGGCATAACCGTTGATTACGGCGATAACCGGCTTGGGACAAGCTTCGATGGTGGCGAAGACGTCCTGGCCGAGGTGCGAATGATCGCGTGCCTCAAAAGCAGTCATGTCGGCCATTTCCGAAATGTCGGCTCCAGCAACAAAAGCTTTGTCGCCAGCGCCAGTGATCATGATCGCCATGACTTCGTCGTCAATGGCTAGCTCAACAATTGCATCGCGCAATTCATCAAGCACTTCCGAGTTCAGCGCATTCAGCGCTTTTGGACGATTCACGGTCAAAGTAGCGATGCCATCTTCCAGGTCGCACTCTAAGTGCTCGTAGACCAGTTCGGCTTCGTCGTTGACCGGATCTTGTTGGGTTTCAGTAGTCATTATTAGGAACGGGAGTAAACCTTCATGCTGTCGATAGTGCAAGCTTCCATCGGAGTGGAACCTTCACCACCACCACCGGTTTTAACCGCAGCGAGTGCGTCAAGCGCGGCGTCGCCATCGGTCATGCGACCGAAAGCAGCGTATTGGCCATCCAAAAAACCGGCGTCGCCGTGGCAGACGAAAAACTGGCAAGATGCCGAGTTCGGGTTTTGGGAACGTGCCATCGAAACCACGCCACGGGTGTGGGTGTATTTGGGATCGGTGTTGAATTCACCAGGAATGTTGCCGTAAGGGCCCGATCCAGTGCCGGTGCCAGTTGGGCAACCGCCCTGAACCATGAACCCAGGGATCACGCGGTGAAAAGTTTTGCCAGTGTAGAATCCTTCTGCGGCGTAGCGCACAAAATTGCGCACCGTTTCGCAAGCAACGTTGGGCCAAAACTCGAGCGTGATCTTGCCAGCGCTATTGCCGCCGACGCTGACTTCGATGTCGATCATCGTGTCAGCCAAAACTTCCGGGCTGAGTTCTTGAACTTGAGTGTAATCAGTCATCTTTTGATTGTTGTAGCAGCCTAAGCAGTGATTTAGTTGACGCGGCGAATGATGTGCCAGCCGAACTTAGAACCGGTCGGGCTGTATTCGGCCATACCGATTTCGCCGACCTTCAAAGAGAACGAGACGTCGCCAAAGGAGGAGACCATGTCACCGCGCGCAATGGGCTGTGGGCCATAGTTTGTCATCTGGAATTCCCGGAAGGTGGCGCGAGCCTGGTCCACAGTGATTTGCTTGGCATTCACCTTGGTAGTCAAATCGCCATAAAGTGCCTGCTCCTTGTCGCGCACGTTAAAACGAGCACGGTTATAAGCGTAATCGGTGACGCCATTGTTCACCATTAAGTATGAGCCAGGGAGGTCGTCGCCCGGGACCAAGTTGTCGTCGGAATATTCTGTGACCAATGCCGAGAAGTCTTCGCCATCGCGGGCGCGTTTGATCAACTCGCCAGCAAGCTTTTCGGCCTCTTCTTTGGTGCGATCTGCTTTGACTGGAGTTTCTTTAAACGAAATCAAAATGTGTTGCACTGTGATTTTGGCCGGTGCACCTTTCAAGTCTGGCTGTGGACGTTCAATCTTTTCACCACTCTTTGGAGCCACGCCTTTTTTCACTACAGCTTTGGTAATTTTGACGCTGCGCATTGGCGATGACCGCTCCTGGCCACCGACTGGAACGTTGGCCATGGTTTCCAAAGTAGCTACACCACTTACCATTTTGCCGAAGGATGCATACTTGCCATCCAAGGCCCAAACATCCATCGATTCATCACAACAAAGGAAGAACTGTGAAGAAGCCGAGTTCGGGTTGCCGCCACCCCGCGCCATGGAAAGAACTCCATAACCATGCTTACGTGCAGGTTCGTTGGAGAACTCCGCCCGAATGCTGCCGTGTGGGCCTTCGCCCGAGCCGTCCCCCTTTGGATCGCCGCCCTGCAACATAAAGGCACGAATAATTCGATGGAAACCAAGACCGTCATAAAAACCTTCGTCGCAATAACGCAGGAAATTACGCACCGTACCTGGCGCAAACTGGGGCCACATCTCAAACACAATCGTGCCGACTTCTTCGCCATCCAATGAGCAGGTCATTTCGACGTAATAATCAGCCAGTTGCTCCTGGGTGATCGAGCCATCAGCTTCGAAACCAAACTCAGGGGTGCGCTTTGGCTTGTACGCTGGCCTTGGCTGGTTAGCAGCTTGCTGCACCGGGATTAGCGGCTTGGTGCCATCGGAAATGGCCTTGTCGTTCATCGCTGCGGCTGCTTGAGCCTTGGCATTTTCAGACGCCTTGCCGGTGTCGTTGGCAGCTGGAGTCGCGCCGTTGGCGGGCGTGGTGTCGGTAGCCACCGCAGGAGGCGGGGCAGCGGCCTGTGTATCGATGACAGGCATGGAGGATTCTTCCTTGGTACAAGCACCGAGGAGAAGCAGCGGGATCAGAAGTAGATTGCGCATGATTTAGCAGAGTTCGAAAGCGGCCGTCATTCCTAAGCCGCCACTGACACAGAGGGTCGCCAAGCCGCGATCGACTTGGCGGCGACGCATTTCGTGGAGCAAAGTCACCACGAAGCGAGCTCCGGTGCATCCGATGGGATGGCCCAGAGCAATGGAACCGCCGTTTACGTTTAGCAGTTCGGTCGGAATCGGTAATTCCTGGAGGCAAGCCAGCACTTGGGCGGCGAAGGCCTCGTTTAATTCAAACAAACCGAAGTCATCCAGAGTCCAGCCATGTTTGGCCAGCAGCTGTTGGGTGGCGGGAACCGGTCCCAGCCCCATGCGCTTCGGATCGGTACCGACGGCATGGGTGTCAAGCAGCACCGCCAACGGCGTAATTCCGCGGCGTTCGGCCTCGTCAGCGCTCATCACGACCATGGCCGCAGCACCGTCGGTAATTCCAGAAGAATTGCCGGCGGAAACTGTGCCTTTTTCGCGGTCAAAAACCGGCGCAAGCTTGGCTAGTTTTTCCATCGTGGAGCCCGGCCGTGGGTGCTCGTCGGCTTCAATGACGACGTCGCCTTTGCGGCCAGGGACGGTTACAGGAACGAGCTCACAGTCAAAACGCCCAGCTTCGATTGCCGCTTCAGCTTTATTCTGAGAACCTAGCGCAAAGGCGTCCTGTTGCTCGCGGCTGATGTTGCGTTCTTGCGCCAAAAGCTCCGCAGTTTCGCCCATAATCATGTTCGAAACGGGGCACAGGAAGCCATCACGGTACATCAAGTCGATGATTTTGCCGTCGCCCAGCCGATAACCGGTGCGCATGCGCTCCAGCATGTACGGCGCGTTGGACATAGACTCCATGCCGCCAGCGACCACAATTTTGGCACGGCCCAAGCGAATTTCGTCAGCGGCGCATTGCAGCGATTTGAGGCCGGAAGCGCATGCCATATTCAGCGTCATGGCTGCGGCTTCCTGCGGGATCCCGGCGCGAATTTGCACCTGACGAGCTGGATTGGGCTTCTGCCCTGCTTGACGACCATGCCCATAAATCAAAAAGTCGACGTCCTCCGCAGGCACGCCAGCGCGCATCAATGCGCCACTGACTGCAGCTTCGCCGAGGGCGGCGGCGGGCAAGGAACTAAGGCCGCCTAAATAGCGCCCAATAGGAGTGCGCACGGCGGAGGCGATGACGATTGGGATTGTGGCTGACATGACCGGGGTCGGCTGCAATGACAAGCCGGACAGTCTATCAGGCCGAAGCAGATTGCATTCGGACCGATTAGCTCAGATTTAGCTCTTTGCCAGCCACGAATACGCGCCACACCGGGTTTTCGCCAAAGCCGTAGCCCAGATGATGCAGGTCGGGTAGATCGCAGAGCACAAAGTCTGCATCGAAGCCGGGCGCCAGACTGCCCTTGACGTCGGCGACCCCTAAGGAAGCGGCAGCGTGTTGAGTAATGCCGAGGAAGGCTTCTTGGGCGCTTAAATTGAGCCGAACTCGGGCAAAATGCGCCGCTTCGGGCAAGCTAGCGCTGTAGCTGGAGCCTGGATTGAAGTCGGTAGCGACGAAATAGGGCACCCCGGCTTGGATGAGTCGGCGCGCCGGGGCGTCGGCCTGCTGGCGCAGGAAGTGAGGCACCGACGGCAACAAACCGACGTAGGTCTTGCGCGTCATCGCCAACGCTTCCATGCCGCTGTCATGCAAAACTTCCAGGTGGTCAACGGATTGGGCGCCTAATTCCACAGCCAACTCGGTGCCTCCGAGGGATTCAAATTGGTCTGCGTGCACACGCAAGGCAAAACCTAGATCCTTGGCGGTTTCTAGGTAGGTGCGCGCCCGGACGACGTCAAAGGCGCCGGTTTCGATGAATATATCGGCGGCGACGGCCAGTTTTTGCTCCTTAACTGCGGGCAGAAGTTCGTTGCAAATTATTTGTAAGTATTTATCAGGTCTATCTTTATATTCCAATGGCAGCATATGCGCGGCGAGGCAGGTTGGGTAAATTGTCATGCCCGTTTGCGCGCTTGCGGAACGAATCGCACGCAGCGACTTCAATTCGTCCTCCACGCTCAGCCCATAGCCCGATTTGGCTTCGCAAGCGGTAGTTCCATGACGAAGCATGCGCCGGAAGTGCCCAGCCACAATTTGGGTCAGTTGCTCTTCACCGCAACTGCGCACCGCGCGCACGCTGGAATGAATGCCGCCGCCTCGTTCCGCGATTTCAAGGTAGGTCAAACCCTGCGCCCGCCAGTCGAATTCTTCCGCCCGACCGACGGCAAAGGCGGGATGGGTGTGCCCATCCAAAAAACCTGGTAACCCCAACAGGCCCTGCCCGTCTACTAACTGACGGGGGGAATAAAGCTGGCGCAACTCTTTGCCATCGCCCACCGCCACCACCTTGCCAGCGGTCACGGCCATGCTGTTTCCGCCACACCCAGGCTGATTTGTGAGGATTTCAGATGCACCAAAAACCAGTACATCGCAAGGTATTAAGCCCGACGCCCCGTCTCCTTTCATGGTCATTTCCGGTTCGCTCATTGTGATTGATCCCAGGCTCCACCCTTCAAGTCGGACAGATCTGGGGTATTATGAACAACGACGCCACCCCTTTCCCAGTCAAAGGTGGGCGCTCCGCTCAAAATACTGTCATTCCTTGCCTGACGACCCTTTCCCCGGCTTACTTCCTGCTCTTCTGCTGGTAGTCGGCTCCCTATTCGGCGGGCTACGCGCACTGCTTTCCTCCCCCATTCGCTCCACTTTAGGGGCTGGATTGACGGAGGCTTGGTTGCAACGGCTTGAGCGAGCCTCCGAACCTGAAAAACGTCTGCATACAGCGGCTGGATTAATGCGCTTGATGTGCTTGATCGCTGCGGTGGTGCTTTTATTGCAGCAGGCCGAGGGCAGCAGCTCCTTCTTCAAGGGTGTGTTCTTCACCTCGGCCGTGGTTTTTGGCGGCATCATGCTGGAGGGCGTACCAGCTTTAGTACAGCGCGGCCGCAGCCGTCGCATTGTGTTGTTTTTAGTACCGGTGGTGCGTATAGGCGCTGTGATATTGGCCCCGGTTACTTTTGTTATTCAGCGCACTTTATCCAGTATTGCAAGTCCGCGTGACCACGAGCGCAATCAGGATTTGGCGGCCGAACTTACTGAAGTTGCCTACCTCCACGCCCGCACCGACAGCCTGGGGCCGGCCGAACGCAAGATGATTGGCCACCTGCTCGAATTGCCAGAAACCGATGCCGCCGAAGTCATGACTCCGCGCACCGGCTTGACTGCAATTTCGTCGGACGCGACCGTTTCTGCGGCGTTGGAAATGGCCGCAAAAGAAGGCCATTCGCGCATTCCGGTGTTTGAGGACGACTTTGACCACATCAAGGGTTTGTTCCACATCAAAGATGTGCTGGCCGCTATCGCCGTCGGCAGCCCTATTGCAAATAACCCGGTGAGTGAACACATGCGCGAGGCGTTTTTTGTACCCGAAACGGTGCGTTTGCCCAATCTGTTCGAAGAAATGCGCCGGCGTCGGGCTCACTTGGCAGTGGTGGTGGATGAATATGGTGGCACCGCTGGTGTGGTGACCATCGAAGACTTGCTCGAAGAAATTGTTGGCGAAATTGAAGACGAGCACGACTCTCTAGACGACCAACCCAAAGTCCACCGCGCGTCAGCCCTGGAAATCATTGCCGATGGCGGCGTCACGATCGACTCATTAAACGAGGAGTTTAGTGTGCAGTTGCCGGTTGACGAGTCCTACGGAACATTGGCAGGTTTGATTTTTGACCGCTTAGGACACGTTCCTAGTGAAGGTGAATCCATTCCGTTGGAAGGCGTGACTCTTGAAGTTTTAGAGGCCGACGACCGCCGCATCCGCAAAGTGCGCCTGGTTCGGACTCCAAGCCAACCGGAGTCCGACGCAGCGTGAGCCGCCACCAATCGCTCGCCGTAGTGCTCCGGCGATGGCCCTATTCTGAGAGCTCGCTAGTTGTGCACGCGTTGACCCCAGATTTGGGCTTGGTCCCGATGTTGGCTAAAGGGGTTCACAAAATGAAAAGCGGCCACCTCGGAGTGCTGGATACCTTTGCCTTGGTCAATTTGACTTATGGCAGTCACGCCGATCGCGAAATGCACACCGTTTATCGGGCGGAACTAGTGGACCGCTTCTCCCGCCTCTCTGACCACGTCGACAATCTTGCGGCTGCGGCCTTACTTGGCGAATTGGCCGAATTGGCGGCCCCGCTTGGACTTCCGTCGCAAAAAGTGTTTGTGCACTTGGTAGAGTCCTTTCAAGAGCTTGCTGCAGGCACCGCCCTACCCTGTTTCCTAGTTCGACGCCTACAGGAATCACTCGCCCACTTGGGCCTGCAACCGGACTTTGCCCCTCTTTCAGAAAAGGCGAATAAGACCCCAGGATGGTGGTTTTCCGTAGTTTCAGGGCGCATGCTGGCTGCCGGCGAGCCGCGTCCGGACGGACCTTCCTACTGGCTACAACCAGAGGATTTGCGGATGCTGGCATCCCCCCCGCCACAATCCGCAAAGCCTAGCCAGGCAGAACTGCGGAAGGCGAGCGATTGCCTTACAATCCTGGCTGATTTTCTCGGCTACCACCTGGAGCGCCCACCACGGGCTTTGACCGCGCTCCTCAAAGCAAGCCCTACAGCCACAACGACCCGGTGAAGCAATACCAACTTCTACTAGCAGCCATCCTCTTGGCTAGCACGGCATGCTCCATTGCCAATCCGATTCCACTGACCTCGGCCGCCCTTGATGAGGCGAGAGTGGCAGCGGCACGCGAGGATTGGGACGAGGCATGGGACTTGCTCAACGATTTTGATAGTGAAGACTTAGACCGCGCCACTTTGGTCGACTTCCACAAGTTGGCCGGCGACGTCGCCTGGCAGCGCGAGCGCATTACGCGCGCCGTTCGTCACTACGAAAACTACTTGCAATTGCGCGGTCCGGGCGAGGACTCTCGCAAAGTAGAAATGCGCTTGTTTCAAGCCGGCAACGAAATGTTGCAGGGCGAACACCGCACATTAGGGCTGTTTTCCAACAAGTCCCGAGGTCGGGTTACTTTGCAAAATTTAGCTGGCTGGTCGCCGGAAAGCCCGTTGGCGCCTGAAGCCTTGGCAACCGTAGGCGAGTACTCTTACGAGAACGGGTACTACAAAGAGGCTGCCACTGATTTCCACCTACTATTGTCACGCTATCGCGGGTCGGAATGGGGTGATCTTGCCACTTTCCGTCTGGGCATGTGTGGATTTAAACGGGCGCTAAAGGCTGCAACCAACATTCAGTTGATCCAAGCCTCCTACCACCAATTGCAAAATTATCAAAGTCTCTACCCCAATGGGCGTTATTTGGACGAATCCAAAGGAGCTTTGAAACAGCTTGCAAGCATGGAGGTTGGCTATTTCGAATACCTGGGTGAGTACTACCAAACGGTAGGCAATGAAAACGCCGCTGCGCATTACTTCCAAAAGGCGGCGGACCTCTAAGTCAGAATTCCATTCATGATCTCCAAAACAGCGTTTCGCGTGGCGTCGGCAGCATTGCTTTGCTTGTTGCTCGCGAGTTGCGCATACACAGTGATCGACCCAGCTTTAGGCGGAGGCCAGCAGCTGAGCGTGCCGACGACGGTAAATAAATCGCGGTGGCGCGGAGTGGAAGCCAGTGCAACCCATGCATTGCGCGCCCAAATCCAACAGCAATACGACGTAGAGCTTTCCGATGCTCCGACCTATAAGTATTTGCTTCGCACCAAAGTTTCCGATATTCGGCGCTCTTCCGGGGTTAATAATCGGCAAGGCGGAACGACTTTGGGTGTAGGCAGAATCACCATGGATTGGGCCTTAGAACAAGCAGACGGAAGCGTGCTCCAGAGCGGGCAAATTAGCCGGGATTTAGAATTTTTGACCACCACCGACGAAAGTGCATACAGCGCCATCGATGAAATCCTTCAAGAGATGGCGGAACAGATTGCAATGGAACTTGGGTCCGGTCTAGCGGTAGCAGAAAACGAACGATGAGCGAACAACCTCCTAACTCAAACCAGCCTAAAGGTGACCCGAGCCAGCGTCGGTCGTCGGTTCCGTTTGCGGTAATTTTCATAGTTGTCTTGGTAGTTCTGGCCATCAAAGGGAGCGAATCGAACAGCAGTGAGATTTCGGAAGACATGCTGCTCTATGAGCTTTATACCGGGCAAGTTTCCAGCGTGGTGGCCGAGGACCATGCTGAATTCTCCGGCATGTTGAAGCCGAATTCAAAGCGCCCGGAGCCGCAAAGTTTTACCGTCACGGTCCATGACACCTCCATGATGCACGACCAAGTGCGCATGCTGCAGGCCAAGGCACAAAAACTGCAAGCCAAGCCGATTCGCTTGAGTGATTTCCAACAGCGTTTGCAAGAAAGCGCCGTTCGAGTCACCGAGGCTTTCCTGCTCAATGTTAAGCAGCCGTCGAATCCAAGTGAGCCCAAATTGATGTCGGTGAGCAAGCAACGCTTATTCATTGATTACGTGGATTCCGAAGGCAGTCACTACGCCGAATTGGTTGGCCAGGGCCACACCTTAGATCTAAAGGCCGCTTATGACTTGCTGGCTGGTGCCGGTGCGGAAATCAAAGAGATTCCCTTCGACTTGGTGAACCCGCTGTCGACAAAACAGCCGAGTGGGCTGACCATGTTCCTAATGACCTTCGGGCCACTGTTCCTGTTCATTTTGATCCTGTGGTGGTTCATGTCGCGCCAAGCCCGCGGCCAGGGCCAAGGTTTGCTCAACTTTGGTCGTTCCCGCGCCACTCTTTACAACGCGGACAACCGCACCGGCGTCACCTTCAGCGACGTCGCGGGCATCGAAGAAGCCAAAGAGGAAGTTTCAGAAATCGTGCAATTCCTGAAGAGTCCAGAAAAGTTTAAGCGCTTAGGCGGACGGATTCCGCGTGGCGTTTTACTGGTGGGCGCACCGGGCACTGGTAAGACGCTGTTGGCCAAAGCTATAGCCGGTGAAGCCGACGTACCGTTTATCTCGATTAGCGGTTCCGACTTTGTCGAAATGTTCGTCGGCGTTGGCGCCAGCCGGGTGCGGGATTTGTTCGAACAGGCGCGCAAGTCCGCGCCATGCATCATCTTCCTGGACGAAATTGATGCCGTCGGCCGCAAGCGTGGCACTGGTATGGGCGGAGGCAACGATGAGCGTGAGCAAACGCTGAACGCGATTTTGGTAGAGATGGATGGCTTCGGCACCGACGTCAACATCATCGTAATCGCCGCAACCAACCGGCCAGACGTACTGGATTCTGCATTGCTGCGCCCTGGCCGCTTTGACCGCGAGATCGTGATCGATTTGCCCGACGTTGCCGGACGCGAGCAAATATTGAAAGTTCACGCCAAAGTGATCAAATTGGCACCTGAGGTTGATCTTTCCGACATCGCGCGAGGCACGCCGGGTTTCTCTGGTGCCGAATTGGCTGCACTGACTAACGAAGCAGCAATTTTGGCGGCAATGCGTGAACACGCTTATGTACGCCAAGAAGATTTGGAGGAGGCCCGCGATAAAGTGCGCTTCGGCCGCCAAAAACGCTCACGCGTCATGGAGCCGGAAGACAAACGCATTACAGCCTATCACGAAGCCGGCCACGCGTTGGTCAACGTGCTGCTCAAACACACCGAGCCGTTGCACAAGGTCACCATCATTCCACGTGGAATGGCGCTGGGCGTGACCATGATGCTGCCAGAAAAGGATCGGCTGCACCTGACTCGCAACCAAGTGTTGGATCAAATGGCAGTAGCTTACGGCGGACGCATCGCCGAACAAGTTTTCTGCGATGACATCACCTCGGGCGCCAGTTCGGACATTCAACACGCCACCCAAATGGCCCGCACCATGGTGACCAGTTGGGGCATGTCGGACGAAATTGGTCCAATCAATTTATCTGAGCGCCACGGCAACGATTTTCTCGGCAATGAATTTGGGGTTGGCCATGACCACTCCGAAGAAACTTCGCGCCGCATTGACGCCGAAGTCGAGCGTATCATTCGTGAGGCCCATGACCGCGCCTACCAATTGATTGATCAGAACCGCGACGCGATGGATCGCATAGCCAATGGCTTGTTGATTTACGAAACTCTGTCCGGTCTAGAAGTGCATGCCTTGTTCGACGGCACGCCTGCTGAGGAACTCCGTCAGCAGTCGGGACCCGCGCCGCCACCATTACCGCCTAGTCAGCCGACTGCAACCGTGACGCCGAACTTGGGAACGCGACCGAGTGCGCCTCCGCCAGCACCTCCGGCACCGCCGTTGCCGCCTAGACCAGGTAGCGAACCTGCCTGATTCGGCAAGCGCATGGGCCCCGACACAACGCGCCCGTGGCACTTGCAAGGCTTTGAATTGCCTCACCACGCCCTGCCACTTGCAGACGGCATGTGGCGAGGCCCAAAGCCTCCTGCGAATGGGGCGACTCAACTGGCGAGTATTGGACTAGAACCCGGCGCCGAACTGGCGGATGGAGCGGTGGCCTACCGGGTGGATTGGCAGGCGCTGCAAAGTTGGTGGCAAAGCCGGGCCGGGCAGCCTGAATTCCATTCGGCACAAAAATTCCTCCCGCAAATGTCGGAGTGGATAGCCGCGCGCATTTGGCTCGGCCGACAGGCCCTGGCGCAATTCCCACCTGCGCCGCAGTTCATGGCCATTTTGAATTTGACTCCGGATTCGTTTTCCGATGGCGGACAACTAATGCATGCCGATCGATCCGTCGCGATTGCCCTAGTGGTAAAACAAGCTCAACTCGCCATCAGCCAAGGCGCTGCCTGGTTGGACCTAGGAGCAGAAAGTACCCGGCCAGGCGCCGCCGAAATTTCCGCGCAACAGCAATTAGATCGGCTGCTCCCGGCAATCCACGCCCTGCTGCCTCTACAAATCCCGCTTTCAATCGATACGCGCAGCGCGGACGTCGCCCAAACTTGTCTTCAAGCGGGCGCGACCATGATTAACGACGTCAGCGGCTTTGGCGACGAACAAATGGCGTCGGTATGCGCTGCGGCGCAGTGCCCGACGACGCTGATGCATATGCGTGGCAAACCGGCGACGATGCAGCAACATTGCCAATATCGCGACCTGATGGGCGAAGTCGCCGATGAATGGGCACAATCTGCCGCCCGAGGATTAACGGCTGGATTGAGCGGCGCGCATATTTATCTAGACCCGGGCATCGGCTTTGCCAAAACGGCACTGCAAAACTACCAGCTCATGGCCGACGTCGGCGCGCTGCGAGCACTGGGCTTCCCCCTCCTGCTGGGGCCGTCGCGAAAGTCCTTTTTGGCTGAGCAATTCCCCCATTACAGCGCCATTCAACGCGATTGCGGCAGCGCTGGGGCGGCCGCCTGCTGTGCCTTCGAGGGTGCCGCCATTCTGCGCCTTCACCAAGCCAGCCATTGGGACGCGGTTGAAGTTGCGGCCCGCTTGGGGCAGGTAAAAAACGGTTCGACGCGTTCGTACAATAGTGCCACCCATTCACCTGGTTAATCATGCCATTTGACTTAGCATCCATCATCACCATGCGCACCGCCATCGAGGTGCTAGTGCTGTGGATCGCGGTTTACGCGATATTGAGATTTATGCGCGGAACGCGTGGCTTTGGCTTGCTGCGCGGCTTGACTTCATTTGGTGTCATCACTTTTCTTTTATATCAAGGCCTGCAATTGATGATCGATGGAGGGACGCCAGTTTTGGCAAAAATCCTGACTGAAATCGTGCCGTCGTTAGTGCTGATCCTATTTATTCTTTTCCAACCCGAAACGCGTCAAGGCCTAGCCCGGGTGGGTCGATCTGGAATACTCGGAA
Organism: Planctomycetota bacterium; assembly: GCA_014382805.1. Taxonomy (GTDB): domain Bacteria; phylum Planctomycetota; class UBA1135; order UBA1135; family UBA1135; genus JACNIZ01. The sequence goes on from JACNIZ010000226.1 coordinate 15,597, forward strand.
TTTTTACTCGCAAGCGCAGCCAGGAAGAAACGCTGCACACGATCTCTGAGGCTGCCATGCGCATGTCGCGAGAACGAGTTGGTGCGCTGATCGCCTTTGAGCGCGGCGTTTCCTTAGCGCCCTTCCGCGAATCCGCGGTCCGCCTTGAAGCCAATATTTCGAGCATTTTGCTGGAAACCATTTTCTTCCCTGGCAGCCCGTTGCACGACGGTGGCGTCATCGTGCAAAGTGACAAAGTTGTTGCCGCCTCCTGTATTTTCCCGTTGACCACCAATCCCGACGTGCAGCGTCGGATGGGCACTCGCCACCGGGCCGGCATCGGCTTGACCGACGAAACTGATGCCATCACGCTCATCGTCAGTGAAGAAACGGGCAACGTTTCTATAGCAAGTAGCGGTCGCTTGTACGAGGCCATTCCACACAAGGAAATCGAGGATCGTCTAAGAGCCCTCATGCGCGAGACAGGTCAAAAAGCGGCGCCGGCAGAGAGCCCTGAACCAAAAGTTTCCGCCAAGGGAGAGTCAGCATGAAATTCTGGCAATCCATATTTTTAGAGGACATCGGGCGCAAGGTAGTCGCTCTAGGTATCGCACTTTTGGTGTGGAGCCGGGTATCGATGTCTATCGAAAGCGAACATCTCCTTCCGTTCAAGATTGTCACCACCGCCGGCACTCCTGAAAATCACCAAATTCAAATCCGGGTCCCAGACGGCTGGCTTTTGGTGGACCCAAAAGAAAATGATTTCCTTAACCTGAATTTTTTTGGCAATGAGAGTGATTTTCAAAATTTCATCTCGGCGCAGTGTGCTGCCACCGTCGAAGCAGTCATTAACGAATCGGGAAACGCCAGCACCTCCTTTGATCGCAAGGTAACTGAATT
>JACNIZ010000013.1 GCA_014382805.1 Planctomycetota bacterium
TAGCCGTTTGCGCGCCGATTCCGTCAAGTGAGAGACATCTGCATCGGACGGCGGCTGCGCGAAATGCAGTCGGGGGCGGGCTAGGGGCGCGTGGTGGAGGGGGGGAGGGAGGGGGAGGCGGCCATTATGGGCTAGGGCCAGTTCCGAGGTGGGCGCAAAAGCGCGCTTGGATTCGTCGGAAAGATCGGTGGTCAGCAGAATGTGATTAAATTTCATTTGGGTCCCTTGGGTAGAGTAAGGTCAGTTCGGGCAGTATGCAATCGAATCCTGAAGCTTCGTTGCTCCCCAAAAATCCGCGCCGCCGCGATATTCTTTTGACATGGAAGCTAAAGCTGCTGCATTGGATCCGGCCGCCGTCCGCGACATGATCGACCGTGTTTGGGACCGCGAAATTACCAAGGAATTGGCTGAGTACATCAGCTTTCCGTGTCTTTCGCCGCTATTTGACCCGGATTGGGAAGCCAATGGGCACATGCAAAAAGCCGTCGAGCACATCGCTGGCTGGTGCAAGCAGCGGCCGATTGAAGGCATGAAGTTCGAAGTCATCCAACTCGAGGGCCGCACTCCGGTGATGTTCATCGAAATCCCCGGCGAGTCCGACGACACCGTGCTGATGTACGGGCATATGGACAAACAACCGGAAATGGTCGGCTGGCGCGAGGATCTTGGTCCGTGGAAGCCGGTGATTGAAGACGACAAGCTGTACGGTCGCGGCGGTGCCGACGATGGTTATGCCGCTTATGCTTCATTGGCTGCGGTTGAGGCCGTGCAGAAATTGGGCGGTAGCCATCAGCGCATCGTGGTGCTGATTGAGGCTTGTGAAGAAAGCGGCTCGGTGGATTTGCCGGCTTATATTGATCACCTGGCCGACCGCATTGGCGAAGTTAGCTTGGTGATTTGCTTGGATTCCGGCGCGGGCGATTACGAACGCTTGTGGTGTACTACGAGTTTGCGCGGCATGATTGCTGGCGACTTGAAGGTGCGCGTCAGTTCCGAAGGCGTGCATTCCGGCGACGCTTCCGGCATCGTGCCGTCGAGCATGCGCGTGATGCGTTTGCTGTTGGATCGAGTGGAAGACGCTGCCACCGGCAAGCTACTGCCGGATTGTTTTCACGTTGACATTCCCGAGCAACGTGTTCAACAAGCTGGGGATTGCGCCGAAACTTTGGGCGACGCTGTTTACACCGTCTACCCCTTCGTTGACGGCGTGCAGCCGATGCTAACTGACCGCGTGCAACTGGTGCTCAACCGCACCTGGCGTCCGACGCTTTCTTATACCGGCATGGGTGGACTGCCAGAGCTGGCTAAAGCTGGCAACGTTTTGCGTCCGTTTTCTGCATTTAAGTTGAGTTTCCGTTTGCCGCCGACCGCAGATTCCGAAGCATGCAGCGCCGAAGTCAAAAAGATCTTCGAAAGCGATGCCCCGTATGGCGCGCACGTTTCTTTCACCGCGGACAAAAGCGCAAATGGTTGGAACGCAACCCCACTTGCCGATTGGTTAGGCGAAGCGCTGGAAAAATCGTCGATGGTTCATTTCGGCAACCCAACCGCGTACATGGGTGAAGGCGGCTCCATTCCGTTTATGGGCATGCTCGGCGACAAGTTCCCGGCCGCGCAATTCCTCATTACTGGAGTGCTCGGTCCGGCGTCGAACGCGCACGGTCCGAATGAATTCATTCATCTGCCTACAGCCAAAAAACTAACTGCGTGTGTAGCGCACATTTTGGTGGCACACTGCCAGCGCTAGCGCATCCATTTCATAGTTAGCTGAATTCATGAACCGCAGCTTGCTGCTACTCCTGATCCTCCTCACGGCCGTCGCGCTTCCTGCCGACGGTCGGGCGCAGGACGAACGCAAGGTGTCGCAAAAAATCGCCGCTGCAGGTGAGGACGCGCAAAGGGAATGGTTTACTGAGCTTGGCTCGTTCAAAACCGATTTAGCTTTTAATTTGCTGAAGGCGCGTTGCGATGACCTGCTGCAAAAGTCGCGCAAATACAATTTTGCCTATCGTGGCTTTCTGCCGTTTCGCGGCCAAGGCAAGTTAGAGCAGAAAGCACTGAAGTATTTGAAAAAGTCGGCTTTGTCCGGTTTAAATCAACAGGCGACGGCGGCGGTTATTGTGTTATCGCAGTGGGGGCCTAGTTCCCATCCGTTTTTGCAAGAGATCGTTTTTAAGGCGGAAGAAAGCCGTCTGCGAGCTTATGCAATCGGGCCGTTGCTGCCGGGGTTTTGTCGATCAAAGGACTCCAAACGCTTGGAGATTTTGTTACAGAATTACAAGATCCCGGCGTCGGGCAGCATCGAAAAATTTGCCGCTAGTTTGGAAGCGGTGCCGCAAAAGCAGTTGTTGGAACGCATGGAGTCGTGGTTGCAAACCCGCGTGCCTCCAGCCTTGCTCGAAGGTGCAATCCAAGCACTGCAATCCATTGCTGGACCGGAAGTGCAACCGATTCTGGTGAAGTCGCTGCGCAGTGAAGATGCTGGCGTAGTGTTCGCCGTTTTATTGGAATTACGCCGTCGTGGCGCGCAGGGCTATAGCAAACAATTGTTCCCATTGCTGAAGTCCAATGACACCACCTTGCGCTATTTCGCTTTGATCGAAAAAGGACGCATGATGGTCGGCGAACCTAAATGGGAAAGTTTCGTTGAGCAGTTGTCCGAATCTTATGACCGCGTGGATCGCCAAGCATCGGCGACCATTGCTAGTCATTTACCGGCTAGTCAGGCGTGGCCTTATTTAGTTAAGTTGCTCGCCGACAACGAACGTTCGGTGCGTATTCAAGCATTGGTTACCGTCGGCGCTTTGCGTTTGCCGCAGGCAGTACCGGTTTTGATTCAGCGTATGATTGCCGAGCAGACTGCGGGAAACTTGGTGATGCGCGATCGCATTGTGGATGTGCTCGCCGATTTGACTGGGCAAACTTTTGGACCTGCAAGTCACACTTGGCAATTATGGTGGGATAACGAAAAAGATAGATTTGTATTCCCAACCGCCGAAGAGATTCTTGCCAAAGCCAAAGAACGCGAAGCGCAACTGGAAGAAAACTCAACCGTCGGCTCCTTTTACGGTTTGCCGGTGGTGAGTAATCGCGCCGTGTTCATCGTCGATTTAAGTGGATCAATGAATTCCGCCGCCAAAACCAATCGCTACACCGGCGAAAAAAAGGCGACTCGTTTGGACGTCGCCAAAGCGCAGTTAATCTTAGCCTTAAAAAATTA
>JACNIZ010000302.1 GCA_014382805.1 Planctomycetota bacterium
CTCTGTTTTGCTCCGTGCGTGACGTTTTTTGACGCAGAACGGAAGGGGTGGGGCGCCGCAATCCCACCACAAAAAAGAGGTGAAATAAAACAAACCGCCGTAACCCTTTCCGCCGTCACGATTGGGACAAGTCAAGCCTAGATCCAGCATCACCCGGCGCAGGCGGTGGCCATACACGCTCTTCAAGTGGCGGCCCAGAGTGAGCACCGGCTTTTCGAGACAAGGATTTGCAGAGGATCGGGAAACCGGCTCCATGAAGCTATTCTATCCTTCCACCCATGAGCAAACTGCAACCCGTCCCGGTCGTCATCGGCACCGCTGGTCACATTGACCACGGCAAGAGTGCGTTGATTGAGGCGTTGTGCGGTACCCACCCAGATCGTTGGCAGGAAGAAAAGGAGCGCGGCATTACTTTGGACCTGGGATATGCCCAAACTGCCTATCCCGACGGCTTTGAAATCGGATTTGTCGACGTGCCAGGGCACGAGCGGCTGGTGCGCAAAATGGTTGCTGGCGCTACCGGTATGGGCGCGGCAATTTTGGTGATCGCTTGCGACGACGGCGTGATGCCGCAAACCCGCGAGCACTTCGAAGTTTTGCAGTTACTTGGGCTCAAGCACGGTTTGATTGCCTTGAGTAAAGCGGATTTGGCCGATGCAGAAACCCTCGAGTTGGCGCAAATCGATGTCGAAGAATTAATCACGGAGACTAGCTGGCAGGACGTGCCGATTCTTCCGGTGAGCGCCCATTCTGGGGCCGGTATGGAAGAATTGCGAGCTGCGTTGCGAGCCATGGCTGAGGCCGCCAAAGCCGACCTGGTGCAGATGCCCCATGCTTTCCGGATGCCTGTTCAACGCAGTTTTGCTTTGCATGGTGCAGGCACCGTCGCTACCGGAGTATGTGCTTCTGGGAGTTTGCAAGAAGGGCAAAACCTGCAAGTATTGCCGTCGGGCAAAAGCAGCCGGGTGCGGCGCGTGCATATTCACGGTCGCGATGCCGGGGTGGCGCAGCCCGGATTGCGTACTGCTCTTAGCCTCCCTGATTTGAATGCCGAAGATTGTCCGCGCGGCGCGGTAGTTGCCGCTCCTGGCAGCTTGCGCGCTGGCAAGCTATTGCGGGTGGCGCTGCAACTATTACCGACTGTAAAAATCCCTAAGCATGCATCCGACGTGCAGGTACTGGCCGGAACAGCGGCCGTTGAAGGGCGAATTTTTCTACCACCTGAGGTCAGCGCAGAGGGTCCGATTTTGGTGGATTTGGAATTGCAACATGAAATGGCTCTGGTGCCAGGCGAGCGTATGCTTTTACGTCGGCCTAGCCCTGGCATGAACCTTGGCGCGGGTCGTTTTCTAGCCTTTGCCAAGCATCGTTTGCGGCGCAAGGACGAACCGGAGCGGACTTCGTTGCAACGCCTTATGGAAGCGGTGGATGAGCCCCTGGAATGGCTGGTGCGCTACCTTGAGCAGCCAGGGGTTGGCGAACAGGATGTCGCTACGATCGCGGCTCGTTTGGGCTGGGACGCGGCTGCCACCTTGATGTTATTGCAACAAGCCTGCCAAAATGGCGCGGTGCGCGAGATGTCGGCCGGGCGGTTTTTGGGCATGGGGCAAGCCGGCCAAATGGCGCGCGAAGTGCAAGGGGTTTTGGCGCATTGGCGCAATGCCAACCCGCATCGCACGCGAATTCCGGTCGGGCGGTTGCGCGAGCGCCTAGGTAAAAAGAAGTTTCCTAGTCTGCAGAAAATGCAGGATCACGACCTGGAGATCTTGGGCCTACAACGCCAGCCCGGCTTGCATTGGCACATCGTCGGTGCCGAACCCGACGCCGCCTGGATTCACGATGGGCGAGCTTTATTTGAGGTCTTGAAAAGTGCGTCCTTATTTCCGCCGCCGGCCGACGAACTTCAGCAAAGCCTCGGCTTGGATGGCGTACGTTTAAGTGCAGTTATGGAAATGCTGCAAGACCAAAACGACGTCATCATTGTGGATGGCAGTTTGGCCTTTGCCGCCGCCGCAGTGGAGGAATTACGCGACCTAGTCGTGCATCAATTACAGCAAGGTGGCTTGGATATTCCAGCTATCCGTGACCGCTTTGGCACTACACGTAAATTTTTGATGCCGTTGTTGGAGCACCTAGACGAACGCGGAGTTACAGCTCGACGTGGCGGGAATCGCATCCTTCGCGACGCCAGCGCACCGCTTGCTTGACACGTTCCGGGGTGCTGATTTCGTGCCAATAGCCGCTGTGCATCCAGGCGTGGCAAACCAAGCCGTCGCCAAGGGCGGGCAACATGCCGTGACGCAACATGCACAAGATCGGTGCAGCCAACGGCTCGCCTGCGATTGGCGAAAGATCTTCGTGCGCCTGCTGCAAATAGGGCAGCCATTCTGCAGCAGGGCGGCAAATGCCGGTGTAAACAGCGGCGTCTGGCGCTGATTTTGCATCTGATTTTGGCATTAAGCCGCGGATGTTCATTCGCGAATCAAAATGCAAACCTCCAAATTCACTCAGCGCCGATGCCGCATGTAAAACCAAGGTGGCCGGGGCTTGTTGCAGCAGGGCGGAAAAGTTGAGGTCGCAAAATACTTTGGCGTTAACGACCAAATCAGGCAGCAAACCGCGACGTCGGTAACATTCGAGTAGGGTGCCGCCGGTGCCGAGTAATTGGCTTTCTTCAATGAAGCGAATTTCCATGCCGTCGGCGGCAACTTGTAGAGCTTGTTCGCGAACCTGTTCAGCTTTCCAATGCAAGTTGATCCAAACTTCTTGAACGCCGGCTTGGGCAAGTTGCTGCAGCATGAATTTCAGCGGCGTAGTATCGGCGATGGGCACGCACGCTTTGGCGTACTGGTCGCGAATACTTTGCAAGCGAGTTGCTTTGCCTGCCGCTAGCAGCAGAGCACTTTTCATTATTGTTGCCACTCTTTGAGGCAAGGCGCTTCAATCTGTTGCCAAACCTCACGGAATATGCGCATGCCCGGAAGGTCGGCGAGTAATTTCCCAGCGTGGGCGTGCGCGCGCTGAGCTGCGGGCGCGTAGTCCCAGCGCGCGATGAGTAGTAAGCGGCCGAAGGTGCCCAATGCTTTTAAGACCCGTTGCAGCGCGGTAAATGCATATTGGCTTTCGGTTTGTTCGGCGCTTAAGCCGAGCTGGGAACCTAAGCGCATCACACTTTGAAAAAGCAACTCCTGTACCTCTAAAGGCAGGTC
>JACNIZ010000153.1 GCA_014382805.1 Planctomycetota bacterium
GGGGGTAAATCCACGCGGGCGGATTGGATTGTTGTTTGCGCCGCTGCCCCCAAAAATGGATGGATCAATCACCCCTCCCACCATGCTCTGGAGGATCTATTCAAAAAGCTGTGTAAAGATTACACGGTAGCTTCAAATTCATTCCACCTAGTCGGCTTTGGCGCTGGCGCCCGCGTCGCAACGACCTACTCCGGCATGTCCAAAAAGTATGTTGGATCTCTCACTGTTGCTTCATGGGATAGTTTTGCACGATGGGATGACGGCGATTTCAAAAAGCCCAGAAAGATTCCCATACATCAGATCGTAGGATTGGAAGCAAAGCATCTGCTCGAGAAAGTGCGCGCATCCAAAGCCAAATTCGACCAGTTTTTAGTGGCCACTACAGTGACCGAATGCAAAGGCGATGGCTTTGCTCTAAGGAGTTTGCACGCCGGAAAATTCCTCGACATCATCGCCAGTAATATCAGCCTAGGGCTTTAAAAACCTGGGCAAGATTATGGCCATGAAAATTCCAATAATGAGGAAAACAAAACCGAATCCCGGTATCGCCCAAGCACGTGCCGTAAGACCAGGTTCCAATATAGATAGGTCGGGGTCATTGGGATGGAAATAGACTCTGACTTCGGTACCTTCCGGGTACCGCTTGACTATTTCCTTCACTCGCTCCTCATCACCGGAACCGAAATCACCAAAAGTGACTCGATCTCCACTGTGCCCGAATCCATTGACTTCGAAATCATAAAGGACCAGAGCGGAATAGGAAAATCCTCCTTCTTCACCAACATCGGTTTTGACAACAGATTTCTGCACCGTTGCAACGGTCGTTGGCCAATTTTTGCTATCTTTGGCTCGCATGACGTCGCGCATCCCAATCCCAAAAATGAAAATGCCGACCAAGAGAAATGGAAGTGGAAAGATGCGCCCGAAAAGAAATCTCTGTTTCGGCGACATGGATTGGTTAGAAGACATGGTCAGTTTTAAACAAGTAGCCCAATGAAATCAAAGCCATTCATTATTCTGATCTTACTTGCAGTCGTGGTAAGCGTGGTCGTTTTTTGGAGTGATCCGAATCAAGAGCCTGTCCCCCAGGGATCCGATTCCATAACCAACGAAGCAGACGTTCTTACGCCTGCCCAGACTGATCCAAATGAAGGTGTACTGCGAGAAACCCCTAAAGCCGAACGCACTACGGCGGACGAAGACACCAGCAATGTAGTACCCGTTACCGATTCACATATGCTTTCGATACGGGTGGTGTATGCCAAAACCGGCGAGCCTGCAATACAGGTGCAAGGCTATTGGATGGCACTAGAAAAATCGCAAAACATCGACACCTTTAATGACTGGACTAGCAAAGGCATCAATGGTGAAGAGTTGCTTCGAACCGAAGGGCAAGCATTTACCACCGATCTCAAGGGTTTGGCGAAAGTGCGTGTTCCCAATCAACCCATTGCCATATTCGCGCGCGATGGATCCAATTATGCCGATGACATTTTACCTGCGATTCCAATCGATACAAACGCGACCATCACTCTAGACAAGATCGTCACGGTCAAAGTATTTGTGCATGACGAGGCAGGCAAAGCACTCTCCGACTTCCCTATGGTTTTACTGGAATCCGACGAAGACTGGACGTCGGAATTGCAATTTGCTCACAGTGGCCAAGATGGAATTGCGTCCTTTCATCACGTTTCGACCAGTATTCCTGACGCGGACAATCTACAGCAACTTATTGTGCGATCGGCGGCACCATTTGTTGATGCTAAAAAATTGATTCTGGACCCACCCAGTCTTAGCGAGGAACCGCTTGACTATACAGTCGGTCCTTATGGATCTTTGACCATTAAGCTGCTTGATGTCAACGGCTCCTTACACCGCCCGGACACTCGTTGTTTGATTCAAACTAAAGCCGATCAACCTGATTTTTGGAGCAAAATCGAAGGCTTGACCCCGCAACCGGAATTCGGAACCGGGCATGGCACCGCACACGACGGAATAGCGCTGTTTCCCTTCGTCGGCATTGGTTTGGAATTGGATGTAGCCGCTTGGATGGATAAAAGTAGACGCCCCTATCAAACCCAAGTTGTGGGCCCGAGCAAAGCGCAGCAAAATGTTGAAGCGACGATTTGGATGAAGGAATTGCGTCCTCTGCTTAAATTTCGCTTGCTGATTCCACCGAACGAGCCGCTTGCAAACGAAGAAATTATGACCAAGATTTACGTTGACGGTCATAATTTTGGAATCGAAACTTTTGCCGAAATTGAAACAGATGACGAGGGCAGGGTGGAATACATCGTCACCCATTTGATCGACGGAAAAGTTCCAGGATCGATGGCCATGGAGTTCATATATTCCAAAGAGGGCCTCGAATATAACAAACGATTTGAAGTGCCACCGGATCTACAACCGGGCGAGCAAGACTTGGGTGATATCTACTTGGCGGAAGAGCCCATTTTGCTAGCGGGGCGCGTATTGGATGAACACGGTAAAGGACAGCCGGGCGCCACCCTTTACACCACGCCGGTACCTAGCGACGGCCTGTTTCCAAGCATTGGAGGTCGATTGCCGAGAACCAAAAGCGACGGCAGTTTTGAGATTCTCGGTGCCACAGAAGCGGCGCAAATTCGTTTGCATGTGAGTCACCGCAGCGGGTTAAACAAAGAAGTCTTGACCACACCGGGAACACGTGATTTGATCGTTCAGTTCGACCCTACTTTCCGCATCTCTGGCAAAGTTATAACCGACAAGGACATCCCAGCGAATATGCTCGTGGCCAAAATCGGGGTGCAGAGCGAGGGCGGAAAAGTAACTCGTTCCTGGACCTGGCCCAGCAAATATTGCGACGACGACGGCAACTTTGAGGTTTTGACCCCCAATGCACTACCGGCAACCGTCTACATCACGGATCAAGAAAGCGGTGCGGTCGTTGCCACCATTGAGCAAGTCCGTGCGGTAGGGTATGGCGAAGTTGGTGACCCGCGATTGGCTGCCATCGACTTGCGAGGAAAATTAGGTCGCTACTATTTGAAGTTCTTGAATCACAAAAAGTTGCCGATGAGTCAAGTGGAAATCACCCTCCTTGATTTGGCCATGCCGGATGGAAGTGAATTAGCCCGCGGCAGTTTTTGGGACGGAAAAGGCGTATTTATTTTGCCCTTGCAGCCATTTAACTTCACCGCCGTCGGGATGGGCCATCGCAAATTTCAAGGTCAGGTCAATAGCCCTGGAGAGAGTATATTTCAACTCGAAAAAGGTTTGGCTGCGCAGGTGAGAATCGTGCCAGCGAGCTTGCTGGCCGGAAATGGTCGCGCAATTTTGCAGCTAAGTCCCAGCAGCGATACCGCGACTGAGTTCGACCTTTGGGACGTCAGCCCTGACGACCAAGGCGTCTTCCACATCCACTTTCCAAGTCCTGGCACCTATACTGCCCAGGTCGATATTTCCCGGGTTCTCGCCGACGGTAGCGAAAGATCGAGTACGTTCCCAAAGGACAAAGATGCTCCAAAGTTTGAGGTGCTAGACAGTGGCGGTGAGCAAATTTTTGAACTGCGTTTGGATGCAGCCGCGGTGGAAGACTATTTCGCCGAAGAAAACTAACGAAACGCCGCTCAACCAAATCCGACGCCATCGGTAACGGTGAGCGGTGAACTTGGCAGCAGCTCCAACAACTCCAGCATATTGAAATCGGCCGGGGCAAGATCGTTTGGGCCATCAGGATAAAACAGCGCGGCTAGCTGTTGCGCTTGGGTGCGACCGACTCCAAGCTCAAACTGACCGCCGCCGTAAAGTTTCAAACCAAGCGCTTGGGCGTATTCGAGTGTGCGCAATAATTCACTCAGCAAACCAAATCGGGACGGTTTGATGTTCAACCAACCAGTCTTGGGCAGCTGGATGAGATCGGCCAGTGCTTTGACTGGGTAATCCCAGCTCAAGCGGGCGACGTCCGTCGATAGGGTTGGCAAACCGGCGAAACCGGGGTCTTCAAGCACTGCATTGGGGAGTGCATTGGCGACGGCCGCCTAGCGTTCGACGTCGACCGGTGGGCCGCTGAACTCGCCGTGGTAATGACCTTTGAAATCGATGCAGGCGATTTTGAATGCAGTCAAGCGCTTGAGGAAATCGTCGTCGAAGCCTTCTGAGTAGTCGATTTTGAATTCTAGATTAGGGCTGGCAGCTAGCTTTTCTTGCAAAGGCGAGGTGGAAGGAGGATTGCCCAAGCCGGTGGACGCAACAAAACGCATCGGGCGGTATGGCAGCGCCAGCAGCTCGGCTAAATTGGTGTTCGCTTGCCGCAGCGCCAAGTCCAAACCTGCGCTTTCAAACGCCCACCGCCGATAAAGCCGTGCGCTAGCTTGAGCCGGAGGGGTCGCAAAAAGGTACGGATCGAGAGCGTCCAATGAGCGGCTGTAAGCTTCAAAATTGGCGTACGTAGCTTGAGGGATTTCCGGCGCCGCATCCCAAAAAGACTGCTGTTCCTCATTGCTATAGGTCACATCCTCGCCCCGACCGTCATAACCCGCTCCATGCAAAACCACTGTAGTCGTGGATCGCATCCAACCACTACCAGTTTCCATTTGTTTAGCCTCATACGTAACCGATTCCACGGAGAGCGGCAATTGGCAAATTCTGGCGTATAGGGATTCGACCTGCATGCCTCCATTGTTGCGGCATTCCGTTTGGGCACAAGGCCTTGGCCGCTCAACTTATTGCGTGCATAATCGAAAACCAACCCGAGGCATACCACGGGATCAGTGCTAGGCCCCAAATGACATATCGCAATAGGTTGTACTTCTTGCTCGGCTTTAGAACGACCTGAAATACGCCGCCAAGTAGAGCGAAAGGAACCACGCAAGATGCCAAAAACCAAGAATATTCGGCGCAACAGGATTGCCAATCTCGTTCAAAGGCGCCGGCGAAAGGGCCGGATAAAGTAATCAATGCTGCTGAGAAAGAGCCGCTGAAGAACAGAGTGAACAGAAATAGCCCTGCGGGCAATGCTAAGAAAATCTGCAGGTGGCGTTTAGTGAAGGCTGATCGGAATTTCATGAGAATGACCCGGTTGAAACCTAGTTACGATTTCAGCCGGGTCAATTTCTACCCGAGCAAGCTTTGACGTCTAGTTTGGCCAGTTTGCTTAGTGTGGAGCCGCAGCCAAACCGTCGCCTAGGGTGCGGAGCAGGAATTCTTCGTACTTGCGGTAGCGACCCACTCGCTTGACGTGCCCACCTAAACCATGGCCACCGGACGGATCCAAAAACAGCTCGACGTTGGTTTCTTTACCAGCTTCCAGCAGCTCGGCGTAAACGCGCACCGTGTCCTGGTAGAGCACGTTGCTGTCTTCCATGCCGTGGACCAGCAACAGCTTGCCTTCCAAGTTTTTCGCTAGCGGCAGCAACGAGTATTTCTTCAGGTCAGTTTCACCTTCGCGGCTATTACCAATCGTTCCAGTCGAATACCACGAGTTGTAGTTTTCCCACTCAGTCGGCCCGGCACCAGCAATGCCGACCGAGAAAACATCGGGTTCGGTGTAAAGGCACATTTGGGTTTGGAAACCACCAAAGCTCCAACCATGAAGGCCGACGCGATCTGGATCTACGCCCAAGTTTTCGATCATGTATTTAACGCCATCCGTCAAGTCGTCGACTTGCGGAATACCAACTTGCTCGAAGTTCGCCTTCTCAAACAAGGCGCCGTAGCCGGACATTCCACGCGGATCGATCACGCAAGTCACGTAGCCATACTTCTGCGCCAAGTACCAAGGGAAGAAGTAAGAATCGCCACCGTAATTTCCCTGGGTAACCTGTTTACTGGTACCCAGCGGCCCGCCGTAAACGTAAATCAGCAACGGCCGCTTGTCGTTCTTGCTCCAACCTTCCGGCTTGAACAGATGACCGCGGATGTCTTGACCATGGCGGTTGGCGTAGGTGAAAAACTCCGGCTTGGCGGTGGTGAATGCATCCACCTTCTCAGGGTGTGAATCGGTAATCGCCTTCTGCGTGCCCGCAGCAACGTCGACGTGCATCAGTTCGCGCAAATTGCCGTAGTTGACGAAAGTAGCGATTACGTGTTTGCCGTCCGGGCTTACCGCAGCACTACTGTAAGTGCCAGACTCAGGAGTAAGCCGCGTCATGGTCGCGTCGTTCAAGTCCACTTTGTAAACGTCCAAGCGCGACGAATCCTCTTTGGTCGAAGTCACAAACATGAACTTGCGGTGCTCCGGCATATCCAGCGGATAAACCTCAAAGTGACCGCGCGTGAACTGCTCCATGCTCTCGTAAACCGGATCCAATACCGACAGATGACGGAAACCAGATTGCTCGGTCAGGAAAATCATGCGCCGGCTGTCCGCTAAGTATTCTGGCCGAATCATGCGCGGAGTGGTCGGTCCACCATGGTGCAAGAATCGGTAAACCACCTTGGCTGGATTGTCTTTTATTTCGTCGCCAGAGCCGGAACGGCCGCGACCGCCAAAGCCACCGCGCCGACGCCCACCCCCTTCTTCTTCGACTTCCTTTTCTTCCTTTTTGCCTTTGTCGTTTTTGGCTTTGCCGTCTTTGCCAGCACCATCTTTGCCTTTGTCGCCGTCTTCCCCTTTTTCATCCTTCTTAGGCTCTTCCGGGAATTCCGCCTGCATGATGTTCACATGGCCCGACGTTTGCTCAAAGATCGAAAACGCGACCTTTGACGAATCGGGCGACCATTGCGGCGTCGCCAAAGTATCGCGAGGTCCGGAAATCTTGTGCTCGTACACCTTGACCAATTCACCATTTTCGATGGATGGCTCTGGGAATTTGTACAAATAAACCGTAGTCGTGGAATCCCGAATCGGGTCGTCGGAAACGGTGCGTGGCACTTCGCGCACGCGCATGAAGCGGTCTTCGTACGTCGCAATGTTCACTGTGCGACCAGACTCGTCGCGACCTCCGCCACTGCTGGCGAGCAGTACGATCTTCTTTCCGTCCGGGCTGATTTCGTAACTGCGAAGTTCTTGGCCGGAAGGCAATTTAGGATCCAATTGCTCGACGAAGTGGCTGCCGAAAGAAACGCGAATCAATGCGTCTTCGGTGCGATAGGTGTAGCCGGAACCGTCGGGCAGGTATTGCACGCTGCGCTCGCGAGCCTGGGTTTTGCTTAACCGCTTGAGCCCTTTTTCACCCATGACCAGGCGGTAAATATCACCGCCTGACATCACCAGCATTTCGCTTGCGGTCGGCGACCACTCGAAGGAACTCACGCCGCCATAGCGAGGCGCGTCTTCATCTTCAAAATCGTCTTCATCGACTACGTTGCCGAGTAGATCTTCGATGCCCGGCTTCTTTTTGGCGTCGCCCTTGCCGCTCTTCTTTTTGGCGTCGCCCTCTTTGCCTTCCCCTTCAGCGCCGTCTTTTTCGCCATCCTTTTTAGCTTTGGCTTTGGCCTTTTTGATGCGGTCTTCCTTCACCTTGCGGGTGGAAGCTTGGAACGGCGCCAACGCCACCACCGACGTCATCCGTTGCACCTTGCCGGACTCCATGTCCATCACATAGAGGTCGTTGCTATGCCGACGCTCAACGTAAGGTCGGTACAACCAAGCTGCGTAGCGGCCGTCGGCGGAAAAGGCGGCCGATCTGGCGGATGGGCCGAACAGACCTTTGTCCGGAAATAGGTTTTCCAACGTCAGTTCGGTCTCGCTTTTTGCTGCGGACTCGGCGTCGGCTTTTTTAGAGTCTTTCTCCTGGGCCACGAGGGACGCGGAACTCAAGCCGAAGCTGAGCAGGAGTAAAAGTAGGGTAAGCAGACCGGGGGTAGGAGCTGATGCGCGCATGGGGATGGGATTTTGGAGGATTTCCGAGGAAAGCGACTTTCTACTGTAGCAGACATTCGCTTTTACGAACACGAACTTAGCCGCCGAAACTCACCCCAGAACCACGCCCAATCCAGCGGCTCGAGCTTTGGCAAAAACCACCTGAGCGGTTTGTAAATCGAACAAAGCCATGCCTACAGACTTGAAAAAAGTGCAGTCGAATTCACCTAGCTCGGGCGCCGATTGAGAGGCAATTTGTGCCCCCAAGGTCATGATTTGCTCCGCCTGCAGAATGCCGTCGGCGATGGGAATAGCGAGTTCACCGGATTCGACCTGAGCGTGAGGCGCGTCTACCCAAACTTTGGAGGTACGCGAAAAAATGGCGTCGGGGTATTCGCGAACGGTGGGTTCAAAGGACCCGATTGCGATGCAATGTTTGTTTTCAAAAAGAGCTGGGTCGTTGGGAAACACCGGGGTGCGTGCGGTGGTTGCAGTGATAAGGATTTGGCTTTCCCGAGTCAGGGCACTCAAAGAGGGGGCAGCCGTGATTTCGATGGTTGGCAGAGCACCACTCAACTTGTCAGTCAACGCCTGGACCGAGGCGGGCGACCGATCCAGCAAGAGCACGCGCTCAATCGGTCGCGCCGCGCATGCGTGTAAAACCTGGTCGTAAGCTTGCACGCCACAACCGATCAATCCCAAAGTCGACGTATTTTCTGCTGCTAAATGGCGAATGCTGACGCCCGAAACCGCACCGGTGCGCATCGCGGTTAAGGTGCTGCCATCCATTAAGGCGAGAATCTCACCAGTATTGGGATCGCAATACACGACCAAACCCTGAATCACCGCCTTGCCGACGTCGCGGTTTTTGGGAAAGACGCTTACCAGTTTGGTTGCAAGTGCAGACTCCGTCCGGCTTGGCATCAACAGCAGCTGTTCACCAGCATCACCACATGACATCGCCAAACGATCCGGCATTTGAAAGGTGCCTCGTTCTTGAATATCCAGCGCAACTTCAACCGCGTCCATGGCGGCGTTGCAGCTCAGGCATTTGCGTATGTCGGATCCACTCAGGTACAGCATCGTTTTTTCAGGTCGGCTTCAACCTGTTTGGAGGCTTTGGTGACAGAAAGTCCGCCCAAACCGGTACAGCGCAATTCGCATGGCATGGTTTTACCGATGCCATCCATAGCATGAATGACTTGGTCGAGCGGAATCACGGCGTCGAATCCGGCGATTGCCATGTTGGCGCATGAAATCGCGTTGCTTGCAGCGAGCACGTTGCGCCCCAAGCAGGGAACTTCCACGCGGTTAGCGACGGGGTCGCAAATCAGGCCCAGCATGTTCTGCAACGCCATCGAAGAAGCGGCCAGGGCTTGGTGCAAGTTCCCCCCCGCCATGCCGACCAGAGCGGCTGCGGCCATTCCCGAACCCGCTCCGCACTCCGCTTGGCAACCTGCTTTTTCCGCGGCGAAGGTGGAGTGAGTTGCGATGAAAGTCCCGATCATTCCGGCGGCCATCATGCCATGGGTCATTTCGCGTAGACCCAATCCAAGCACCTTACCTGCGGCCAACACGGCTCCCGGCAAAGCGCCGCAAGCCCCGGCCGTCGGCGCGGCGACTATGACGCCCATTGAACTTTTGACCTCCATCATTGCCGTGATTTGCAAGATCATTTCGTTCAGCATGCCGGAGTCCAACAATCCGCCCGACTCCATTTTTTCGCGGAAGGATCCGCACTGAGGGCCAAGGATGCGGTCGGAATATTCTGTGCCGGCCAATCCTATCTCTACTGACTCCTGTAGGATCAAGATAATTTTCTCCATGTGCTGCAGCACTTCTTCTTCGGACTTGCCACCGCGTGCCGCTTCGTAAAGGACTGCGAGCTGCCAGAGGTCGCGCTCGGCGTCGCCATTAAAGGCCAACATTTCTTCGCAGCTGCGGAAAGGAATTTGCATGTACGGCGGGGTGGCCACCGGCAGAACTTGCTCCAATTCCAACCAATGTTGGATCGCAAATTCGCGGCGTAATTCAGCCTGAATTTGTGCATCGAGGAAACACTGGCCTTTGATTTCGATTACCTTGCCAGCGGCATGAAGCAAGATTTGCTTGGGGTCGAAATGTTGCGCCAACTTGGTGTGCAATGCAGCGCAATCTCCCTCATGGAAGATTAACGTCTCATGGCAATCGCCAATCATGGAAAGCGCCACCCCATCCACAGACTGAATTTCAATCATGCCGCCGCCGGTGGAATCGGCGATGAGTTCGTGTTGTCCGGACTCATTGGCCAGCGTCAGTTTGTAAATATTTGGACTGTTGGTCGGAAAAGGAGTGATGTCAATGCGCAGGTCAATGCCTGATTGCTCCATTCCAGATTCGTAGTTCAACAGTCGCTCGTCGGTCAGCTCCCAGCCCAAAAGCCCTCCAAACAAACCCATATCGGAGCCTTGGCTTTGGTGCGTGGTGGCCAAGGACCCGCGGGTATCAAATTCAACCAAAACGCTGTCAATCTGACCAGCCATCATCGACCGCGCCATTCGTCCAATGCGCAATGCAGCGGCACAATGCGAACTGGAAGCACCCCGCATCACGGGACCGATGACGTCATTAAAGATGCTGGGTGGGTGCGGGCTCATTTTCTAAGGCTATCCGTGCCCGACGAATTTTGCTCAGATGCTTGCTTGGCGACAGCCGCATGAATTCGTTGCAAATTCAGGATAAATATGCTGCGGCCATGTGTGGCGGCAACCAATTCATGATCACGTGGGTGCACAGCCAGGTCGAAAACCGGCACCGATGGAAATTGATTACACAGAGAAATCCAGCTTGCTCCGCTGTCCATGGTCACGTAAACGCCGGCTTGGGTACCTACAAAGAGAATGTTGGCGTATACCGGGTCTTCGCTAATCGTATAAATAGGTTCGGCGGGCAGGCCGGCATGAATAGTCTGCCAGCTTTGTCCAAAATCAGCGGTCCGGAATAAATAGGGCTGGAAATCATCGCCATAGGTTCCGGTCAAAGAAGCATATGCGACAGCTTCGGCATGTTGTGAGGCCAATACCTTAGTCACATGTTTTTTGGCCAAGCCTGCCGCGGCCGACGCCCATGATTTGCCACGGTCTTGGGTGATTTGCACTTCTCCTTGACCGCTTGCCGCATATAGCAAATCGGGATTCAAACGAGATTCGGCCAAGCTGAGGACCGATTGTTTGGTGATGTCAGGGCTGATCGCCGTCCACTCGTCGCCGCGATTGGTGGACATGAATACACGCTGGGCGGCGCAGTACACAGTTCTAGGATCGTGATGCGAAAGAATGAAGGGAGTGTTCCACGCAAACCGCAGCGGGGCTTCGTCCTTAGCCGCTTTTGGCTTAATCCAACGATCTCCTTTGCCCGATGCGGCGTCTGCGTTTAACTGCTTACGCCGCATTGCTCCATTTTGCTGCTCTACGTAAACCACCCTCGAATCAGTGGGATCGCGCAGCGTCACGAAGCCGTCGCCGCCGCCCCATGGGTCTAGGAATACGTGCTGCCAAGGGTCGGGCGAGACGCTGTCAACCAGGTAAGTGCTGGGGCCAAACAGCGACGCATTGTCTTGAGTGCCGCCCCAAACCTGGTAGGGTTTTTCCATATCTAGATGCACGGTGTAAAACTCACCTATGGGTAAATTGTTGATATGCAACCAGGATTTTGCGTGGTCCTTTGAAATGAACAGTCCGCCATCCGTGCCTAATAAAACCCGACCTGGATTTGCTGGATCCAATACGATTTCATGCATGTCTAAATGCAACACCTTCGCTTGATGTGGATGAACACGAATGATTTTTTCACCCGCGCGCTGAAAGGACTTGCCCGCGTCCTGCGAAATCAATAGGTGAGTTCCGCAGACATAAATGCGATTACCGTCGTCGGGTGCAATGCGTAGGTCGCAAAAATCCCAACCGATCCAGGTCGCCAACGGATCCTTATGCGTGCGGTCAAAACTCTTGCCGCCATCTTCAGAACGATAAACTTCGGCACCGCCCGGACGTCGGCCTGAGGATAGGCTGCGGTTGACGACCAAAGCGTAGATCAGGTCTTTTTGAGTTCGTGATACGTCGAAACCGATGCGACCGGTGTCCGCACCAGCAGGCAAGCCGTTTTCCAACTTAGCCCAAGTTTTGGCGGCGTCCATCGACTTGTGCAGACCGCTTTTATCTCCACGTCGATCCCAAGTTGCGGCGTAAATGGTGGCCGAATCCTGTGGATCCATGACCAAATCCACCACGCCAACGGAATCGCTGATGAATAGCATTTGCTGCCAACTTTGGCCGCCATCGACGGTTTTGTAGACGCCGCGCTGCGCATTATTGGACCGATGATGCCCCATCACCCCGGCATAAACGGTATTCGAATCCAGCGGGTCGATCAGCACACGCGCAATGTGGTGAGAATCGTGCAGCCCCATGTTTTGCCAAGTCCCGCCCCCGTCGGTGGACTTAAAAATCCCTGTGCCAGCAAAAGAAGTTCCTGACGGGTGGGTTTCTCCGCTGCCCACCCAAACCGTTTCTGGATCGGCTGGCGCCACCGCCAAACTGCCAATCGCCGTTGTCGATTCGCGGTCAAATAGCGACGTCCACGTGCGGCCTCCATTGCTGGTTTTAAACACACCTCCCGATCCAATTCCCAAATAAATGGTCTGCGGCTGCTGCACCGACCAAGCAATGGCCTCAATTCTCCCGCCTTGAAATTTCGGGCCGACCTCGCGCCAACGCAAATCGCGAAACGGCGAATCTTGCGCCATCTGTTGATGCTGCTCCCAAGCCTGAATGCGCTGTAGCGCCGAAGTGGGTTCTTGAGCGTCGGGAATGCCAGCCCGACCGGCGGCAAAAGCTAGGATCACGAGGGGCAGATGAGCCATCCTGGGCTATATTAAGAGTAAGCTAGGGCCGACGCTAAGCCCACGTATTGGAGTGCCGAAAACTAAAACATATTGATCGCGTTACAAATAGAGGTAATCAAGTGCACCCATGCCGCAGCTCGTAGTTCGTCCCAGTAAACGTTGCTGAACCCAGTTTCTATTAGCCCGCCCGAGTCAAAATGAAGTAAATAACGTAAAACCACGACAACAGACCATGGATGATTGCCCAAAGCACAGATTTATTTGCACTCCACGAAATGGCGATGGCCAGCACTGCGCCAAAACTGACTCCGGTGCGCACGATTTTCTTGCTGTTGGAATTTGCTTTTTCACTCATGTTTGTACTAAATCGAAATGAAAACCTTTGGGTTCACTACCCTCCTTAGGTTTGATGGCGGCGGGATTTCGTCGCCCTAGGCTTTACATGTGAATGGAAACACCACGTTTTTCATTGGGAACGGAGGGAGAACGTAGCAATTATTCCCTTCGAGCACTTTAATGCGCACCGATTTGAGCTCAAGTTGATCGGTGTGAAAGTAAAACTCTACGCGCCGATCATGAACATCGCAAATATACGGGTAGAGCTGCTCAAAAGGTGGAATTTCTTCACTCAGAATATCGAATATCTGCAAGCGTTCGCCATCGCGCTTACAGAAGATGACGCAATCGAGCTCTGGTATTTGGAAAGCAAAATCACGCAATAAATACAGTGCGTGGAACATCACCAACTTTGGATTTAGTATGCCGAATTTTCGTGAAATGGGAGCGCGCCGCTGGGCGACGTCAAAGATTAAATCGATGTGAGACGGTCGATCTAAATCCAATTTAACCGCCCCGCCGCGGCTGACGGTGGATTCAACCTCGATGCACTCCGCGTAATCCGGCAAAGCCTCAAACCCACACTTTTCGTAAAACGGAATCGCCGGTGCATCCGCGAACAAAAACACCCCTACCTGCTTACCCTCTATCCATTCCAGCCCGATGTCAGTCAGTCGCCGATTTAAGCCCTGGCGGCGGAATTGCGGCAAAGTGCCGACCCCCGAAATTTGCGTCACCTTGCTCGGGCGGCCATCAATGACCGCGTCGAGCATGTACATGCAAACGCTAGCGATGACGTCGCCGTTGTGAAAATAGGAAAATGGGGTGTAGGCGTCATCCCAAAATCCAGCGGATTCCCAAACTGAAAAATCGAGGCCATGAATGCTCATCATGAACTCCTTAAAGGCGTTTCGCGCGGCAGGGTCGTCCCAATAAGCGGTTTTCAATTCCAATTCGTGAGTATTCATTTTTGAGCACCATCATAGTATTCCCAATAACGACGCCTTGACCTATGGTGGACTAATGGAATTTGCACAAGTCATGACCGACCTTGAGTCCTTCGGCAGCGCCCAAACTCGTAAAACATACACCCGGCATGGCAGCGTCGGGCCTATGTTTGGGGTCAAATTCGGCGACCTTAATAAGCTTGTCAAAAAAATAAAAGTGGATCACGATTTGGCGTTTGAGCTGTGGAATAGTGGTAACTTTGACGCGCGCTTATTGGCGACCATGGTCGCCGATCCGGCCAGAATGACCCTGAAGTCATTGACGACGTGGCAGAAGGACGTGGATTGCCACGCGTTGTCGGCAGCGCTGTCGAACCTGGCGCAGCGTAGTCCGGTGGCGCAAAAATTGGTCGCGAAATGGATGTCTGCGCGGTCGGAATGGGCTGCCGCTACGGCTTGGATGATGGTGGCCGGCATTTGCCGCGAGTTGCCAGCAACTTTCACTAAAACAGAGTATCGTGCTTTCCTCAAAACCATTGAAAAGGAAATTCACGGCGCAAAAAACCGGGTGCGCTATTCGATGAACGCAGCGCTCATTGGCATCGGCTCTTATATCGATGAGAAATCAGCACTTGCGGCTGCCGGGCGCATAGGCGTGGTCGATGTGGATCATGGCGATACTAGCTGCAAAACGCCGTCGGCAGTGCCGTACATCAAAAAGGCTGCAGCTCGACTACGATCGAAGTTGGGGTAAGCTGTAACCAATCATGCTCGCAACTTTGACCTTATTTTTGCTACACGCATTTAGCGCTGAGCTGACAGCTGAGCCGAGTGGCGAGCTGCGTATCGAAATTTCTGCTCCAGACGCGCGGGGTCCGCTTTATTTGGCTGGCACTTTCAATCAATGGAATCCGGGCGCCGCGGCCTGGCGCTTGAAGCAGATCGTTCCTGCAAACTCAGAGGCCATAAACCAGCAGCCTACTACTTGGGTGATTGAAGTTGCCAAGGAAAAACTGAGCCACTCGCCGATTGAATTCAAGATTACTCGTGGCTCGTGGCAGACTGTAGAAGTAAACGCCGACTTGAGCGACATCGACAATCGCACGTTGACAGCAGAAGATTTGCTGAGCCCCTTGAAGTTAAAAGTCGCTGCTTGGGCCGATGACCGCAGCGAAACCAGGGCGGAAAAAGGCACGGTTACGGGTAAGTTGGACGTCTTCGACTTCGCCAGCAAACGCTTAAAAAATTCGCGCAAGATTCGAGTTTGGTTGCCGCCTGGTTATTCGGACACTGCCAACGCCGAGCGCAGTTACCCAGTGCTTTACATGCACGACGGTCAAAACCTTTTTGATAAAAACACTTCATTTATGGGTGCCGAATGGAAAGCGGACGAAACCGCAACGAAGTTAATTCAAAGCAAAAAAATCCCGCCATTCATTATCGTTGGCATCGACAATACTGGCGCGCGCGGCGCTGAATATAACCCACCGTTCACCTACCAAGGCGACGTTGCTAATATTGGAGATCGTTATTTGGATTTCATTCTTTCGGAGTTGATGCCGGCTATTGCAATCCGCTACCGAATTGCCACTGGACCGGAAAATACTAGCTTGGGAGGCTCCTCCTACGGCGGCAACATCACGCTCTACGCGCTGCTGCGCCACCCCGAAGTATTTGGCCAAGTAATCGTTGAATCGCCAGCGATTTTGGCTTTTGGTGGTGCATTGCTTGATCGGTACCTTGCCAATCCCAACTGGCCGCAGCGCATGTTTGTGGCTTGTGGAACCAGAGAATCAAAAAACGAAAGCGTTCAAAAACATTACACAAGCAGGATTGAGGCGCTACGCCGGACCTTCGCCAAGCAAAAAATCCCGGCAACGCGGGTTAGGTTAATCGAAGAAGATGGCGCCCTTCACAATGAAACTGCCTGGGCGCGTCGCCTGCCGGCGGCACTCGAGTTCTTATTTGGCAAAAAAAACCCCGATGAAGGATAATCATCATCGGCTGGTTCTCAAGCCCTGCCTGCACCCTCAAAAAGCCTGCCATCGCCCTCATGAACGTCGCCATTCTCTTCCTGTCATTACTGCTACCACAAGCGCAATACGTCGCCCCCTTAGAGACACCTGAGGTTACTTTTTTGGTGGCGACCGATTCGCACTATGGGCAGGACCAATGGGCAAATAACGAGTCGCTGAATAAGCAGGCCATCGGTCGAATGAATGATCTAGAAGGATTGATGTGGCCGACTGAAGCGGGCGGCGGATTTGTACAGAACATACGCGGGGTTTTAATGCCCGGCGATTTGACCGATTCTGGCACCTCTTCCAATCTATTCGGCTATTGGTTTTTCGGCCACGTCGACGGCTTTGTTGATGACTATAAGGTCGACGGCGCAAGTGGCAATGCGCGGCTGCATTACAACGTTTACGAAGGCTTTGGCAATCACG
>JACNIZ010000150.1 GCA_014382805.1 Planctomycetota bacterium
CAGGCTGGCACCTAGGCGTTGCTATTACGGCCTGTTTGCTGAGTTATGTCATCGGCCAGGGTTTACTGGGCATAGGTCGATCAGGAATCCCAGTAGTCTCCAAGTTGGGATTCAAGACGCCGATGTCGATCCTGGAGAACAACTGCATGCAGTCGACTGCGTCGGCAGCAGGCTATTCGACGGGCGGCACTTTTGTTTCGGCCATCGCCGCGCTGCTGATGCTTTCGGCCACCCCCGACAATCCTGGCGGCATTCACCTTGAATGGTGGGTGCTGGTGGTCTGGACCTTTTTCCTGGCGATTCTCGGCGTGACCTTGGCCATCCCGATGAAGCGGAACATGATCAACCAAGAGAAGTTGAAGTTCCCCTCCGGCCTGGCTGCAGCCACCACCCTGCAATCTTTATACGCCGACGCCGCCGACGCCGCCCGCAAAGGCTACGCCCTGCTTTATTCGGCCTTGTTTGGTGCGATCTGGCCGATATTGATCGACCTCAACATGATCCCTCGCGCAGTTGAGCCCGAAGAAGGCGCTGCACCCCTAGCCGACGGCGTCGAGCAGGCGACAGAATTAATTCCGGTCCTGCCTAGCTCGCACCCACACCTTTTTGATTGGCTGCCGGCACGCGGCGTCGATCGCGAAACTGGCGAGGCATTTAAAGCCGGTGATTGGAAAGTGCTTTGGGATATGAACCCGGTCATGATTGCCGCCGGCATGCTCGTGGGCTTGAAAGTTTCCACCTGGATGCTGATCGCGGGCATTTCTCTAGCTTGGTTCCTCGGCCCGATTGGCTACACCGCTGAGTGGGTCAACTTGGATGGTGACCTGGTTCACGCGACGTCGGCACCAGGAAAGGCATGGAAGGAAATCGGGCTGTGGTTAGGTGCCCCGATCATGGTGGCATCGGGCTTGCTGTCCTTTTTATTCCAATGGAAAACCATCGCCCGAGCCTTCAAGGGTTTTGGCGCTGGCGGTGAGCAAACCAATGAGATCGATGACGTTGAAGTTCCAGGCTCCTGGTTCATTTGGGGAGCAATGATTTCCGGCGCTGGCGTGGTTTGGATTGCTGCCGCGGAATTTGGAGTGCCATGGTACTTCGGCATTTTGGCCGTGGTTTTGACCTTCGTCCTTGCTTTGGTCGCTTGTCGCGCCACTGGCGAATCCGACATCACACCGACTGGCGCCATGGGCAAGATCATGCAGATCACCTACGGCGTCTTGATTCCGCAATCGGCGACGACCAACTTGATGACCGCTGGCATTACCGCTGGTGCAGCAAGTTCCAGCGCTGACCTGTTGAACGACTTGAAGTCCGGCTACCTACTCGGCGCTAACCCGCGACGTCAATTCATTGCTCAATTCATGGGCATCTTCACCGGCACGATTGCCACCGTATTCGGCTTCAAGCTGCTCGTGCCCGATGCCACTGCCATGACAGGCAAATTGCTTGCCGACGGCACTCTTAGCGACCCAGATTTCCCAGCTCCAGCTGCAGTTGCGTGGAAAGCCGTCGCCGACTTGTTCCAAAGCGGCATTGGCAATATGCACCCGATGCACCGCAACGCCATCTTTGTAGGATTGGCAATCGGCGCAGCATTGGTGATCATTGAACGCTACGCACCTAAGGATAAAAAGAAGTGGATGCCATCCGCGACTGGCTTGGGTTTGGGCTTCATCCTGCCGTTCTACTACCCACTGTCCATGTTTATTGGCGCCCTGATCGCTTGGGTCTGGCAGGGCAAATGGAAGGCGTCGGCGGACAACTTTTTGGTCCCGGTTTCCGCTGGCATCATCGCCGGCGTATCGATTATCGGCGTCATTGTTGCGCTGTTGAATAACACCTTACTTGCCTAACCATGAGTGATAAAGGGAACCGCCTCATCCCTTCTTTGTGCTACAACGACGCACCTGCAGCCATTCGATGGCTGCTGCAGGCATTTGGTTTTGAAGCGCGTTTAGTGTTGCCCGACGAATCCGGTGGCGTGATGCATTCGCAGCTCATCAGCCCGGACGGTAATTCCATGGTCATGCTTTTTAGCGCGCGGGATGATGACTATTATCAAACCATTCGGCCGCCGCAAACCTTGGGCGGAAGTAATCAAGGAATGTACTTAGTAGTAAAGGACGTAAAGGCCCACTATGCAAAGGCAAGCGCCGCTGGTGCTAAGACTTTGATGCCGCCCACCCCGCAACACTATGGCGGCAGTTGTTACACCTGCTCGGATCCCGAAGGCCATGTTTGGAACTTCGGTGATTACGATCCTTGGCTTGGTGAATAGCGCTAAGCTCTAAATGCTAGGTGCTAGGTGCTAGGTGCTAGGTGCTAGGTGCTAGGTGCAACAACTGCGACGACGGCAAGTCGGTAGGCTATTTCTTCGCCAAAAAGCGTTTCGGCAACTTGATGTTGGCGCGCTCAAATTGGGTGTTGATGGAACTCACCCACCAACGCCCATCGACGCGGATGAGTTGAATGCTGTCCATACCCCGGCCTACGTGGTTAGGGCTGTCCTTCTCCACCCGCGCTTCAAAAATCACATAGGAATGGGCGACGTCACCGAATTCGTCGCTAGTGCGATTGGTGACGCTTTCCCAAAAGCCGGTTTTTTTCACTGGTGATTCCTTAATAAAGGCTCGGAAATCTGCAAAAAAGCCTTCGAGGTCAATAATTTTGCGTTTCTTGCCAGCCTTAGGAGGCTGAATAAAAACCGCCCCCGGGAAAAAGATTTGCTCCAGCATTTTCCAATCACATTCTCCGCCGGGGCCAAATGAAACCGACTTGTAAAGTGCGTCGATGACGCCGTCCACGGTTTTGAATTCGGCTGGAAATGCAATCGTGGCAGCTTGCTGAGATGCGACGGCCGTCGGCTCTTGTTGGGTGGGCGTAGGCTGCGCAGATTGCTGAGTCAACCAGGGAATGGCGATCAACGTGACCGCACTAAACAGGAAAGGGGTTGCTTTTGTCATGATCCAGAAGGGGGTTAAGGATCATACGTTGGAAACTGAAAATATTTGCTTATAATCGAGTCGGTTTCATTATGACTCAGCCCTTATCCCCCCACGACAGTACCCACGCATCCTTGCTGCATCGCCTCGCCGAGCAGCCCGACGCCAACGCGTGGGAAGAATTCCACGCCCGCTATGGCGAATTAATACTGAATTATTGCATGCGAACCGGACGTTTTCGGGTCGAACCCGACGAGTTGCTGCAAGAGGTATTTCAGGCGCTGCTCAAGGCGCTGCCGAATTTCACCTACAGCAAAGCCAAAGGAGGATTCCGACCTTATTTATGGCGAGTCACGGTGAATAAGGCGATGGAGCTTTCAAGGCGTCAGCAGGGCCAGCCGAGTTCCTTAAACAACCATGCGGTGGATGGAATCGAACACCATGAAGGTCCCGACGACATTTGGGAACATGAGTGGATGCAATATCATTTTCGTGGTGCGTTCGAGCAATTGAAGCGCGAAAACCCACCGGCGAAAATGGAGGTTTTTGAGAAATATGCGCTACTCAACACCCCCGTCAACGACGTTGCCACTGATTGTGATTGTTCGGTGGACATGGTTTATAAAACCAAGTCTTTGATCATGGAGCGCCTAACTGAAATCGTCGACGCTCGCATTCGGGAGGAGGGATAGAGCAATGTTATTATTCAGAAATCGTTTTTTAATCTCTATTCACTAACTCGAACTATGACAGTATCTCAATACGAATCCGAACGCGAATGGCTGAATGATGCTGGCCAAGTATTGCTCATGCTGAAGGAGGCTCTGGGAGTGAGCCAACCAGGACCGCGAGTGCCTGGCTTCACCATCTTGCATCAAATTGCAGCCGGTTCCCAAGGCACGGTTTATCAAGCAGCTAGGGCAGAGGGCGGCGAGCCGGTTGCATTAAAGGTTTTAGAGCAGCGCACCTTTCCGACGTCGCGCTTAGCGATGCGATTGCAGCGTGAAATGTATTTGGCGCAGCGCTTGGACCACCCAGGAATCGTCAAAGTATTGGATTCTGGGTTCACCGAAGGCGGACGTCCGTATTTGGTAATGGAGCTCATGCCTAAAGGCACGATTCGCGACGCCGTGCCATTGGGCAATCAAATGCCGCAACTGCAAGGTGTCGAAAAGTGCTTGCGCATGTTTGTTCAAATTTGCCAAGCGGTGGATCATGCCCATAAACGCGGCGTATTGCACCGCGATCTAAAACCTAGCAATGTTTTATTTAGGAGCAACGGCCAGCCGTGTGTGGCGGATTTTGGATTGGCCAAAAATTTGGATGAGTCGCGCGATTCGGCCATCCTACACGAAGGCGCCAGCCTCACTCGTGAAGGCGACTTAGTGGGAAGTTTGGCGTACGCTGCTCCAGAACAACTGTCCTTGTCCAGCCAAGATAGTGACTTGCGTAGCGACGTCTATTCTCTGGGCGTCATTCTTTATGAATTGCTCACCGGAGTTTTACCCAAATCCGCCGACGGAACTTTGCTGGACGCACTGCAAAGCTTGCGCGATCAACGCATAAAACCGGCCAGCAAAGTTTATAAGGAACAATTGCTGCTAGGCAAGCTGCCGGGGGGGGAATCCAAGAAACTCCCTCCCAACCTCGATGCGATTTTGGCCATGGCGATGGCTTACAAAAAAGAGGACCGCTATCAAACCGTTGCCGATTTCGCCGCCGACATACAGGCCTTGTTGCACGGTCAACCGGTGCAAGCCCGAAGTGAATCCAAAGCCGCGGGGTTAATACGGTGGGTTAAAAATCACCGTGCTGTGACTGCAAGCATAGTGATTGCAACGGCGTCCCTCATCACGGTAACTACACTGAGCGTGCAACGCGCCGACGAACATGATCGGCTTTATGCATGGGCGTTGCAATCTCAAGATTTATTGCTTAACGATGCTTTGGATTCCATTGGCAAGCTAGCGGGCGGTGGGATTTATATGAAGCGCTTGTTGATTGAAACTCTTGATTCATTTGAAAAAATCCTGCTGGATTTCCCCGACGACCCGGCATTGATTGCGGGTCGCGCTCGAGCGATGGTGCTGCTCGGGCAGCAGCAACGTCAGCAAGGTGATCCTGCGGCTGCGTTGGCTTCTTATCAAAGTGCGTTGGGCAACTTTCAAAAGTTGGTGGAACGCCGCGATGTGGACCCTAGTTGGCAACACAGCCGGTCGATCACAATTGTAAAGATCGGTGACATTTATAAAGAACGGGGCGAAACGGTTCGAGGCTTGGAGTACTACCAACAGGCATTGGAACTGGATGAAAAAATGGTCCGTGAGTTTCCTGACGAGGCCAGTTTTTGGGACAATCTATTTTGGTCCTACCAGCGCATGGGAGCCATCGCAGCGGATGAGGGCCGCTTGGAAGAATCTTGGAGTTATTTCCAAAAAATGCCCGAGCTGACCTTTACTTTAAGAAAGCTCAATCCCGATGGTGCCAGCACTAGGTCCGCCGTCTTTCAAATGATTCGAAGCTTTACTACGATTGGAATGGCGGGTGGGAATCATCAACAAGCCCTTCCATTGATCCGGCAGGCCGCTGAAGTTGCCAAGCAAAATTTTCTCGCTCACCCCAACAACCTTGAAGATGCGATCAACTATTGCCATGCATTAAGTGCGGTTTCAAACTGGAATATGACGACGCAAAACTTTGAGGGGGCATGGGAACCTCTTACTAAGGCCATCGAAACTCTAGATGAGCAATTGGCCTTAGAGCCACAAAATATGGATCTATTAAGCCTGGAAAGTCAACTTCGAATGCGCCAGCTATACCTGTCTGCTCGAAACGGCGAACTAGAGCCTTATCTCTCAAAATGCCGAGAGAATCTGCAGGCATTTGCGGCCCGAACTCAGGACCGCCCGGACATTGTGGCTATGGTTGCTAGGAGCGCCATCACCGCCGTGATCGGATTGAAAAACGTCGGCTACCCTGAGCAAGCGGTAGAAGTCGGATCTATTCCTTTGCGAGCAATGCTGGCGATCGACCCAATGCCAGATGAATGGAAGGAATGGGCGAAGCAGCTTGAAGAAGTATGCGTAGTGGATTGATGTAGACCTACAATGCAAGCATGAGTGTTTTCGCCTTTTTGGGCCTGCAGCTTGCTTTCATACTAGGGGCACAAACTCAACCCAATGTCGTCATCATCATGACTGATGATCAGGGCTGGGGGGATTTTGGGCACCACGGCAATCCGGTTTTGGAAACGCCGGCGCTGGATCAATTGGCGCGGCAATCTGCACGCTTGGCTGAGTTTTATGTGCACCCAGTTTGCACGCCAACGCGGTCTGCGTTGATGACCGGTCGCTATCCGCAGCGCACCCGAGCTTTCGACACCTGGGTAGGTCGGGCGATGTTGGATCCAGCCGAAGTCACGATCGCCGAGTTGATGCGTGAGGCGGGCTGGGCCACGGGAATTTTTGGCAAATGGCACTTGGGCGATTGTTACCCGATGCGTGCGATGGACCAAGGTTTCGACGAAGCGCTGGTTATACGCGGTGGCGGCATTGGGCAGCCGGCGGATCCTGAAGGTGGTGAGGGTAAATACACCGATCCAGTTTTGTTTCACAACGGCAAGCGGGTAGACAGCAAAGGTTATTGCACCGACGTTTATTTTGACGCGGGTATCAAGTGGATGCGCCAGCAACACGCAGCAAAAAAGCCGTTTTTTATGTACTTGCCCACCAACGCACCACATGGCCCGTTCCATGATGTGCCGATGGACTTGTATCAAAAATATTTGGATAAAGATTTATCGCCCGCCTTCGCCCAACCCGACGTCGGCCATGCGCTGCCGGAAAAGTTTGATCGCGATAGGCTGGCACGAATTTTTGCGATGATTGAAAACGTCGATCAAAACGTCGCCAAGTTGGACGCAGCGCTGAATGAGCTTGGGATTGCGGAGAATACGATAGTCATTTTCATGGATGATAATGGTCCGAATACGCGGCGGGCCGTCGGCGGGCGGCTGGGGATGAAAGCGTTGGTGTTTGAGGGTGGAGTGCGCTCCCCGCTTTGGATGCGTTGGCCGGCAAAATTACAGGCTAAAGATGTAGTGGGAACTGTGGGCGCAAATATTGATGTGCTGCCTACAATCTTGGAGGCCTGCAGCATTGAATTAGAAGAAGATTTAACTTTAGACGGCCGCAGTTTGCTGCCTGCATTGTCAGGCAGCGGGTCGACCGAGTCGCGCAAACATCCATTGGTGATTCAAGCCCACCGCGGCGACGTCGGCGTGCGTTATCACAATTTTTTGTTGCGCACAGATGAATGGAAAATGGTGAACTCGTCTGGATTCGGGCGCGAACTTGCTTCGGTCGACCCGGACTTCAAGCTGTTCAACATGCGGACCGATACTCTAGAGTTAAACGACGTCGCCGCCGAGCACCCGCAAGTCGTCGCTAAATTGCAAAAGCAATACAACGCCTGGTTCGACGACGTTTCGACTACCCGCCCGAACAATTATTCACCCCCGCCGATCATTATCGGCCACGACGCCAGTCCCGAGGTCACGCTGACCCGCCAAGATTGGCGCAAATTAAGTGGAGCAGGGTGGTCCAAAGATTCGCAGGGGCAATGGTTGGTCAATGTGATTCACAAGGGCCCCTATGAGGTGCGAATTCGCTTATTACAGAACACCACCGCCGCAGCGGTTGCGTTGGTTTGTGGAGAAACAGTGCAATCCGGCGAGGTACCCGTCGGCGGCAAAGAAATCACATTAATAGTGAATCAACTGCAACTAGGAAACCAACAACTGCGCTGCGACGTTCGATCTGAGGACAATACCATCGGGCCTTACCAAATCGAAATAAAGAGGCACCCGATTAAGTAAGCCGAGCACCTCAACTGAAAGTTTGAACGTCGACCGTTTAGAACTCCTCGTCGTCGCCAAATTCGACGCCGCCGCCTTGCGAACTCATGGAATGCATCATTTCCATTTGCTCGCGGATCATGTCAGCTAGGCTAGGCAATTCACGCTTTTCAACGTTGAGCACAAAACGCTCGAGGTCTGGCTCCTTAACCTTTGTGTAATTGCTGAACGACATCGAGTAGGCCGGCTTATGACTGTCACCTACCGTCAAATTTAATGGGCGGTTATTCTTTTTGTCGATGGTGATTTCAATCTGAGGTTCTTCAGGCATTCCATCGCCGGCTTCACTCATCATGGACAGCATCAATGAACCTGGGCCGCGTAGGACTACATGCTCGTCGGTTTCCTCAGCCAACTCCAGGGCGCACATTTTGAAAATGCCTTGCAGTGAACCTACGGGGTCGGCATAAATTGGGTTGGGATCAAAAAAAGCAGCCATGGTCGGTTGTGATGGCCCGTCGGAATATTCTTTTGCTAGTTTTTCTGCGTCAGCCTGAGTGATACTACGCAGCTGCGGAGCCTGCATCGACATCGGGCTTTCGCCTTTGGCATAAAATACGCCTTGATGCAAAACCACCATCGAGGTGGATTTCATTGGTTCAGGCATCATTGGCATATCCATGATGACTTGAGCGTCCACACGGCTGCCCAATTCGCCAGCACGCTCCACGGTTCCAGTGCGAGTGAGTGGCAGCTTTTGCATATCGCCACCCATGGAGCCAGCCATTACCGAGGTGGTTTGTTTGAAATCCCATTTTGTACCAGCCTTATTTAAGGCACGAACGGCATTGTCCATCCAAGCCCGCGCCGCAGCCGACGACTTCCAATCCCTTTCCTTCGGCATTTGAAATTCCCTGCCCTGGAATTCTGCCTCTTGCTCCTCAATTTTGACCCCAAGCATCTTGCCTAGCGGACGATTCATTTCTGCAGGGTGACCAATCCATGCGATTTTTCCTTCGCCGTTGACCAGAAATGACGTCGGAATGCCGTTCTGATTGGCGGCTTTCATGTAGGCATTTAGGACTGATTGATCTGGGTCAGTGCCTACGGTGTAGCGCGTTTGGGCAGCCCATTTCGGGTCGTCCAAAAACTTCTTGGCGACTTCATGCTCCTCATCACTGAGACCGATGATGACAATTTTGTCGCCTAGCTCATCTTGCAGATCGCTCAGGTGCGGCATGCTGTCTTTGCATGGTGGGCACCACGTCGCCCAAAACTCGACCACGTAACATTGGCCAGGTTGGAAGGTGGTCACGGCGTCGCCTTTCAGCCAAAATTCGACGTCGAGAGCGGGCGCCGGATCGCCGACCTTGAGGGTGGCGCTTTGGCCAGGGAGAATGCTCGCCATGGCAAGCAACGCAGGGAGAATCAAAGATTTCATGATGCGTTAGAAATGCAAAGGCCGTGCCAAGTCGGATTTGATCTGAAATCCGCGTATTCCTCCAGTTGGCCGATTGGGTAGCCACGAAATATCCCGATATAGGGAAATCCATCCCCAAAAGCGCCGACGCCTACCGGACGTCTTTCAGCCCGTACTTCTCCAGCCGATACAAAAATGCTTTGTAAGGCATTTCCAGCAATTTGGCGGCGCGAGTGCGGTTGCCATGAACTAACTCCATGGCTTGGCGCAAAACGTCGGATTCATGCTGGTCCCAGTTCATTCCGTCGGGCCCAAGTTCGAATACGTTGGCTCCACCGCCGAAGTGGCAGCCCAACATTTCGACCCCCTGTCCAGGCAAATCGTCGGCCTGCACGCGGCCATCAACCGCCAGCAAAAGCAATCGCTCCAAGGTGTTGGATAGCTCGCGCACGTTGCCAGGCCAGGAGTGATTGAGCAGCCAGCGCGTGACCGCCGATGGGAACTCCGGCTGGGCGATTCCATGGCGTCGGAGCAGTACCCCAGTGAGGTGATCGACCAACAAAGGCAGATCTTCGCGACGTTCTCGCAGCGGCGGCATACGGATTGGAACTACCGCCAATCGGTAGTACAAATCCTCTCGGAAACGTCCGCTTTGGGCTTCAGATTCGAGGTCACGATTGGTGGCCGCAACCAAACGCGCGTCGACGTTGACCTCGCTGACTTCGCCCACCGGGGTGACCTTGCGTTCTTGCAATGCACGCAGCAATTTGGCTTGCAAATCGGTCGGCAACTCGCCGACTTCATCCAAAAATAGGGTGCCGCCCGACGCTGCCTGGAAATAGCCCGAACGGTCGCGGTCGGCGCCGGTGTAAGCACCTTTGCGCGCGCCAAAAAACGCCGCGTCGGCGAGGTCTACGGGGATGGCGGCGCAATTCACCGCGATGAACGGGCCGTCCTTGCGCGCCGACAAAGCATGCAATGCGCGCGCGGCCAGCTCTTTGCCGGTACCACTTTCACCGAGCAGCAACACCGTAACTTCGGTTTCAGCCACCTTGCGCAAAGCACCATAAACCTGCTGCATGCCGGGCGCGCGGCCAACCATATCCACCAGTCGATCCTGCTCCGACAACTGCTGACTCAGGCGACGGTTTTCGTCGGCTAAATGGCGGGCGCGCAGGCCACGTTCGATGGCAAGTAGCAGAGTTTCCCGTTCGAATGGTTTGGCCAAATAGTCGTCGGCGCCGGCGCGTACTGCTTCCACTGCGCGGGCGATGGTGCCGTAGGCCGACACCATGACGAAGGCCGCATCGAAATGGTTTTTCTGTATGCAGCGAAAGACCTCCATGCCATCCATACCCGGCAGCTTCCAGTCGCATAAAACGAGGTCAAAAATCCCGTCGGCGAGTTGCTGCAAGCCAGCTTCTCCGCTGGCGGCAGTCGCCACCTGATAGCCCGCGTCACGCAGTAGTTCGCCTACTAACTGGCGCTGCGGCGCTTCATCTTCAATCAGCAAAATCCGCGCGGAATCGGTCATTTAAGCCTCGGAAATGGAGTTTAAGCATAAAGTCGCTTTGCAGCCACCACCAGCACGATTGTCTAACTCCAAGCCGCCACGGTAACGGTTGACAGCGATGCGGCGGGCCAAATA
This sequence comes from Planctomycetota bacterium, assembly GCA_014382805.1. Lineage (GTDB taxonomy): Bacteria > Planctomycetota > UBA1135 > UBA1135 > UBA1135 > JACNIZ01. The sequence goes on from JACNIZ010000150.1 coordinate 10,866, forward strand.
GAGACCCAAACCGGCGCCGTGCTCCTTGGTGGTGAAGTGCGGCGTAAACAACTTGTCTTGCAGGTCGTCGGCTAAGCCCATGCCACGGTCGAGAACTTCAAGTTGAAGGCCCTGATCCTGCGCACAAATTCGAATTTCGATCTCGCTACTATCGGCCTCGGCGGCATTCACCATCAGCACATGAACCAGCGCTCTCACTTCGGCTGAGACCGCAAACAACTTGGGCAAATTGGCGTCGGCGTCAATTTTGATTTCGGGCGCTCGGTCTCCACTTTGCATCAACTCTAACGCAACATCGCGACAGACATCAGCCAAGGCCACTAGCTCAAAGTTGCCGCTACCGGCACTGGACAAGGCCAAAAAGTTACGCATTGCACGGTCGACGCGCTTCACTTGCGCATGCACAGTCTGCGCCAATTCATCGCGTCGGCTTTCTGTAAGCTCGCCGCCGATCAAACGTTGGGCGGACAAACCAATGACGTGCAACGGATTGCGCATCGCGTGGGCTAGACCGCCTGCCAACTCCCCCAACTCAGTTAGGTGCGCTTGCTCCTTCAGTCGGTCCGCTTCTTTTTGCAGCTCTTCGAGGCGTAATGACATGGCATTAAATGCTTGAATCACTTCGCCGACTTCCGCCCCGCCGCGGACCGACGCCGTCACGCCCAGCTTTCCGCTCTCGACCTGATTCGCCGCATGCGCCAGCTCGCGCAACGGCACACCGATTTTGTGCGCAGCGATCACCATCACTAGCAACGCTATCACCATGATCAGCATCGTTCCCAGGATCAAGTTGGATCGAAATTCTTGCATCCGCAAATCAAGCGCTTCATCTGGCAACGGCAAATCTAAGGGAAAGCCATGCGCCAAGCCGTCGACGCCAACCTGCTCGGCGGAAATGACCGAAACACTCATGAACTCGCCGTTTTCGTCCAACCATTCTTCCGGCGGCACAAAACCCGGCGGCAATCCGTTCCCGCCTCCCATTTCGCTATGCCCGCTGATCACAAAGCCAGATTTTGGTATAGACCTCCCGTCAAAAAACACCGAATCGATTCCACTTAACTGCTCAATAATCGCCTGCCCCATCGTCAAAGCATCTTGCCGACGGCCTTCCTCAAGCTGCTCAGTTAACGTTGCCAGCAACCACCACTGCGCCAATCCCAAAAGCCCAATCAAGCAGATGAAAAACAGAATGAGGCGCGATCGTAAGGTCATGTTTCTGGTCAGGGGCCCGAGGTTAACCGAAACATAGCAAGTGGCGTGCCGCACGGCGTCGGGAAAACCCACCCGCCGTCCCAGCGCAACGCTACCTTTTGCTGATGGCATTGTTCCAAAAGGCGCCTTCAACCCAAGAGGAGTACGAGCAGTACAAACCTCTGGACATCACTCCCGAAGAAGTCCTCAATATGGACGAAGACGAGTGGTATGAAAAGGTTTACCGCGGCGAGTCCTTTCCGCAGCTGACCATTCGGGCAGTATTGATGGGATCAGCCTTAGGCTTTTTACTTGCTTTCACTAACTTATACATTGGCCTTAAGACCGGCTGGGCTTTAGGCGTGGCGATTACCGCCTGTATTGTTTCTTATGTGGTTTGGAATATTTTCCTAAAAATCGGCTGGGCAAAAACGCCGATGACCATCTTGGAAACCAATTGCATGCAATCCACCGCAAGTGCAGCAGGTTATTCCACCGGCGGAACCATGGTGTCAGCTATTTCGGCACTACTGATGCTATCGGCCACCGAAGCAAATCCAGAAGGCCAGCACATTCCACTTATGGCGTTGGTGCTTTGGACTTTATTCCTTGCCGGGCTTGGCACGGTCCTGGCAATCCCGATGAAACGAAACATGATCAACCAGGAGAAGTTGAAGTTTCCATCGGGCACTGCCGCAGCCGTAACTCTGCAATCTCTCTATTCCGAAGGGACAGAAGCAGTCAAAAAAGCCTATGCGCTGATGATCGCTGGACTGGTTGGGCTAATCGTCCCGCCCCTCATTGATCTGAATATCATTCGCACAGAAGTCACTCGCGACGATGGCACAACCTGGAATGAAGGCGAACCCTTATTGCCAGCTTCCTCTAATACATTCGATTTGCTTCCTGCGCGTGGAAAGCATTTAGACGCCGAAAGCGGGCAAATGATACAAAATGAGCCTTCGGATTGGGCAATGGTTTTAGACCATAATCCAGTCATGATTGCAGCGGGCGCCCTCGTCGGCTTACGGATTGCAATCTATATGATGCTTGGCTCATTGGCCCTAAATTACTTCGTAGGTCCGCCTGCTTTAACGGACTCTTGGACGGCTCCAAACGAAAAAGTAATTATGGCCGCAACCTTGCCCGCAACGGCATGGAAAGAAGTTGGGCTTTGGCTTGGTGTAGCCATAATGGTTTCGTCAGGGATTTTGGCTTTCTTGTTGCAATGGAAAACAATCATTAGAGCATTCACTGGCTTCGGCGGGCAATCGGGTTCTGATTCCAATGAAGCGGTTCGTAGTTCTACAGAAGCCCCAGGCAGTTGGTTTATCATCGGAACGGTCGTTATGGGCACTGGAGTGATTCTCATCGCCAACCATTACTTCGAGGTTCCTTATCATTATGGAGTCCTGGCGGTATTGCTCACCTTCCTGCTTTCCCTGGTAGCCTGCCGCGCTACTGGAGAATCTGATATCACGCCAGTGGGAGCCATGGGGAAAATTATGCAGCTCACCTTTGGAAAGTTGATCCCCCAAAGCACGACGGCAAACCTGATGACGGCTTCGATTACTGCCAGCTCCGCCGGCTCATCCGCCGACCTATTGAATGACCTGAAATCGGGCTACTTGCTCGGCGCAAACCCCCGACGTCAATTTGTGGCGCAGTTTATGGGGATTTTCGCGGGCACGGCTGCCACCGTATGGGGCTTTCGCATGTTGGTCCCTACCGCCGACAAACTTGGTGGCACAGAATTTCCCGCTCCTGCAGCGGTTGCCTGGAAAGCCATCGCCGACGTCTTCAAAAATGGCTTCGAGAACATGCACCCAACCCATGTCCAGATGATCGGCTGGGGACTGGGCCTGGGTGCAGTAATGGTGCTGATGGAAACCGCTGCTGAAAAGATGGGCCATAAGAAAATGAAAAAATGGCTGCCATCCGCAACCGGCATTGGGCTTGGTCTAATCTTGCCTTTCCAGTACCCACTTTCCATGCTGATTGGCGCGGTCGCAGCCTACGTCTGGACTAAATCCAATAAAAAAGTTGCTGATACTTATGTAGTCCCAATTGCCGCAGGCATCATCGCGGGTGTCTCCATCATGGGCGTGATCGTGGCACTGGTTAACGGTGTCTTCCTAGACGCATACCCAGTGAACTAATGAACCTAAGAAACCCGCTCCACTGTTAACTGCACACTGCCGCGGTTGTTGGAATAGAAATTCCACGCGTCGTTGGCGAAACAGTGCAGATAACCGGAGCGGGTTGGGTGGAAGTCGGCGCGACCGTTGCCGATCTCGAAGATTTGATGGCGCGCCGGAGTCCCGTCTTCCTCGGGATTTCCACCGTTGGCCACGGCCCCAACTAGGCAGAACCACGGCATGTCTTCTTCGCGTCGAGTGCCCTTGAAGTCGGCATCCTCATTACCAGAGGCTTTTTTGAACACCTTTTCCATTTGCCCCAAAACGGTGCCAAAAGACCGCACCATTTCGCCGAAATGCAAACCGTCTTCAGTCTTTCCGTCGGGCGCGCTTTTAATGCTTTTGTCCATCCACTGTCCGCGAGCAGTAAATTTGTACCTTGCACCCTGCTCTAAGTAAATGCCGGTGCGGTTCCAAGGCTCAATGGCATAAATGCTGACGTTTTTGCTTTGGCCCACCTCCAAGGTTGTGGTTGGATGGTACGTAGCCTGGGAAATCGGCGGATTTTTCCAACGCTGGGCGGCGTATTTGCTTAGATCAGGCCGATTTTCATCGCCCGACAAAACTGGAATATTGCGCGGTTGAGTGGGCAAATGCTCAAAAATACCGGTGCATGAATCGTGCAACACGTCCTGGAAATTTGGCTGTATTTGTGATTCAAACTGTGGTTCAACCTTCAAGCCTTGTTCCTTAGCCTCTGCCAACATCCACTTCAACGCGCCGTCGGATAAACCAGTCTGCATATAGCCGCCACCGACGTCGCTATGCGCCCCCGAAAACCAAACCTGCTTTACGGAATCTCGGTCAACCACGTCGGTCCAAAGAGTGGGACTAAAACTGGCACGATATTCATCAAGGGCCAGCGCATGGCGAGCATGTTTGACCTCCGCCGACAGCTTGGTATCGTGAAATCCGGCCGCTTCATCATCCAGCAAATTCAACAAAGCCGCGTCGTCAGGAATGCCCACCGCGCCAACCGTATCCCAAACCCCTACAAAATGAATGCCGACGCCATTGCAGCCGTCGGACTCATCGCCGCCGACCGGGCCCTTATCCGGGTCACCATTATGGAAGGACCAAGCTGCCCCCCAATCGCGTATGGGCCGACGTTTGCGATATCCTTCTTTAAAAAGGGTTTTCACTCGAACCCACTGACGTTCGTAGCCTAGGCCCTGCAAATTTAGCAATCCCTGGGTGCAAATCATTCCCCCCAGGCTGCGCACCGTGTATGCACCGCGACTAAATCCAAACAAATAAATCTGATCACCAGGCTGATAGTTCGTCGCCAACCAATGGTACGCACTTTGAATATTTTGATTCAAGCCTAATCCAAGACCGCCACCCAGCATTTTCTTCAGGCGCCCGCCTTCAGTGCCGACACCAGGGTGGTAATACTTCAGCTGATTGACTTCATCTCTTTCCCAATCCTTCACCGCGTTGTAAAGGCGCACCACGTTGGTGGGTACGGGGACTCCATCGTGCTCTTGGTCTTTGGTATTCCAAGTTCCATCGCAACATACAATTAATCGGCGCATGATCTGAGGGTACAGAGTTTCGGGGAATGGTCGCTTGCCATTTATTAACGACAATCATGGCCAATCCCCGACGTCTGCGCCCACCAAGTCTTGGCACGCCCGAATCCGCGCGGTTTACTTACCGAATTCGCGAATCATTTGCACCAAACCGGCGACGACCTCAGGCTTGTCGGCAAGGTCGGCGTTGGCAGCCATCAGCGGGCTCAGGTTGACGGCAGGGCCGCCTTCTACGATGACCTTGGCGAGGTGCTCGTCGGTCACGGAAGCTTGCCATTCCTTCTCGCCGAAGGAGCGGGGCTTTGGAACCAAAGCGACGGCGGCTGCACCGTCGCCAGCGCCAGTCATGCCGTGGCATGCGGCGCAAGTGGCGAAGCGGGCTTTTGCAGCGGCCATATCGGCGGCTGGAGCGGCGGCGGCCGCTGGGGGCGTCGGCACACCCGGGGGTCCCGGGGTGGGCCGCGGCCCGGGCGCGGCGGGCGTGGTGTGGTCGTGTGGGGGC
>JACNIZ010000322.1 GCA_014382805.1 Planctomycetota bacterium
CACCACCGGCTACGCCATCGTCACCAAGCGCATCCCGAACGGTGCTGCTGGCCTGACGGTTTACGTCGAAGCTCTGACTCTAGATGGTGGAATCTACGAAGATTCCAACATGATCACTCTAGACATCAACTAACTTTCGCTCCGCGATACACAAAGGGAACCACCCAAGGGTGGTTCCCTTTCTTTTTGCCCAATAAACCACCTTTAAGAAAGTTCCCCCGTGTCGGCAAATTGGCCTTGGCGGCGCATGGGGACCGGCGGAGCCGGCCCTGCGGAGCGTTAAGCCGCCAAGGCCAATTTGCCGACACGGAAGACCTACAGAAAAATTTCACATGTAAACGATACCTGGAACCCAAATCACTCGGAACACGTCTGACTGGGGTAATCTTGGATGAGCAAACCTCACCTCATTCCTCCAACCATTCATGAGGAGCATACTGAAACTCTCATTGGGCAGCGCCCTACTGCTGCTCGTTACATCCATGTCCATGGGCGTGGATGCTTTGGGGTATGCCACTCTAGGATTTTCGCTGCCCTTGACTCAGCGCGATATACGCATCAACAATAATTTCGACGACGCGATCGCCAACAACAACCTGAGCACGCATCCTAACTGGCCGGGATACGTCGGCGCAGAGCTGGCGATGTGGAAAGCGGCCTATGAATGGGGCAGTAGTCCTTTCGGCGACGGCAGCGGCGACCCTACCCAATTGCTGATCGGTGAAGGCGGAGCAAATTTCAATCCGCTGTGGAACGGAAGTGCGTCCGGCTCGGGCAGCGGTTGGCGCAACAACATTGTGCATGCCCCAAACGTCAGCGGTGGTGGAGCTATCGCTTGGACTTACCCCAGCGCAGATGGCTGGCTGATTGAATTTGCCGACAACTCCTTCGAGTTTGCCGACGGACCAGATGACATTGCCTATCCAGAAATGGATATTCAAGCCGTCGGTGCGCACGAATATGGGCATGCTTTGGGTCTGGACCATTCCACCAACCCGACCGCGACTATGTACCCGACCATTGCCGCGGGGTCGACAATTGAGCGCAACATTGCCACCGATGATCGCAACGGGATTCAATCCATTTACGGCGTGAAGGACGCCGCAATGCCTTACATTGATTCCATTTTGGGATCAACCGCGCCAGGCGCGACTGCCATCATTTTGGGCGGCAATTTCGACGCCAACGATTCGCGCTTATGGTTTAACTCAGACTTGCTTAACGACAAAGACAGCGGCGGCGAACCCTTCAAGATTTCCAACCTTGCGGCTACCGGCGGCGGCACTCAAATTGCATTTACCGTACCAAGCAGCGGCTTGGAAGATGGTGCGGTACACGTCAAAATCAGTGGCGGCAAGCACACTTTGGGCGAAGGCCATCCATTTGAATTAGGAGCCATGCCCCCCACCGATACACTGCAACTGCAAGGTCCGGCCATTGGCTATGCCGGCCAAAACGTTTCGGTGCGCGTTTCCAATGCGCGGCCGTCGGTTTATTACGGTATTCAATACAGCTTTTCAACCAATGGCCATGCGATCGGCGGACATCTGTTTGATCTTGGGTTGCCGTACTGGACCGATCGCAACGGGTTGACGAATGCCGCCGGCGAAGGAATTGTGACGCGCCGTTTGCCGGGTGCGTCGCTGGGTAAAACTTTCTATTTAGAAGCGATCACGTTGGACAACGGCGTATATGAAGATTCGAACGTTATCCGCATGGACGTGCATTAAGACGTCGACCGGCGGTCAATTATCCAAAGCAGAAAATTCGCTTTCCAAACTTTCAATGACTCCGGAATCATCGGGACTCAATAAGCTCTGCTCTTGCATGAATTGAAAAATGGCTAAGCATTCCGCAAGTGCAGCCTTAGCAAGCGACGCCGAGGTCCCCCTTTCCGTACTTTGCGCGGGCTGCTTGCGGAAAATCAGCAACTAGGGCTGCTGCGACCTGCCGAAAGCGTTGAAAAGCTGAGTGAGCGTTTTCAAAATCTTCACCCGCCAAATAAACCTCGCCAGCATGATTTAAATTCGTCGCCAAGCCAGTGCGCAAGTTGAGATTGTCCCTGTGGGTAGCAACTAGTGTTTCCAAAATTGTGATTGCAGCTGCGGAATGAACTAGCGCGACGTCGTGATTACCGCGTTGGAATTCAAGTCTGCTCACCCATTCATGTGCGGTAGAGCGATCAGTTTGAGAGGTCATGTCATCTCCCGAAGTAGCTGCATCGAGAAACTGTAAAAACCTGTGTTGGGCTTCGTCTATTCGACCTAAAGCACGCAATGATTGGCCAATCTTGAACATACCTACAGCCAGATCGCGTTGCAGGCCGGTTTCACTTGGATGATTAGCTAATAATTCTTCAAGTATGGCTTGAGATCGCAGTTGGAAATCCAATGACTCCTTAAGCCGACCTTCATGCTCCACCCACCAACCCATATCTTCCAAGGCCAAGGCTAAATAGCGCTGATGGCGGACGTCGGCGGAATTCAATTCCACCAGTTGTTCGGCCACTTTCAGTTCTAGCTGCACGCCAGCGCCGACCTGCTCCCAGCGCGCCAAACCGCGCAAAACTTGACCTCGTTTACGCAGCAAATCAAAACGAACTCGGAGGATTTCCTGCTGCTGTTTGACGTCGGCAGATTGCAAGGCATTTAGTAACTGCAAGCCATTTTGATAAGACTGCAAAGAATCCTCAAGCAATCCAAAACTAGAGCTGTAAAGGTCCGCTTGGATGTTGCCAATCAAAAAATAACCGGTGGCTAGGTGGATTGCCAACTGCGGATCGTCGCCGACTTGGTCTTGCAGTTGAACCAGAAACTCTAGCCCGCGTGAAACGATGCGTTGACGTGCCGGCGCCGCCCCCGGGAGAGTTTTGATCAACGGATCCACTTCATGAAGAAATGCGATGGCCGCCTGGCGCGCTTGATCACGCGAAAGAATGGCGTCGGCTCGAAGAGTTTTTTGAATCCGAGCGCTGTAGGCGAACCAGGTCGTAAACAGCAAACTGGCAAGGATGATTGCGATGGCCGGTCGGTTGCGCTTCAACGCGATACGCAGTCGATAAGAGCGATCCATTCCACGCGCCATGACCTGTTCGCCACTCATCATGGCTTGCAAATGGCATCCAAATCGCGCACCCGCTGCCGCGGGAGTTGATTCTGCACCAGGGTTTGCCGTG
>JACNIZ010000270.1 GCA_014382805.1 Planctomycetota bacterium
CAACCCGGTTCAGGACATCGGGGAAAGTCTTGGCAAACCTTTCACGCAGCAATTGACCCGTGCCGAAAGTGCCGTCGGCTTTGCCCAAATAAACCTTCATTTTGCCGCCCTTAAATTGACCGACAACGATGTCCTTATAGCCGTCACCGTTGACGTCGGCAGTGCTTGGGGCCGCATAACCCGGCGCTTCAACGCGCATTGGCTCGCCGTCGGCCAGCAGCATGACCGGTTGGGAAAAGGTGGACTGCGAAAATTGGGTCATGCCCGCTGTTGCCGACTCATCTAGGCGGAGTGCGTCCTGAGCGGCCACTCCAGCGGGAGCGATAGCCAGCAAAAGGGCAGTGAGAATGGATTGTCTATTGGCCATGATTGGATGATTTTCCCCAGCATAACCAAGCATTTGAATTCTTGCTAACCTGGGATGTGTGCGAGTCGACTTGAGCGAGCTGAACCGCGGTCGCACCTGCGCGTTTCCCCTACAACCTCACGCCAATGCTCTTCCTCGCCGCCGGATTATTAGCTGGACTTAGCCTAGCCCCACCTCAGGAACCTGAAACTCCTGACCGGCTGGCGCTTTTTATTGGCATTACTGAATACCCCGAAATTGAAGAATACCGCGAATTCCCGCCGCTGACGGGGTGTTTAAACGACATCGAGCTGCTCAGCCAGGCGCTCATCGAGCGGTTTGAATTCGTCGGTGTGGGCACCGACATGCAGATTATTTTGAATGAAGAGGCCACCCATAAAAATGTGGTGATCGCTATTCACAATCTCATTTTGCAGGCCGGGCCCAATACTGAGGTGTTGATTTACTTTTCAGGGCACGGTTCACGCTTGCCGGACACGTCGGGGCAAACGGCGGTTGAGATTGATGGCAAAGATTCTACATTTGTGGTTTTTGATTCGCGCTCGCCGGAGTTGGAGTCGCCCTTTGACCTTACCGACGATGAATTATTTTCGTTGGTGCAAGCGCTGTGTTCCAAAACACAAAACGTCACCTTGATCACCGATTGCTGTCACTCTGGCGGCGTTGTGCGCGGTAATCCAAAACAAGCGCCACGATTAGCTCCAGAAGCGAAAGTACCGTTTGACCCCGCAACGGTAGAGTCCTTTTGGCCATCGGAAATTCCGTTTTTAGAAGACGGCGATTTGCGGCGCAAGCAAGGTTTGCCTTTTGTGCACTTAGCTGCGTGCGCGTCGGATGAGATTGCGCGCGAAATTACCTTTGAGGATGTAGGGTTGACCTATGGAGTGCTGACCTACTACTTGGTAGAAGAGTTGCGCAACTTGGAGCCTGGTACAACTTTCGCTCAGTTGGCGTCCAAACTCAAGGTGCGGGTCGCCAGTGAGGTTTGGGGTCAAAGCGTGCAAATTGAGGGCGCAGTGGATCGGATCATTTTTGGCGGCAAATTCGCCGAACCGCTACCGGGTTTTGAAGCCCTCGCCGAAATGAGCGAAGAAGGCTACATCGAAATCGAAGCCGGCCAGTTGCATTTGTTAAACGAAGACACCGTTTTTGAAATTCATAGCTTGCAAGGCCAGCCGCTGGGCACTGCCACGATGTGGGAGTTGGACGCGTTGAGCTCCACCGCACAATGGGTAGGCACTCCTATAAGGATCAAGGGCGAAGAAGATCAGGACGTAGAGCCAATTTCTTTGCCGGTTCGGGCCATTCCTAATCAATCTTGGCAAACTGAAACCTTGGATGTGGTCATCGATGAAGGCGATGCTGGCAACCGTTTCCAAGAACGGCTCCGGCCATTATGCGGCGAAGAGGTTGTGCTCACTCGCCAGCCCACCGCTACCACAAGTTGCAAAATCACCGCGGTAAAAATCGCGGATGCGGTTATATGGCAACTAACGTCTTTCTCTGACGGTGCCTTGCTTTGGCAAGCGCCGATCCCTTGTAGCTCTGAGGATCTTACCGCCCTAAGTTCGGTTTTTAAGCGTGAGCAATTGTTCCGCTCCTTGATGAGCCTGAGTAAATCCCATGGTGGGATACCACTGGAAATACAAATGGCCCCCGCAACCACCTCCACCCTTGAAGGACTGCGCAGTGCTTGGCCTAGTTTGATATTTTCTGCTGCGGTTTCCCGCGATCTTCCCAGCGGTTTGAGCAATAGCGAAAGTTCTTTTGAACGCCTGCTCGACCGCGACGGCCCCGACCTGTCCGACGTGGCCGAGATTCACATTTCCTTGCCCGACGAAAAGCGGCCGCTTGGGGCATATATTTCGGTGCTGTGTTTGAGCAGCGACCGAACTATTTCGACCATTTACCCAACCGATATGGCGCGTCAAAATTACCTGGAGCCAGGTGAGTCCTTGTCCATTCCAGTCGAAGTTTTTTTTAATCCGGGAGCCAATCCGGAATTAGGGGTTCGTGATCGCTACTTCGCAATTGCCACTGCGTCGTGGGTGGACTTTTCCATTTTCCAACGCACGCTGCCGGTGCACGAAGCCGCCGAACAAGCCACCAATGTGAAGACCAAAAGAAGTGGCAGTACCAATAGCAAAATGCCGCCAATCATGCAGCAAGCCTTAGATGGCAATACCCTGCGTGGTAGTGGGCAGATCACCAGCGGAGCTTGGAACTTCGGGATCTCGGCATTGGATATTCAAATTTTCCAGCCGAATAAAAAGCAGTAGCCGGGTCTTAAACTTCCCGCAGCGCAGCGGGCAATACCGCCACCGGCCGCCGGTTTTCGTCGACCGCGACGTAGGTCACTTCCGCCTCAGTGACGCGAATTTCTTCGCCGTCCATATCGTCTTGGCGTTGCACCAACACACAAACCTTCACCTTCGCCGACGTATTCCCCACCCGCTTGATCTGCGTATAAAACGAAACCAAATCGCCGACGAACACCGGCTCATGGAATACAACTTCATCCATGGCGACGGTTACAAAACGTCGCGCTGGATTTAGCTTGCGCACGGGTACCACACCAGCAAGGTCAATATGGGAAAGAATGACACCACCGAATACTGAGCCGTTGGCGTTGGTATCGCGCGGCAACAGAATGGTGCGCATAGAAAGTTCACGTGGGTATTGTTTCACAGCCAAGCCTCCAGGGTTTCGCGAGTCCAAGTACTAACTGAATCCAATTGTCCGGGAAAAAAGTGAGTGGCGCCATCGACAATTTTGACAGCGCCGCCTTGCTCTTCGACTCTGGCC
>JACNIZ010000141.1 GCA_014382805.1 Planctomycetota bacterium
AGGTTCATGGCCGCAATGATGGACCCAACATAGGATTCAAACAAGTCAGCGCCCATGCCAGCAACGTCACCCACGTTATCGCCGACGTTGTCAGCGATGGTCGCAGGGTTGCGTGGATCGTCCTCAGGGATCCCAGCCTCTACCTTGCCCACAAGGTCAGCGCCGACGTCGGCAGCTTTGGTGTAGATACCACCACCAACGCGTGCGAACAGGGCGATGGATGAAGCACCAAAGCTAAATCCAAGCACACTTTGAAGGCCAGCTTGGGTGGAGCCGAAGGCTTCGGTGAATATTGCAATACCCAGCAGACCGAGGCCTACCACGGTCATTCCCATCACCGCGCCACTGCTAAAGGCGACGGTAAGAGCTGGAGCAAGGCCGGTACGTGCGGCTTCGGTGGTCCGTACAGCTGCGCGGGTGGCAGTGTGCATTCCGATCCAGCCAGCGAGGGCCGAGGCAAACGCGCCAGCGAGGAAAGCAACTGCGGTAGGAGCACCACCGCCTTTGTCGGTTCCGAGCGCGAATAGGAGGATCGCAACGATGACTACGAAAATCGAAAGCAATTTGTACTCGGTGACCAAAAAGGCCTTGGCGCCTTCTTGAATTGCTTTGGCGAGTTCTTGCATTCGGTCATTGCCCGCCGGAGCGGCCATGACCTTGCGTTGCAGGATGACGGCGAAGACCAAAGCAAGGCCTGCACCGATCCAGGGGAGGGAAGTAACCAGCGTTTCCATCTTTTTGGCTGATGATGGGGGAAGGAAGCGCTTTCCTTTGAATTAAGGGCCGCCTCCGAAAATGAGCCGCGAATTGTACCCTCTCTCGAGGATTCCGGGGACCTTATCAGGTGCGGAATGACCTCAATTCGGACCTTTAGCGATTGCGCTCGGCACGTTGACTACGCAGTTCTTCCAATCTCTTTAATCTCAACTGCTTGCGTCGTCTATATAAGAACAGTGTGAGCAGTCCAATGAAGATGAAAATAGGAATCTGGAACTTGTGGAACAACTCCTGTGCATGATCCAAGTTGTCGGCCAACATCCAGCCCGCCCAAACCGAAAGCGGAACCGTAAGCGCGGCGCCGAAGGAGTCGATCACCAGGAATTTCCAGTACCGCATGCGCAAGTTGCCTGCGACAAAATAAGCCACCATGCGGAAGCCTGGCAGGAAGCGAGCAATGAAGACCGCGGCCGTACCATGCTTGAAAAACATCCTATTGAACTTGTGCCGATGCTTCTCTTTCATATGGGCTCGTAAAATCGGCCATTTGTAAACTCCGGGCCCGACCCATGCTCCCAAACCATAAATAACCGTATCGCCCGCCAAAATGCCGGCCCAACACCACAGCACCGCTTCGTGATATTGGAAAGCGCCCTGGGAAACAAAATAGCCACTCGCCAGAATGACAATTTCCTCGGACCACGGCGGCAAACCCAACCCGCATAACACGAGTAGGCCAAAGGTAGCCAATCCAGGGTGTTGGCTAAGGATTTCCAAGACGGATTCCACCGCGGGGGGATTTTAGTGGCTAGAGCATGCTTGTGTTGCCCCGGTTGTTAACATAATTGCGATTGCCCATTTCGCATGAAGCTTCGCCGCAGAGAATCTGGATTGGAAACCGCGCTGACCGATGGCATGGTCATCGGCCGCGCCCCCGACTGCCAACTGGTCGTTCCTGAAAGTAGTGTTTCGCGTAAACACGCGCGCATTGAACAGCGCGGCCTGAATTGGTGGTTGGTAGATTTGAAGTCCTCCAACGGGATTGCCTGCAACGGCCAAAAACTCGAGTCCTTCGAATTACGCGGCGGTGATTTGGTGACGCTGGGCAGCGTGGCTTACGACGTCATTGTGCCCGTCTCCAGTGTGAATGATCTGGGGCTAGATTTGGAAGAGCCGACGGATTTCCCTAGCGCATCTCTTGCTTCGACTCCAACTCTTGCGCCAGCGCAACAGGTGTCCGCTTCCGCTCAAGGCGATTCAAACGTCACTGCCGCGCCGAGTCGAGCCGACCTGGAGCGGGCGCGATTACGTCGCGAGGCGGAAGGAACAAAGCGTTCGCGTGGATTGGGAGATTTATCACAGCAACCTACTTGGGTTATTGTGCTGCTGGCACTGGTTGGCGGCGGCGTGATTTGGGGCGTCGCAATGGGCATGCGTTTGCTGATGGCGACTATTTCGCCCACAGGCTGAACCAAATACTTGGTCCGCAACCGTTTCAGCCACCCGCCTTGCATAGCGATCCTATGACTGAAAATGCTTAACCGCGGTTTGGTAAGCCTTGTGGGTTAGCGCGGCCGAGCGTTCCCAGGTGAACTCAGCAGAACGACGCAGCAAAACCGCCTCGGCGTGGCGGCGCCACCATTTCTCAGCAACGATGCGCTCAATGCCTTCGGCGATGGAATCTACCTCACGCGGATCCACCAGCATTCCTGCCGGGCCAGCAACCCACGCCGCCGACGTATTTTGCGCGACCACAACCGCAGTTTTACAAGCCATTGATTCTAGTACAGGCAGACCAAAACCTTCGTGCAACGAGGCGTGAATTAAGGCCAGCGCACCCTGATAAAGTCCGCGCAACTTCTCCTCGGAAACGTTTTCCGAAATCCACTTGATGCGGTTGGCGTGGCGCGAGGACTTCATGCGGCCAATGAAACCTTCATGATCCCAACCGCGGTGTCCAAGAATAACCCAGTCTGGCGCCATGTCACGATCCCAGCACGACTCCAACGCCCGCAAGGTGCGCACGAAGTTTTTGCGGGGCTCGATGGTGCCGACCGATAGCAAATAATCCGCCTGCTCGGCTTTTTCCGCTGCAGGTTGAAAAAACGAATTCACTCCATGCGGAACGACCTGGACTTGATCTGGATCCAAACCCAGCAATTCCGCGTCGACCTGGGTAGGTTGGCTCGGCACTAAAACGACGTCAGCTTGGGAAAGGTGGCGACGTACCCGGTCCAGCAAATTGGAGGTGTTCCAGCCGTGGAAAGTGGGGTCGACGGCAAACGCCGCATCGTGCATGGTCATCACCGTGGCGCAGGAACGCACCGCCGGGAAAGTGAAGTCGGTCCAATGGAAGACGTCGCACTTGGCCGGGTGCCGTCCAGCGTCGAACCCTGGCAGGCGATTGAAAAGTTTCATCGCTCGGACCGGCAAAAAACCTTTATT
>JACNIZ010000012.1 GCA_014382805.1 Planctomycetota bacterium
GGCCGTGCGGTCATACGTGACGCTTGGCGTTGACGTTATAAGTGCACGCAACTGCCTAGCCTTCACGCAAAGCGTTGAGGGCGTAATCGCGCGTGTAGGCGCCCACCCCAACGACGGCGGCACAGTCGCCGAATCTGAGCAGCGCTTAGCCGAGATCGAGCAACTCGCCGGCGCTGGAGGATTTCCCGAGATTGGCGAAACTGGATTGGACTATTTCCGCGAATGGTGCGCTCCTGAGGTACAGATCAAAGGCTTTGAAGCTCATTTGCAACTAGCCTCTCAATTAAATTTACCCGTCATCATTCACTGTCGTGAGGCTGGGCTAGCCGTTCTTGAAGTACTGAAAAATCAAAAAAGTTCGGTGGCCGGCATTATGCATTGTTTTGCAGAAGGCCCAGATATGGTGCAGGCCTTTCTCGATTTGGGTTTGCATATTTCCTTCGCTGGCAACATGACCTATCCGAAATCTCAACATCTAAGAGATGCGGCCAAACTCGTTCCTATGGATCGCATTCTGGTCGAGACCGACGCTCCTTTTTTAGCCCCACAACCGAAGCGCGGCAAACGTAACGAACCGGCCTATCTTGCTTACACGCTGGAACGATTGGCCGATGTAAAAGAAGTTACGGTAGAGGCATTGGCTGAGCAAACCTATCACAACGCGGCGCAACTTTTTGGCTTAACCGCGACCTAAATATTCGGCCACGCTTTAGTGCAGAAATCCGGTTCGCAATAGAACAGATTATTCGGCAATTTTCTGGGTTTCGTAATCCAGAGTGAATGAAGCCTTGCCACTGAACCCCGGCGTAATGGGTGCCGCCACACAGCCAGTGGGAATACCGTTGACGTCTAAGGTTTGGCTGAATTTATAACCGCCTAGGTGGGCCACGCCGGGTCCATTGGTTTGTAGGAATGGCATAAATGGTTCCAAATCACTAGGCGGACCAGGTGCGTACGCGATTCCCGACAATCGCGCCCAAGATCCGGTTTCCTGTTTCCAGGTCACCTGGGCGCTACCTAGCATTTGCAAAACTTCCTTGGCTGCACCCTCGTTGATATTTAATCGAGTGCGGTAAATGGGTGGCAAAACAAACGCACCGACCATGCATACGACGAGCAACAAGACGAGAAGCTCGGTCAGCGTAAAAGCTGACCGAGCCTGATTACGAATTGGACTGAACTTATTCTTCATCCTGGATGGCTGAAACCACCTTTTCTTGCAAGTGCGATGGCACTTGATCATAGCGACTAAATTCCATGGAAAAGGATCCTTCGCCATGACTCATGGAACGCAAAATCGTGCCATAGGTCAATAGTTCAGCCAAAGGAACCTCAGCCTGAATGGTTTGGAAGTCGCCATCTGCTTCCATGCCCAAGATTTGACCGCGACGAGTATTCAAGTCGCCACTGACATCTCCAAAGAATCGGCTAGGAACGGTGATTTCCACGTTCATTATCGGCTCCAATAGGATTGGATTGGCCTTCAGGAACGCGTCGCGCAAAGCAATGCGGCCGGCAGTTTTGAAAGACAATTCATCCGAATCCACTGCGTGGAATTTGCCGTCGTAAACTTCAACCGTGAGGTCGACAACTTCTGACTTGGCAATAATGCCCAGCCCCATTTGTTCCATCACGCCCTTTTCCACTGCCGGGATGTACTGGCGAGGAATCGACCCCCCGACCACACCGTTGACGAAGCTGAAACCGTCGCCGCGCATGGTAGGTGCGATACGAATGTAACATTCGCCAAATTGGCCCGATCCGCCAGTCTGTTTCTTATGCCGATGGTGACCGTCAGCCTTGGCGGTGATGGTTTCCTTATAGGCAATGCGAGGCAGCTTAGTTTCGACGCCGACACCGCGACTTTCGATGCGATGCAGGATGGTGCTGAGGTGCAATTCACTCAATCCCATCGCAATTAACTCTTTGGTAGCTGGATCGCGCTTCACAAAGAAGCAGGGATCTTCTTTTGCTGCTTTCTGCAGCTCCCCGCTGATTTTCTGCTCATCGGCGCGACTACGCGGCGAAACGGCCAAACTGAAAAAAGGTTTCGGCAAAGGGAACTGGTGCTTTTTGGCGTCGCCTTCGCTTACCAAAACATCGCCAACTTCAAGGTCATCGATACGGGTTACCGCCACAATGTCGCCAGGCTCCGCTTTGCTAATAGGGATCAATTCTTTGCCGACGATGTATGACAGACCATTTGCTTTGATCGGCTTATTTACGTGTGGGTCATGCAATGAAATTTCGGGAGTAACTGTGCCCTGCAAGATGCGCAAGTAAGTCACTTGGCCGAGGTGCTGGTCAGAAACTACTTTCCAAACTCGAGCGACGACACGAGAAGTGGCCGAGCCGTCCTCGACGTTATCACTGTGCATTGCCTTGAACTGCATGGCTGCGGTAGGAAAATCGCGCAACATGAACTCAGCAAATTCTGGGATGCCGATTCCGCGCACTGGGTCGACGCAGAACAACGGCGCGAAAGTACCCTTGGCCATGGCGGTTGGAATGGCTTTTTCCAACTCTTCCATCGAGATTTCGCCATCTTCCAAATAGCGCTCCATCAGATCGTCGTCCGCTTCAACGATGGCATCGACCAAATCAGAGTGGTATGGGTTGTCGCCGCCAGTGTCTTCTATGACGGCGGTAAATGCGGGGCCGGTTCCATTGGCCAAGGTGAATGGAACTACGCGTTGGCCAAAGGTTTCGCGAATGTTGGAGATAACCGAATCCAGATTTAGGTTGTCACCGTCCAATTTCGTGACCACCACGGCACGCGCCAATCCAGTCGCACCGGCTTTTTTCCATAAATTAAGCGTGTGGAAAGGCATTCCTGTTTCGCGCGCTCCGACAACGATGGCTGCGGTTCCGGCGGCCCCCATCGAAGTGATCGCGTCGGCTTCAAAATCTGGATAGCCCGGCGTATCAATAATATTCATACGCCCGAGCTTGGTTTCAAAGTGAACCACCCCGGCGCTCAAACTGTGCTTCTTTTCCTTTTCTTCAGGTGAGAAATCCGTCAGTGTATTTCCGTCCTGAACTGTGCCTTGACGGGAAGTTACTCCGAAGTGGTGGGCGATGGCTTCGACCAAGGTGGTTTTTCCACCATCGCAGTAGCCGAGCAGGGTGATGTTATGGATGTCA
>JACNIZ010000011.1 GCA_014382805.1 Planctomycetota bacterium
CAGGACGCATTGGGTCGTGGTGGTATCTGGTCCACCGACACAGACACCCTGAGTGCTCACCTCGGCTTCTCCCCAGGAGAATCCTGGAACGGCATGATCTCCTATTACGACGTTGAAGTTGGCTCTGCCGACATGACTGAGTGGGATATTCAGATGGGTACTACCCTGGTTGACGCCGTCGATCTGTGGTTTGGCTACGGTCACACCAACAGCGATGACGGTTTGCCAGACGACGATTCCATCTGGGCTGTAGTTGCCCTGCCTTTCTAGTTCATTCACTAGATCCTGCCTAACGGGAGTGCCTCGTGCACTCCCGTTTTTTTATTTCTGGTCGTAAATGACCGATAGGAATACCCATGCATCCACTTGTTCAACCCCTCGTCGAAGGCCCGCTAGATTTTATTGGCGACGTGCACGGTGAATTCGGTGCGCTTGAATGCTTGCTGGCAATGCTCGGCTACAGGCCAGACGGCAGCCATCCCGAAAATCGCAAACTAGTGTTTTTGGGCGACCTCGTGGATCGCGGACCTGATAGCTTGAGCGTTGTGCGATTGGTATCAGAGTTGATGGACGCCGGTCAAGCTCAATGCGTGCTTGGTAACCACGAGCTCAACCTGATGCTGGGCAAAGCGCGCGAAGGCAACCAATGGTTTGCTGGCGAAACTCAGGAGCTACGCGAGGACGGCTTGTTACCCCAAGTGTTGGCCACGGCGGAGGAACGGCTATGGATATCAGAATTCCTGAAAACACTGCCCATTGTTTTGTACCGCTCGGATGTTCGGGCCGTGCATGCGTGCTGGGATGATTCCTTGGTCGCCAAGCTTCGAATGAGCCAGGGACCTGCCAATGACAGCTTCCGCGAATGGCGCCAGCGCATCGACGACTCCTTAGCTCGCGAGCACATGGATGTTCGCGGTCTGCAAGGAGATTTACGTCGGCAGAATTTAAATCCCATTTCGGTGGCCACTAGCGGTATCGAGCGGCGCACCGCAGTTCCTTTTTGGGCAGGCGGTCGCTTGCGCAAGGTAGAGCGCGTGGCATGGTGGGAAAATTACCGCTCCAGCCCCGACGTCGTTTTTGGTCACTACTGGCGATCCCTCGACCCGATGGAGGAACCAATCAAGGCTGGGCCGTATCTATTCAGTGGCTTGCCTCTAGAGGCTCCCTTGGGGCCGCTACAGAACGCCTACTGCATAGACTACTCAGCAGGGCATCGCAACGTCGAGAGGGCTCAGGGGCGCGCGTTTAGCCTGCACACGGCACTTGCCGCATTGAGGTTCCCGGAAAAGGAACTCATCTTGGACGACGGCCGCAGTTGGTTAATGCAACCTGATCCAGCCTATTGCCAGTCAATTCCAGGGCTTAGGGCCGATCGAGCCTAAGCGTCTTCGAGTGTTTCACTAGCCTCGGAGCCTTGTTCGACCACATCAGGGGCGAACTCCAGGCGCGGGGCGTCGGCCCACAGCTCATCTAGTGCATAAAACTCACGCGCCTCAACGGTGAGCAGGTGCACGACGACGTCGCCTAGGTCCATCAGCACCCAATTGGATTGCGACGAGCCTTCAATCCGGCCTTTGTGACCTTCATACTCCTTGGCGATCAGGTTTAGCGCATCAGCCAGAGCCCGCGTTTGGCGCGAACTCTGGGTGGTGGCGATCACAAAGTAGTCGGTCAAATAGAAGAGGTCAGACACCTCAAGTGCGACTACGTCCTCCGCTTTAAAAGCGACCGCTTCGTGAGCCAGCCTTTCAGCGAGCTCACGAGGCGAGACGGACTCTGTTTTTGCAGAGGATTCAGCCAAAATTTTACTATGCGATGAAGAACGGCAGCAGCAACAGGCTGACCACCGACATCAGTTTGATCAAGATGTTCAGGGATGGACCAGAGGTGTCCTTGAACGGGTCGCCGACGGTGTCACCAACTACTGCAGCTTTGTGCGAGTCAGAACCTTTGCCACCGTGATGGCCTTTTTCGATGTACTTCTTAGCGTTGTCCCAAGCACCACCAGCGTTAGCCATGAAGATGGCCATCATCACGCCGGATGCCAGCGAGCCTGCCAACAAACCACCAAGCATGGTAACCGAGTAGAGGCCAACCACAATTGGGGCAGCGATTGCCAAAAGTCCAGGGAGAACCATTTCCTTCAACGAACCTTGCGTCGAGATGGAAACACAAGCAGCGTAGTCAGGCTTACCGGTACCTTCCAGAATGCCTGGAATCTCACGGAATTGGCGACGTACTTCTTCGATCATCGAGAACGCAGCACGACCTACAGCTTCCATGGTCATGGCCCCGAATACGAACGGCAACATTGCGCCGATCAACATACCGATGATCAATGTCGGGTTTGTGATCGAAAGATCCATGGATGGATCGTTGGCCTTGGCAAGCGTTGCGAAGGCACTAAAGAAGGCGAGCGAAGTCAGCGCAGCGGACCCAATGGCGAAGCCTTTGCCAATGGCGGCAGTGGTATTCCCAACCGCGTCCAATGCGTCGGTACGCTCCCGTACCTCTGGAGGAAGCTCAGCCATTTCAGCCATGCCACCAGCATTGTCAGCGACAGGACCGTAAGCGTCAACGCCGAGGGAGATTCCCAAAGTAGACAGCATTCCTACTGCAGCCAAGGCAATGCCATAGATCTCGGCTTGATCGTAGGAGATCCCAATTGCCAAGCTGATGACGATTACCGGCAATGCGGTTGATTTCATTCCAACGCCAAGGCCGGCGATCATATTGGTAGCCTCACCGGTTTCGGATGCTTCGGCAATGCCTTGAACTGGCTTATATTCGAAGGCGGTGTAGTACTCAGTGATTTTGCCAATCAAAACCCCAGCCACCAAGCCTGCGACGATTGCGTAAAACAAATTCATGCCGTCGTAATCGGCGCCGAAATCCAGGCCTGCCAAATTTGTCAACCAATATGCACCAATAACCAGGACCACTGAAGCGATCATCAGCCCATTGAATAAGGTGCTGTGGATTTTTGACTCGTCGGTGGTTTTGACGAAGAAGGTGCCGATGATGGAAGCCACAATGCCGATTCCAGCTAGACTCATCGGAAGGCTTACCAGGCCAGCTCCAATAGCGGTGTTGGCCATTGCAACCGCGCCTAGGGTCATGGCCGTAATGATGGACCCAA
>JACNIZ010000148.1 GCA_014382805.1 Planctomycetota bacterium
CGATTTCCACTCACAGCCTCACTCGCCCGAATGAATCAGAGCTTCCTTAGCTTTTATGCTTTTTTTCTTTCACCTGTACGTCGAAAAATTCATCGAACCAAGGGTTGCCGATACTGCTCACCAAGAGTGGGTGTATTCCAACCTATAGTCAGACGCATTGAAGCTAAATGCCAGACTGAAGTATTTGGAATCATGGGTTGTTCCGTTAAGCGTAGCATTGTCCGAGACCACGTTAGAGTTTGACCGTCAAATCGCAATATGGCGAAAGCTTTTGCTTCAAGCTACCGGCGGCAGTAATCAGCAAATGCACGAGGTAGTATTGAATCAACTCAATGAGCTTGACCATTGGTTGCAGGGGCTCGCTCCCAAACTTTTTCCAGTTGAAACACCATCGGCAGAATTGAGCGCGAGGAAATCCAAGCTGATGACTTCGGATTGGCTTGCCACCGACGGATCAACGCTTGCTGCAAATCATCGTCGACTACATCAGTTTCCGGACAATGTCGAAACTGTAAAATCTGAATGGATCGGGAGTAATTTAAAGAGGATTAACGCTGTGGAAGTATTTAGGTCCGAGGCACGCGAAGAAATGGACGTCATTATTGATCGTTTATGGTATTTCGAATTTGTCGAGGACGCCGGTAAGAAGGCCTAGCCTACTTCTTTGAAATGCCTTGAAAATTTGCGTCAATTAATTTGTAGGATCATCTTCTTTTGCATAGCTTCGTATATGCAAATCCCGCTGAGGGAATGCAATCTCAATGCCAAATGAACGGAAGGCGGCGTCGATTCGGGCATGCAGTTGGTCCATGGCCATAGGCCACAAATCGCGGCTACTGAGGAAAACGCGTAATTGGAAGTCAAGGGAGCTATCGCCGAAGCCGCGGAAAATTGCCGAAGGTGCAGGGTCGGCGAGGACCAACGAATCCAGGTCTGCGCAATTAAGCAAAACCTCTCGGGCCAATTTTGTATCGGAGCCATAAGCAATGCCAACTGGAATCACCAGGCGAGTAACAGGGTCGCTTAAAGTCCAGTTCACCACCTTTTGAGTAATGAATTCCTTATTCGGAACCAGTAGCTCCCTTCGGTCAAAGTCTTGCACGGTTGTTGCCCGCATGCGTAACTGAGTTACGTAGCCTTCAGTCTCTCCAACCGTGATGATGTCACCCACCCGAATCGGTCGCTCGAACAAAATGATCAGGCCGGAAATAAAGTTTGCGAAAATCTCTTGTAGGCCAAAAGCTAGTCCAAAGGTCAAGGCGGCAACTAACCATTGCACATGCTCCCAACTAATGCCGACGGCATTGGAAGCTGCACCCAGTCCCAATAGAACGATCAAATATCGAGTGATTGTAGATATCGCATAACGAGATCCGCTATCCAATGGCAGCCTCTGTAATAAAGCTAGTTCTAATATCGCTGGCAGGTTTTTACCAAAAACAAACGTACCTAACAAGATAAGCAAGGCAAGTAGAAGCTCGGCCAGGGTGACCACAGCTGGCTCAGTACCTGCTTCGGTATCCGCCGTTAGAGCGGCACTACCAATATCAGAATCCAATTGTATTTCAGCATCACTGTCCGTCGCCTCGGAAATGATCTCCAGCTTCGGCCACACCTGAACGTGATTCAGGTTTTCGAGGGCCGGGAATACCTGGCTCCAAATGAAAAATAGCCCAATGATGGTCGCTAGGGAAATCGCACTCTTGAATAACCGTTGGGTTTGAGAGTTTACTGTCGGAAGATCCACTAGGTCCAGTTCCATTGTGCCGGGGTTTATCGGCTTATTCGTGTCATCGCTGACTTCTTCATTTCTTTTTGCCTGTATCTCATAAGCCTGCGATACGGCCAATCTTCTACGGGCGATAAATAGCCAGCGCATAAGAATAGTATGTGCCAAGAATAGGACTAAGCCGAAGCCTATGGAAATCCGTAGTCGCTGCTCCAATTGTAGGGCTGTGAAGTAGTAGCCAAACGCAGTTGCAATGAGTAGCAGTGCCGGAATGAATACAACTAGGATTCGCCACACGGTAGAAGTTTTTCGGAAAAAACTCGTCTCGGAAGGTGCTGCGCTTGCGCTTGCGCTCGCGAGCAGTTTGTCGGGGCTATCAGGATTGAAGCGTAGGAGCCGATTTCCAAACAAAGCAACAGCGCAAAGGTGAAACACAAAGCTTAATCGGCCAATGGTCTCCGCCCACATTCCCGGTTCGAAATCGGCAGGAGCTAAAATAAAACTTCCTGTGATGACGACGATCGGTTCAAACCATCGTAACTCTTTACGAACTCGTTTAAGTTGGCCGGTTTGCCAGCGGAAATGAACTTGAGCAATTCCACCTTTACTAACTATCAGTTTTAGGAAGCGCAATACCAACCAAAGCACGCTAATTTGCTCAACCTGTTTGCCAAAAGCCCAAAGGGGATGGGCTGCTGAGCTTGAAATGATTTGGCCAGTTGTCCATAGGCATAGTGGCAGCGGCAGCGCAAGCAGGCCGGCCAGTGCTAAGGCTACTGAAGTATTAGAGAACCGGTCGGTTTTATAGCTCCTGACTTGGAGATGACGGAACTCAAGTTGCGAGGAAATTTTCTTCCGTCCGATTAATAGGAAGATAAAGAGTAGGGGGATAAAAAAACTTTGAATCGGGTGCCGCCTAATAAGGTCATTTACCGACGACTTGAGTGGAATGCTGGCAGCTGCGCTAAGGAATTCCGAAGAATGCTCGGGTAATAACTGCAAACTTCGCCAAGGACTTAGGGTTGAGCTTTTAACCCAAAGGATCTTTTGCTCAATATATTCTCGGTAGTGATTGACGGCCTCGGTGAGTGAAGAAAGGGCGGCGCGATGTTCCAGGGAAATGGTGAGGAGGGCAGTCAGGTCGTCATGGATTTGGTCGCGCAGATCATGGAGGATGGTTTGCAGGCGGAGGGCCGCAGCAAGTACATCAGGTTCCGAGCCCTGCGAAGATAATTCATTGAACAGGAGGTCGAGAGGTCTCTCGCCTAAAGCGGAGGCTTCGCGCTGCTCTTCAATTTCAATGAGTTCTAGTTGGACGCTGGCTAGTCGATCCTGAAGGGTGGCGGCATCTTGGTTGATCTCAGCAACCGGCTGCAGCCACACGTAGTCACGCCGCAAAATAATGCCAGAACTTTCGTTTAATCCGCCGGCGCTTATCCTTCGGCTAGCCCCGGAGTGGCGGGAAATCGTCGACCTTAATTGACCATTGGTTTTTTGAAGATCCAGGCGAGCCCGAGAAAGTTGTTGGGGTAAGCCGTTTTCTCCCAGGCGAATTAAGGCCAGTTTTTTAATTTCAACGCCATAGTCTTTCAGTCTTGGATACTGAAGCAGTAACTGATCCACCTCTTGTTCCAATTCTGCCGCACTAGTTTCCGCATTTTCAGCTTGCCGCAATTCAAGTATGGGCAGCCAATGCTCAACCTCGCTTTCTGCCCGCTTCACGCTACGGATTGCTAAGTCTTTGGTTAATAAAAGGTATTCGCGCCTTGCTTCGTAATTGGCAGTTTCGGCTTCTAATAAGCGACTCTTGGCGTCAAACTCTTCATCTTTGGCGAGCAAAAGCGTTTGTAAGGACTCCCCTTCTGATGTTTGCGATTGGTTTTGTAAGCCTTCCTTTAATTGAGTTCGAAGGCCTGCCAGAACGGCAAGCTCTTCAGGGATATAGGTCAACCGCAAAGCGCGAAACTGAGCGGTTTTTGTGCTCTCATCCAGCTGAGAATGGGCACTAACTAAATCAGACTGGGCTTCGCGGAAATAGTCCTCAATTTGGGCTAGGGTTAAGTCGGTAGTATCCGGATAAACGTTAACAGTGGCGGTGGCATCGTCTAGCTGGCTACGCACTACTCGAGTTGCTTCAGGAAGACCTACTGTATCTTCAAAATACTGTTTAGCTCGTTCATTCGCAATTGCCGCACGATCTAATGCTTGCAAAGCTTGTGAGTAATTTTCTCGAATCGGGCTGGATCCCTGGCCATCGGTTTCGGCGAGGCTCTCAAGTTTAGCCAGGACTCTAGTCCGCAGTGAGTCTGAAGCCTCTTGGGCAACAGATTGATTTGCGGTCAGGGCGACCGCGAAAGCGATCAACCCAATCCAAATTATTGCAGTACGCATGAATGCTATTTGCGGCCCAGCCAGCCTAAGCGACGGAAAAGAAAAACAAGAATTAGGGTTAGGGTTAGGCAAATGCCCCAAAAGTAAACATATCCGAATCGCCACGACAGCTCAGGTAAGTTAGATTCCATGCTGGTGTCGAAATTCATTCCATAGACCCCAGCTAAAAAACTTAAGGGTATGAAAACCGTGGAAACTATGGTCAATACTTTCATGACGTCATTCGTTCGTTGACCAATCATAGAAAGGTGGACGTCGACCAGGCTTGCGGAAAGCTCGCGAAAACTTTCTAGTACATCCAGTATTTGCATAGTGTGGTCTAAGGTGTCCCTTATTCCAAGCTTGGAGGCGTCGGAAAGGCGGTTGTCTGAATCGCGTAACAGGTGGGTAAGCCCTTCGCGTAGCGGCCATACTGCTCTACGGAAAGCTGCCAGGTCGCGTTTTGTAAGGTACAGCTGGCGCAGTATTTCGTCATCGGCTTTTTGCAAAACCTGATCTTCAAGCTCTTCAAGCAGATCGCTGAAGTGCTCAAGGACAGGGAAGTACCCGTCCACAATGGCGTCGAGAACAGCGCAAGCAAGATAGTCTGCTTGGCTTTCACGAATGAGCTTTCTACCTGATCGAAGGCGTTCGCGTATGGTGGCCTGGAGGGTGGATTCCTTTTCCCAAAACGTCAGTAGGTAATCGTGGGCGAAAAATAAGCTGACCTGATCCCAGGCTAGCCGCCCCTCGGGGTCTAGATGAACGGAGCGTAAAACCGCGAAACAATGTTCATCATAATCATCCACTTTTGGGCGTTGCCCAATATTGATCACATCCGAAATTGCCATTTTAGGGAGCTGGAAGTGTTCCCCGATTTGTTGGGCGTGGGTGCCATTTCCAAGACCTTGCACGTCAACCCAAAGGACGTGACTTTGAGTGTCCCGATGCGGCAGGTCTTTGACCTCCACCTTTTCTTGTTCCACCAGTTGGGTAGAACTGTAAGACAGCCAGGAAATTTGAGGTTGAATAGCAGAAATCGAACCCGGAGCCAAAGCACCAGGAGGGGCTCCTTGAGGGGTAAATGCTCGGCGAAAAAGTGGCATGGAAGTAGCCCTAATGATAGCAACAAGGAACGGCCAAGATCACGCGGCATTTTGAGGCCTTGCTAACCTCCGCTCAACTATTCTTCTGACGTGGAAGCTCCGCAGACTCCAGATCCAAGTCCGATGATCATCGGCTGGCGTGAATTTTTGGCATTGCCCGATTGGGGAATACCAAGGATTAAAGCGAAAATTGATACCGGTGCCCGCACTAGTGCCGTTCATGTAGACAACATCGAATTGCTTCCAGATGACCGGATTCGTTTTGAGGTTGTGGTTCGAGAAAAACCTCGGTTTACGGTTCCCGTTGAAACCACCATCCATCGTTTTTCCCGAGTGCGCCCGACCCACGATCGAGTCGAAATGCGGCCCGTCGTGCTGACTCGGTTACAACTTGGTGAGGTCGAACAAGTGATAGAGTTGGCCTTAGTCGCTCGCCCAGGAATGCTTTGCCGCATGCTTTTAGGCCGTCGGGCGCTTGGCCCTGGAATCTTGGTTGACGCCAACCGCCGCTACGTAGTCAGCAGCTCTGTCCTCAGATGAAAACAAAAATAATGAAGCTTGCCATCCTTTCTTGCAGCCCCCGCTGTTACAGCACCCGGCGTTTGCGCCAGGCTGCAGTGGATAGGGGCTTCCGACCCAAGGTGTTGAACACCACCAAGTTTTCTATCGATTTGCGAAGCGAGCAGCCTGATTTATACTTTCGGTCGAAGCTACTGAGTCACTATGACGCAGTTTTGCCCAGGATTGGGTCATCCATAACCTATTACGGCACCGCCGTCGTTCGTCAATTCGAACAGATAGGCACATTTAGTGCAAATAGCTCGGCCGGAATTACAAATAGTCGCGATAAGTTGCGCTGCATGCAGATTCTTTCGCGCCATGATATTGGCATTCCGGAGACTACTTTTGTGCGAGATCGGAGGGATGTGTTGCCTGCCATCGAACGGGTGGGGGGCGCTCCGGTCGTCATTAAACTGTTGGAAGGGACTCAGGGCGTCGGCGTGATCTTGGCTGATACGGTTAAGGTCGCAGAGGCTATTATCGAAACCTTGCACAGCGCTCGCCAGAATGTGCTGGTGCAAAAATTTGTAGCCGAAAGCCGGGGTCGCGATGTGCGGGCATTTGTCGTTGGCGATAGGGTGGTTGCCGCCATGCGCAGGGTTGCGCAAGGTCAGGAATTCCGTAGCAATGTTCACCGCGGTGGACGGGCTGAAGCGATAAAGCTGGAGCCGGAATTTGAGCGCACTGCGGTGCGTTCTGCCCAGATTATGGGTTTGCGTATTGCCGGTGTAGACATGCTTGAAGGCCACGACGGTCCAAAGGTGATGGAGCTTAATAGCAGTCCAGGTCTGGAAGGCATCGAAGGCGCCACTGGAATTGATGTGGCTGGGGCGGTGGTGGATTTCATAAAGGAGCAAGTCCAATTTCCTGACATCGATATCCGTCAAAGGCTGTCGGTTTCGGTGGGTTTCGGTGTGGCCGAGTTAACGATTCCTGCCGGCTCTCAATTGGTCGGCAAAACCATTCGAGATAGTGGATTGCGCGACCTAGATACGGCAATACTCACTCTCCAGCGTGGTGTGACCGTGGTTCCAAACCCACGTGGTTCGCGCGAAATAGAAGCTGGCGATCGATTGTTATGCTTCGGTCGCCTGTCTTCCATGAAATCGTTACTACCAGATTCACCCCCGCGGCGTCGACGCCTTGGGAAGCTGCCTACCTCTGCCCAAGAAGTCGTCGCACAAATCCAACGCGAATCTGCGGAGGAGCTCGACTTTTGAGCGATTCCTCAGTAACAAAAAAAGCTTGGATTTGGCCCGAAGGTGAGGTCGCGCCAGGTGAGCGTCGTGACATCTCAATCCTTGCAACCCAAGGCTATTCGGGGCAGGATTTAGAAATCCCTGCCCATATTTGGCGAGGAAAAACGGAAGGTCCATCCGTCTTTATTACCGGCGCGATTCACGGTGATGAAATTAATGGCACCGGCACCATTCGGGAGATGATTTTCAATTCAAGCTTTGAATTGCAGAGTGGATGCTTGGTATTAGTTCCGGTAATCAACATTTTGGGCTTTGAGCGGCACAGTCGTTATTTGCCAGATCGTCGCGACCTCAATCGGTGCTTTCCAGGTTCTGATAGTGGCAGCATGGCCGCCCGTCTAGCTAACGTAATTTTTACTGAGGTAGTGCAACGCTGTGATTACGGCATTGATCTGCATACGGCTGCAGTCCGAAGGACGAACTTTCCTAATCTGCGCGCAGACTTGTCCAACCCTGAAGTCGAAATGCTAGCAAGAGCGTTTGGCACCGAGGTTGTGGTGGACAATAAAGGGCCAAGCGGATCCATGCGTCGTGCCGCTTGTGACTCAGGTTGCCCTACAGTCCTTTTGGAGGCTGGAGAGGTTTGGAAGGTTGAGCCTACGGTGGTGGAAATTGCCCTGCGAGGCATCCAGTCGGTGCTGAAGAAATTGGGAATGGTCGAAGGCAAACCGCACAAGCCAGCCTTTCGAATCGTTGCCAAAAAAACGGCTTGGATACGAGCCGAAACCGGCGGTTTTTTGCGGTTCCACGCCGCGCCCGGCGACTTGGTCGAAAAAGGGCAGCTATTGGCGACAAATACTTCCTTGCTTGGACGTGAGCAAAGCACTTTGCTTAGCCCGGTCGACGGGGTGATTTTGGGCATGACCACCTTGCCTTCCGTTGGGCCTGGAGATCCGGTATGCAATATCGCGCGCCTGCGCCAACCGATTGAACGAATTGAACGTAAAGTCGACGCATTGTCCGAGGATTCGCTGCATGAGCGCTTGCGGTCCGACATAGGCTCTAGTGTGCTTTCCGAGGATTCCGAAACCGGCCAATGACCTTTTAAGAAGGGGGGGGCTCCGAATTGACTTGCTATCGACCCGCCCCCGCCTGAGCATTGCCGTTCCTAGGTGTACCCGTTAATAGCTAGGTAACACGCCGCATTCACGTGCGAATTTGTCCACGTAGCGATCGGTCATGCCTGCCAGGAAATCACAGGCTGCACGTTGCGGTGTATCGGCGGTTTCAGAGAACCGCTCCGGCACTGCGGTGGGATTGACATCTAAATGCTCGTAAAGGTGGACCAGTAAATCGGTCGAGCGGCGCACGTGCCAATTGATCTCTTCGCGGAAATACATGTGCTCGTAAAGATAGCTATGAAGATCGGCAACCATGCTTTTGAATTTGCTGGAATGTCCAATCAATCTTTGCGACGCAGATTGAGCCGCGCGCGCATTTTCGGGTGCATGTTCGGTTAAGCGGCGCACGGATTCTTCACGCACATCGGCGATGGTGATCCCAAGTAATTCATTTGCCACGCGCTGCCAGAACATGTGATTGCGAACCATATCCGGATGTCGCTCCGCGGCCGCCCCTACGGCCAAATCCCACAGTTCCAGATCTTTGGCCATCTGTTCGGGATCCAAAATGCCTTCACGAATTCCATCGTCGACGTCGTGGTAGTGGTAGGCAGTGGAGTCGGCGAGGTCGACTAATTGTGCTTCCAGCAATGGAAAACGCAGCATTTCGCCGGTCACTGGATCAGCCGCTTTTTCGTGTTTGCGCAAACAACTTTGCACTTCCACGGTCAGGTTTAAGCCGCGGTATTCGGGACTGCGCCGTTCCAGCGTATTCACCACTCGCAGCGATTGTTGGTTGTGGTCAAAGCCGCCATATTCTTTCATGCACTTGTCCAGCGCGACCTCTCCCGAGTGCCCATAGGGCGGGTGCCCCAAATCATGCGCCAGTGCGATGGCTTCGCACAGCGGCTCATTTAGGCCCAATGCACTCGCCAACGAGCGCGAAACTTGGTGCACTTCCAATGAATGGGTCATGCGGGTGCGCAGATTGTCGCCAACGTGGTTAATAAAAACCTGGGTTTTATACATCAGGCGGCGGAACGCCGAGCAGTGGATAATCCGGTCGCGGTCGCGTTCAAATCGGGTCCGCCAGTCGTCTGGACGCTCCTCGTGGCTACGTCCGTGCGATTTTGCCGACTTGCAAGCTGCCCGGTGAAGGTGCTGCAGTTCCCAGTCCTCTTTTTGGAGGCGGTTCATGGCCTAAAAGAATAACGGTCTTATGGAAAAGATGGGGCCCAAGGATTGACCAAAAAGGCGCGAAAACCTAACATTTTGCGCCATTTTCACTTAACCCTACCGACCCGGTTGGAAAGAAGATGGCTCCACAACACTTGCACCTGCTAATCGACCACAAACAAGGCGTAGACGCTGAAAGGAGCACGGTTGCTCGCATCTTGGCCTGGGCCCAAAACAAGGGCTTGCGGGTTGTAGAGCCGCGCGGTGCCGGGATTTGCATGGATCGAGTGGTGTCGGTGAAGGGCATAGGAGAGCTTTGCCCCCAAACTTTGCGCCAAGAATTGCTGGAAATCGACGGTATTTTGGCGATTTCTGATGAATCTGCCCCGCTTTTTAGGGTGGTGGATCGAGCTCTAACCAAGAGCTTGGTCACCATAGGAGACGCAAAATTCGGCGAAGGTTACACCTCTTTGATCGCCGGGCCATGTTCGGTGGAAGAACCAGAGCCACTGCTTGCGCTCGCCCGAGAACTCAAAGAATGTGGCGCAACTGCTTTACGAGCAGGTGCTTACAAGCCGCGAACCTCGCCTTATGCCTTCCCAGGTCAAGGTCTGCGCGGCCTTGAAATATTGTCCGAAGTTTCGCGTGAAGTCGGCTTACCGATAGTTACCGAAGTGCTCGACGCCAACGATGTCGATTTGGTCGCCGAACACGCTTCCATGCTGCAAATTGGTTCGCGCAATATGTCCAATGGCACTTTGCTGAAGGCCGTCGGTGCGGCCGGTCGTCCGGCGCTGCTGAAACGCGGTATGAGCGCCACCATTTCCGAATTTTTGCAGGCCGCCGAATATCTCGCCGATGCCGGCTGCGAGCAAATCATTCTATGTGAGCGCGGCTTACGTCACTTTGACCATGAGCTTCGCAATCTGCTCGACCTCTCTGCAGTACCGCTGCTTAAGCTGCGCACGCACCTGCCAGTAGTCGTCGATCCTTCCCATGGAACCGGGCGCGCTGACCTAGTTCCCACTATGATGGTGGCCGCTGCTGCAGCTGGCGCCGACGGCTTGCTGGTCGAGGTCCACCAAAACCCACCGCAATCCGTTTCCGACGCCCATCAGACCATATCTGTGCCCTCCTTCCGCACCGCAGCCGAAACCGTCGCTGCGGTACTTCTAGCCACTGGCCGCAAACTGGCCACTGGCCCAAACCAGTCCTCCCTAGCCCATTCCTAATCCCATGTCCCGTACGCCCATCATTGCCGGCAACTGGAAAATGCACCTCACTAAGCGCAAGGCATCCGCTTTGGCGCGTGAAATTGCCTCTGCGCAAGGTGTGAGATCGAACCGGCGCTGTTACGTTTTTCCAACTTATGTACATTTGGATCATGTTCGCCGCAACTTAAGAGGCAGCGATGTCAAGTTGGGAGCGCAAAACTGCTGGCATAAAAAAGAAGGGGCCTACACCGGTGAAATCAGCCCATATATGCTGCGTGATATGGGGGTGGACGTTGTACTGCTCGGCCACTCCGAGCGTCGCCATGTTCTCGGTGAAAGCGATGCGCTGATCGCCGACAAGGTGAAGCTGGCGTTAAAAGCCAAGTTGGAAGTCATGCTTTGCGTAGGCGAGAAAATCGAAGAGCGCGAAGCCGGTCTGACTTTTGAAGTATTGGCGCGCCAAATGAAGGCGTTGAAGATGGTCAAGCCTGGGTTGGCCGATCGCGTCACAATCGCTTACGAACCGGTTTGGGCTATCGGCACTGGCGCCGTCGCCACTCCGGAAATTGCTCAAGAAGCACACGCCGAAGTGCGTCGCCAAATTGCGGCAAACTTGGGCCCTGACGTCGCGGCAAAAATGCAAATTTTGTACGGCGGCAGCGTAACTGGCTCCAACGCCGCTGAGTTGCTTTCTCAGCCCGACGTAGACGGCGCCCTGGTCGGAGGCGCCTCGTTGACCATCGATAAATTTGCTCCCATTCTTGCCGCTGTGCAGGGCGCTTAATCATCCGCTAACTTCGACCCAAAAACCGTCAACCAAAGTTCAAAATGGAGTTCTTCCTCTACACCCTCTTTTTCATCTCAGCCTTGCTGCTGATTTTGATCATCCTTCTGCAAGAAGGCAAAGGCGGCGGCTTGTCCGACGCTTTCGGTGGCGCCGGTGCCGCCACTTTTGGCGTGCGCTCCGGCGGCATCAGCCGATTTACTTTCATCGTGTTTGGTGTGTTCATTCTGTCGGCGATGGCGCTGCACTGGAGCTCCCCAAATTCCATGGACGGCTCGGTTATGCAAGGCACGCCCGAAGCTGAACAAAATACCATTGGCAATCCAGCTGAAGGTGAAGGCCTTGGCGGTGCGCCAGTTGTGCCTTCCGACGGCTAAGCCCTTTCTCAGCTACCATTGATTCGCATTAAGCCATGACCGCAGCCGCAGACCGCGCTCTAGAACTCCTGCGTGAAACGGAAGCATTGTTGGAAGGCGACTTCCTACTTTCTTCCGGACGTTATGCGCAGCGTTATGTGCAATGTGCTCAATTGTTGCAATACCCGGACAAGGCTGGCCAAGTTTGTGACCTGCTGGCCGAAAATATTCGTCAGGTGAAAAAAGATGGTCGTCCCTATGACGTGGTTGTCGGCCCAGCGATGGGGGCGGTGACGTTGGGCTATGAGTTGGCACGCGCACTGGGTGTGCGTGGGATTTTTGCCGAGCGCAAGGTAGAGGGCGGCTTTCAATTGCGGCGCGGTTTCAAAGTGGAACCGAACGAACGCGTTTTGGTTGCTGAAGACGTCGTCACTACTGGTGGCAGTGTTAAAGAGGTGCTCGAAATGCTGAGGGAATACGGCGTTTCCGAAATGGCGGTGGCGTCGTTGGTAAACCGCAGCGGCAAAAACAATCCCTTTGGCGACGTCGATTATTACAGCGTGATAACTTTGGAGATTCCGTCTTGGGATCCGTCGGAACTGCCTGCCGACCACGCCGGACTCGCGCGCGCAGTCAAGCCTGGAAGTCGTCCGACTTCGACTTGATGCGGGAATCCCTCCCGTCTGACTTGAGGTAGACATGAAGAAAGCTTCGCTTGGTACTTTGCACAGCATGACGGGATACGGGCGGGGCAGCGCTGGCAACGCTCACGCCAGTGCGGAAGTTGAGTTGCGCACCGTGAATGGCAAAGGGCTAAATCTAAAGCTGCGTTTGCCACCGGATCGCGGTGACCTGGAATCGGTTTTGGAAGCGCGGCTGCGCAAAAATATATCGCGCGGCTCGGTGCAGGGTTGGATGCGCTTACGTTTGTTGAGTCAAGGCACGCATTCCATCGACGTCAAAGCAGTGCGCAATCATTTAAAAGAATGGCGCAAGTTGGCGAAGGATTTGGGCATGAAAAGTGCCGACCCGACGTTGGCGGAGTTGCTGGCGATGCCGGGCAGTTATGTGCCGGAAGAAGAAAATGCGACGGTGACGCGGGCGGTGCAAAATGCTTCGGTCGGTGCTTTGGATGCGGCTCTAGAGGCATTGTTGGAGTCCCGACAAGCCGAAGGCGCGCGCTTAGGTAAGGAGCTGATGCGGCTGTGGAAGCAATTGAAGGTAGCGTTGAATAAAGCGCGCTCACGGGTGCCGAAAGCGATTGCTGAGATGCAAGCCAATTTGCAAACCCGCGTGCAAGCTGCATTACGTGCCGCCGACCAGGATGAGGATTACGATTTAGGTCGTGAGTTGATCGTGCTGGCAGATCGCGCCGACGTGCAGGAAGAATTGGCGCGCTTAGATATCCACTTAGAGCGCTTCGAGGCGTTGTTGATCAAGGGCGGTGCGGTCGCGCGCGAAATTGAGTTTTTGCTGCAAGAGATTCACCGTGAAATCACCACCTTGGGCAATAAATCTTCGGATGCGACATTGTCGCAACACGTGGTGACGATGAAATTGGTCGCTGGGCAGTTGAAAGAACAGGTAATGAACCTTGAGTAATTCCAGGGTGGATTCAACCGGCAGCTCAGGCCGCTTGGTGGTGGTTTCAGGGCCAACGGCGTCAGGCAAATCGACTTTGTGGCGGCGTTTAGTTCTACATCCGCAAGTGGGTTTTTCGGTGTCGGCGACGACGCGTCAACCGCGTCCGGGCGAAGTTGACGGAAAGGATTATTTTTACGTCAGCAACGAACGATTCCAGCAAATGATCGCCAATGGTGAATTGCTGGAGCACGCCATGGTGCACGGTTGTTATTACGGCACCTTGCGCAGTGAAATACAAAAGGCTTTGCACGTCGGCCTTAACATCGTGCTTGAAATCGATGTGCAAGGATTTGAGCAATTGCGCCAAAGCGGGCTGCCAATGGTTTCCGTTTTCGTCAAACCGCCGTCGATGGAAATTCTTGCCGCGCGCTTACGCGAGAGGGGCAGTGAAACCGAAGAGCAAATGGCGCGTCGCTTGTCCATAGTTGAAAAAGAAATGGCGCACGCCGACGAATACGATCATGTCGTTGTGAACGATGATTTGGAGGCGATGATTCAGCAAGTGCATGACTTGCTGGGTTTGGAGATGCAGAATCAGTCCTAACTCGGCCGACCCTGGCCACAGCCATTAAATGTAATGAGTGAAATCCTACTAGGTGTTAGCGGTTCCGCCGCCTGCTTTAAAGCTGCCGCCTTGGCCTCGGCACTGGTGCAAAAAGGCCATGGCGTGACCGTGGTTTTAACCAAAGCTGCCACCAAGTTGGTGACGCCGTTGCAGTTTTCCTGCCTGACCAGCCGCCGTGCTTTGTGCGACGAATGGAAGCCACAAGACCGCGCCGGCATGGATCACATCCAACTCGCCCGCCAAGCCGACGTCTTGATCATCGCCCCAGCCACCGCCGACCGTCTTGGCTTGCTGGCCAATGGCTTGGCACCAGATTTATTGGGCTCACTTTGTTTGGCTTTTGAGCAATCCAAGGCCCGGATCGTGGTTCCAGCCATGAATCCAGAAATGTGGAAACACCCTGCGGTGCAGCGCAACGTCGCCCAACTTGCTGCTGATGGGTGGCAGCAAATCGGCCCGGTAACTGGGCGCACCGCCTGTGACGAAGAGGGCGCCGGTCGAATGGTGGAAGTGCACGAGGTGCTGGCTGCACTATCCGATTTGTAAGCAAACACCGGGCCGAATTTCACAGGCTATTGGCGGTCCGCGAAAGGCGTACAATCCACATCCATGGACGTCGCCATTCAAACAGAGGGCTTATCACGAAATTTCGGTCAGTTCCGCGCGGTGAAAAATGTCGCCCTGTCAGTTGAAAAGGGAACTTTTTATGGTTTTTTGGGGCCCAACGGGGCTGGCAAGTCGACTACTATCAAAATGTTGACGGGTTTGCTGGCGCCAAGCGAGGGGTCGATTTCGGTTTTAGGGCAGGACCCTTCCGACCCCGATCAAGGGTTGATTATGAAACGCCAGATCGGCGTTGTCCCAGAAGATTTGGCTTTATTCGACAACCTCAAGGCGGCGGAATATTTAACTTTTCTTGGCCGCATGCATTCGATTCCGAGCGACGTTTTACAGGGCCGAATTAAAGAGCTACTAGTGTTGCTCGATCTGCAAAAAGATGCCGACAAACTGACGGTGGAATATTCACACGGCATGAAAAAGAAGTTGGCGTTGGCTGCCGCCATCCTGCCGGACCCAGATTTACTTTTCCTCGACGAACCATTCGAAGGTGTAGACGCTATCGCCTCGCGCACGATTCGTAAGCTCCTGATCGATTTCAAGGATCGTGGATCCACCATTTTTTTAACCTCCCATGTTCTGGAAATCGTGGAACGCCTTTGCACGCACGTCGGAATTATTGTCAACGGCGAGCTAGTCGAACAAACGGCTATTGCCGATTTGGGAAGCGGCGGTTCATTGGAGCAACGTTTCCTTGAAGTTGTCGGAACCGATCTTGAAGCGGAGGCTCAACTGAGCTGGCTTGGAGAGCGTGACTCGTGAATCGCCACCAGCTCCAAGCAATGTTATGGATGCGTTGGCGCATCCTCCTCAATCGATTGAGGAGAGCCAGTAAGCTGAGCAATATTTTGCTTGGAGCATTGCTGGTCCTTTGTGCGCTGATTGCCGTCGGCGGCTTTGTATTTGCGTTTTTAATTGGGGTAGAAGAACTCGATAAAGCTGAACCCGTACACATTTTGGGGATTTGGCTGGTGCTGGCCGTAACCTTTTTCTTCTTTTGGATGTCTGGGGTGATGGTTGAGCTGCAACGCTCCGACTCGATGTCATTCAAAAACCTGCTGCATTTACCGGTTTCCCTCGGTTGGGTGTTTTTATATAATTATTTGGGTTCGTTTGTCAGTATCAGCATGCTGATATTTTTGCCGCCGATGCTCGGATGTTGGTTGGCCTTGGTGGTGGTGAAAGGGCCGGTCATGTTGCTCGGGGTTTTTTTAATCGCGGGATTTTTTGGCATGATCACCGCGCTGACTTATCAGCTGCGAGGTTGGCTGGCACGCCTCATGGAAGATAAGCGGCGCGGTCGGAATATTATGATGGCCGTTACTTTTTGCTTCGTGCTGTTGGTGCAGATTCCGAATTTGATCAATATGAGCGTGAACGTCGGCACTAGCGAGGCGCGCAAGGAGCGCTACGAATTGGAATGGTTGGCCAGAGAGGAAGGTCCTGAGCAAGCGGGTGCTATCGCCAAGCTGGATGAGATGAAAG
>JACNIZ010000159.1 GCA_014382805.1 Planctomycetota bacterium
AATAACGAAGGCAAATGATCCGGCTCGAAATATCCGTGTGTGGCAATATGGATATAACGATGCCCTGGAAGCTCCATACGAATGCGTTCTTCCGTTGCGGCTTTCCTCTTGACGACAGTCATAGGACTTTCCCATTCCAAAATGAAGTCATGCAAATCACGCAAGGATTGCAATTCATCCCGAGTGGCCGGTAGAGAATTCCATGAAGCTCCAATTCTTGAGCGGGTCGTGGCTTTTGCTTCTACATCTTTAGGCGCATCATCACGTAGGAAATAGTTGACGTCGCCGACGGCAAGGAGTGACCCTTCCGCTTCTGTGGCACTCTCGCTTAATTCGGCTATGCGCGTCGGGTCTGTTAGGTAAACGAATTGATGCTTCTCCAAAAGGTAACTACCATCCGTTTCTTGCAAAATGCCAAAGGGAAGTTCGCAAAGGAAACCATCTGGACTTACAAAAACCTGACTCGCATCACCCACTTCCTTTCGCAATGGATCCCAAAGTGCCGAAATATAGTGCTGCTTGGAATTCATATCTTCCTTGGTTAAGGATCTTCCGCCACGGATGGCGGTTCCGCGAAGAAAGGCTTCCTGGGATGCACGCAACGAATCTGCAACTCCAACCAGAATCAGCCTAGGCTCACGAT
Organism: Planctomycetota bacterium; assembly: GCA_014382805.1. Taxonomy (GTDB): domain Bacteria; phylum Planctomycetota; class UBA1135; order UBA1135; family UBA1135; genus JACNIZ01. The sequence goes on from JACNIZ010000159.1 coordinate 644, forward strand.
GCCCGGCAAGCACATAGGCATAGACCATCTCTCCAACAAAAAAATCCACTAAAACTGCGCCTTCAGGCAAGCCGGCCTGGACCTCTATAAGGCTGGGAGTGGCAAGAACAAGGTCCAATCCAAGGTCCCGGTTGAGCTCTCGTTCCAGCCGGATTCTCTCCTTGCGCAAGTTGTCAATTCTTTCAGCGTGTTCATCTGATTGATTTGCCAGAGGGAGAAAGACCAAACCGGAAAGTTTTTTGGCTTGGACTTGAATCTGTTCCCTCCTTTTTCGAATCTCAGGAGTATGGCTGGCTTGACCCAATTGGATACTTGCCTCTTGGAGCCGAGTCGCCTTTCCTTTCCACTTGAGAAATAGTGAATAGGACTCCGAGGGGTCGGGCAGCGCCAACCGAACAAGGCATGACAAAAGGTTTTCTGGATTTGCATAAATTTCAAGCAATCGAAGGCGCTCCGCTTCACTCATGGAGGGCAGTTCTCGGTCAAGATGAGCAAGTGATCCGGAAAGGGCACGAAGGAAAACGGGCAGCGCTTTTTCATAGTTGCCACTGGATTGGAGCAGGCTGGCGAGGTTGCTCAAAGCCAGGGTGGTATTCGGGTGTTCTGGGCCCAGGACCCTATTCCAGATCGCGAGGGCACGCTCTTGCAATGGCTGCGCTTCCTCGTAGCTGCCCTGGGATTGGAGTAGGTGCGCAAGGTTGTTAAGGGCTCCGGCAGTGCTGGGATGCTCAGTGCCCAGAGCCCTCTCCATGATCACGAGCCCGCGCTCGTACAAAGGCCTCGCTTCCTCGTAGTTGCCTTGGGATTGAAGAAGGACGGCAAGGTTGTTCAGGCTCAGGGCTGTATCCGGATGTTCTGGGCCCAGGACCTTTTCCCTGATCACCAAAGCTCGCTCATGCAGCAGACGGGCTTCCTCGTAGTTACCTTGAAATTCAAGAAGGCCGGCAAGGAAGTACAGGCTTGTTGCTGTATCCGGATGCTCTTGGCCTAAGACCTTTTCATTAATCGCCAATGCTCGTTCGTACAACGGCCGCGCTTCCTCGTAGTTGCCTTGGGATTCGAGTAGGCCAGCCAGACTGTTCAGACCCCGGGCGGTATCGGGATGTTCGGGCCCTAGGACCTTTTCCAGTATTGCCAGCGAACGGTCGTAAAGCGGTCGTGCTTCCTCGTAGTTGCCCTGGGATTCGAAAAGGCCGGCAAGGTTGTTCAGGCTCGTCGCTGTTTGCGGATGCTCCGGACCTAGGACCTTTTCAGATATCGCCAGCGCTCGCTCATACAGTGGTCTCGCTTCCTCGTAGTTGCTCTGGGATTGGAGAAGGAACGCAAGGTTGTTCAAGCTCGTGGCGGTATCCGGATGACCTGGACCAAGCACTATTTCCCGGATTCTTAAAGCGTTCTCCCATTCAACCTGCGCCTTTGTGTAGTCACCCCTGTTGAAATAGTGAATGCCAAGAAAATTTTGAGATACCGCATACTCCGCTGTTTCCTTTCCAATAGTGAACTCGATATGCCTAAGCCGAGCGATTAGATCATCTTCCGCAGCAAGCTGTTGATCTTGCGGTGAAAGCGGCGCGGGGCTACCGCCAAGGAGTTGCAGCTGAAACTTCCCTCGCCCACCATGAAGGGCACAAGCCTTCACTACGTACTTATGATTTGCTTCAAGATCAATCACTACTCTTGCGTGCGTATTCAACAGGCCGTCATCGTCCTCTGTGAGCAGACTGCCATCAAATTGGGTTACCACTAAATAGGCGTCAAAGTCGTAAGACCGAAGCTCAATTGTGTATGGACCAGATTCCGGCACCACCAATTGAAAACCAATGCCTACTGTTGGCGCGGCGGTGTAGTTGGCATCCAAGGTGGGCGTGTGGGAGACAGGGGAGTCAACATCTATCGCCCCTTCGATCGGTTTTCCAATCTCAAGAAATACAGGGTCTTGCGCAAAAAGCGCAAGCATCAAAACAGCGGTGACAGCCATTCCTATCAGTATAGGTCATTAGAGGAAGATCATTCTCGTCCCCGGTTTCCAAGTCCGCTCAAGGTGAATGGAGCGGGCGACCAGATTCGAACTGGCGACATTCAGCTTGGGAAGCTGATACTCTACCAACTGAGTTACGCCCGCGCCTATTTGCTTGTGGAGCAGATTCTATGAAATCCCTCGCGCTACTTGTACGCGATTTGTATTAAGTTTGCATCAACAGATTTCGTACCAATTTAGTTGCGCGTGAAGTTGACGAAGTCCTTGCCGTCGTAGCGGTAGACTCCGGCGCTGGTGCCGAACCAAATGTTGCCTTTGCGGTCTTCGGAGATGCTGGGGATATGGCCGTCGCCTAGGCCGTCTTTTTTGGTGAAGAATTCGAAACTTTTGCCGTCGTATTTGTAAGCGCCGCGAACGGGTCCAGCGGCGCCGAACCATACGGAGCCAGCGTTGTCCAAATGCATGCCCATGAAGCGGCCCCAACCCATGGATTCTGTATATTCCTCATTCCGAAAATGAGTGGTGAAGGAACTACCGTCGAAGTGACTGACGCCGCCATTCGCGGTGCCGAACCAATAGTCGCCGCGGGGATCTTGCACCATGCTGCAGACGTAGTCGCTGCACAAACCATCCTTAGTGGTGTAGACCGTTTGAGTTGTACCGTCGTCGCGAATCACGCCGGATCCGTCAGTGCAAAACCAGAAAACGCCGTCTTTGTCCTCGAAGATTCCGTAGACCATTTTTGAGGTGAATTGAAATTCATGGTCGTGGCCCATTGCTGGTAGCGGATGAGAAACGAAGATCGTGCCGTCGCGACGAAAAGCCCCAGCCATCGTTGAGATCCACAACTGGTCCTTTCGATCAAGCATGACGTCCCATAATTCGAACTGCAGTCCCTTTGCATTCTCCCAAACGGCAATAGGCGGATCGCTAATTGCTGCGTACCCAGTCAAAGTTGTGAAATAATTGCCGTCGTATTTGGTAAGTCCACCGCCTGTGGCGATCCACAAAGTCCCATCTTCAGTTTCAATCATTCCTCGAATCATGTTGCTGGCCAGGCCATCCTTGGTCGTGAACGTTTCGAAATTCTCACCGTCGTAACGAACTAAGCCGTTAAAAGCGGTGCCAAACCAAAGATTTCCGGCTTGATCCTCATGCGGAGCCGACGGGTACTGCGCGATCTGAATTGGAGCTTCTGCTTTGACGCTGGGTGCGGGGCTAGCCTCGACGCCTGCTGCGGGGTTAGCCTCAGCGCTAGGTTCGCCCACATCGATAGTGCAAGATGCGCAGGACACCGCAAACAAAAGCAAAACAAGTTTGGACCCTGCAATTGGCATCTATTGAATCGTCAACATCAACGGATTCAGCAGCATTTGCGAGCCTAGGTCAACGCCATGGAACCAAACTGGAATGCCTACCGCACCGGAAGGAATGTTCGTGAAGTACGAAGCGTAACCTAGGGCATCGGTCGGCAGCGTCAGCAAAGTGTACGGAGGCGTTAGCATGGCGTCGCCGAAGGGTGTCGAAATTGGACCTCCCCCATTGAGTGACCATGCGAAATAGCAATCGTCATTCGGCGTTGCGTTGGTTATTTCCACCAACACCTGCTGACCCGCGACCAAGTTAGAAACAGCCAGCGTCGGCGAGTTGTTTTCCCACACATCGGGACGCCAATTCACGAGCACACAGCGCATGCGGTTGACTTGCTCCGGCGTGAATTCCCACAGACAAACGTCGTCGGTGTAGTCCATGTAATTGTGAAATGGATCTTCACTACCGCAAGAACTCTTGGAACCTGGACATCCATAACTTGCGCTCTTTTGTTGATTCGTATCACAAATCAAATCACTGGTGCCGTAACAGTCACTCGCCGACCCACAACCTGAATCAAAGGTGTGGTAAAGACCAAGATAATGCCCAACTTCGTGGGTAGCGGTACGCCCCATATTCCCAGGCCAACCATTCGTCGGCTGCTTGCCGACGGCTTCCCACCACAAAACTACGCGGTCTTCATTGGTGCCGACGATTCCAGTCTGCGGAAAGTCGGCGACGTAGCCGTAACAACACGGAATCACATTGGTGTAAATGTTGAGATAATGATGAGTATCCCAAGCGAGTGGATCCCAGTAATTGCCAGAATCGTTGTACCAAGTATTGTTGGTTGTATAGGTAATTCCATTCGTGGCATTACCTTGGGGATCAGTCGTCGCCAAATGGAAACGAATCATTCCATCCGTGCCCGGCGCACCCGGCGTACCGGCAATCGCCTGAAAATCTTCATTCAAAACATCAATCTGATCTTGAATGGTTGCTTCGCTCAGGAAGCCATCGCCAGAACTGTTTTGAATGACGTGGAATACTACCGGGATGTCATAAAAAAAAGTCGGCTCGTATTCGGTTTGCGGTGCGTTGGTCCAATAGCCACAGTCCGACGGCGACGCTCCAGGTGCCAACGGCGCGCGCTCCGGCGTGCCGCAACGGTTGCGTTGATCCCAAAGCAAACCCGTTGCCGAGTCCGAGTGAAGATGAAAACTGCTACTCGAAGCATGATTGGCAACCGAAGAGCCGTGGTCCAATCCCCAAGAAAGTGGAATCATTGCAACGGCTAGGCAAGGGAGCAGTCTTAATTTCATCATTAACTCGTGGGAACTTCGTGAGAGCGCAAATCGTCCATTTCGACGAACTCCAGCACCGAAATATGAGTGGCCTCCAAAACCACCATCGGAGCGACGCCAGCCTGCAAAGCCTCGGCCCAGCGCTCAACGCACAAACACCATTTATCTCCCGGCTTCAATCCCGGAAAACCAAATGCCGGAATGGGCGTCGACAAATCATTCCCAACCTTGGTGCTGAACTCCAAAAAGCGCGCATCGGCTTGGATGCAAATCGTATGCAAGCCGACGTCGTCGGGACCGGTGCGGCATAAGCCGTCACGGTAAAAACCAGTCAGTGGAGCCATGCAACAGGGTTGCAGGGGCTCGCCCAAAACGTTGCGGCCAGCGCCGTTGTTGTTATTCGCCATCTTTAGTGGACCACTTAGTCAGTAATTCAATTTCCTTGGCCGACGCCAAACCAGCGCGCCAGCGGTGATCGTCGGCGCGGGTCTGGGACCAGGTCAAGGTATCACGAATGGTATCACCTAAGGGTCGGAAGCTGAGCCCGGCGGACATCGCTTTTTGGCATTGCGCGGTTCCGTAGGGCGCGCCTTCACGCGGGATCCACAACGGAATTTCGGTGTAGGGCCGCACCTTGTTTTCGAGCAGGAAGTCGTCGGCCATCCAGGTGAATGACGCATCACTGCCCAACACGATCTTGCAGCCGTGCAGAAACTCCTGCATGGTCACCCGCGAGCCCGGCCCAACCGCATTAAACACGCCGACGGTTTTCTGCTCGATCAAATGAATGCACCAAGCGGCCAAATCGCGCACGTCGATGACTTGGATCGGAGCGTCGGGTTTGCCAGGGGCGATGACTTCACCACCTTTTGCGACGCGCTGCGGCCACCAAGTGAATCGGTCACTAGTGTCGAGAGGGCCGACAATTAGGCCTGGCCGCACGTTGCTGACCTGGCCGGGCATAGATTTTTCCGCGGCAGCTTCACAAAGCGCTTTTAGCCCACCGTAAGTGGCACCGGTGACCTTTTCGGTGGCTGGATCTTCAACTTGGGCCAGCGGTGAGTCCTCAAAAACGTCGACGCTGCGGTCGGCGAATACCGACAGGGTAGAAATGAATTGATAGTGCCCTACCGCGCCCTTTAACGCTGTGGCCGCGGCGCCGACGACCCTAGGGTAATAAGCAGAAGTATCGAGAACGGCGTCCCATGTACGGCCATCCTTGACCGCAGTTTCTAATGATTTCAAGCCATCGTCCTTGTTTGGGTCGCGGTCGCCCTTTAATTTCTCTAGCTCCGGGAATAAATGAGAATTAGTTCTCCCTCGGTTAAACAATGTAATTTGGTGGCCGCGGGCCTGCGCAGCTTCAATCAAATGTGGCCCCAAAAACGCAGTTCCGCCCAGAATAAGCAGCTTCAGCGGCTTCATTTTCACAGTGGGCAGCGCGGCTGCGGCCAAACCAGCGCACAGAAATTCACGTCGGGAGAGATTGCTGGAGAATTTGCTCATGGAACGGGCTGAAAGGCGTCGAAATTAGGAATTCCGAAAGTAATTTGTAACAAGCTAGAGGGATAAGCGAAACTGCTTACATGAAATACCTTCTCACCATAGCCCTGGCCGTCTGTGCCTGGGCCGGGCTTAGCGCCTGCCAGGCTCCTGAGGGCGCCGCCACCGACAAAGATACTTCCGTAGACGCCGTCATTTCTCCCGTCAATTTCAATGTGACGGGCATGACCTGAGGCGTTTCCTGTGTCCGTAGTGTACGGACTGCTCTTGAAAACACCCCAGGCGTTGAAGGCGTTGAAATCGACTTCGAGACCAAAACTGCTACAGTCATTCCGGGTTCAGGCTTCAGTGCTGAAGCTGCAATCGCTGCCATCAAAAAGGCAAACGACGGCAAGTTCGGCGCAACCATCGCCAACTAATTCATTAGCCGGAGTACAGGTCCATGTACTCCGCCACCATGCGGTGACTGCTGAATTTTTCGGGAATCGACTTCATCGACGCTCGCATCAATTCCAGCCACTGCTTGGGCAATCCATTCCGGCCCCGGGTGTAAAACGCGGGGCCGATTTCTTTTTCTAATAACTCGTACAGCGCAACCGCGTCGGCGCGATCTTGGCGCGCTTGGCTTTTATATTCCGCGCCGTCACCAATCGCCCAGCCATTGCGTCGGGATTTTTTAGCCTCGTATCCTTCGGGCCACCAGCCGTCAAGAATGGAGCAGTTCAACCCGCCATGCAGAGGTGGTTTCATACCGCTGGTCCCGCTGGCTTCATGCGGACGGATTGGCGTATTCAACCAAACGTCGCAGCCCGAGGTCAACATGCGGCCCACTTCCATGTCGTATTCTTCCAACAGCAACACCTTGCCGCGAAAGCCGAGGCGTTGAGTCATGCGGTGGATCTGCTGCGCGTACTCTTGGCCGTCCTTATCGCGCGGATGCGCTTTGCCAGCGAAGACTAGCTGCATCGGCATTTTTGCATCGCCAAGGATTGCGGCCAAGCGCTTGGCGTCTTTGAATATCAGCGGCGCGCGTTTGTAGGTTGCAAATCGACGGGCAAAACCTAAAGTGAGTGTGTCGGGATCTAATTGGCTGATTGCGTGCAATGCCTGCGCCGACGTACCGCCATGTCGCTGCACCGAATCGCGCGCGCGGTCACGCAGGAAGTGAATCAGTCCGGCGCGTAATTCACCGCGTAGTTGCCATAACTCTTCGTCGCTGATTTTATCGACCCGCCCCCACCATGGCGCGGCTGGTCCAGCACCGTGAGTTTTCAATTGCAGACGTTTGCGGTATAGATCCGCCGCCGCAGGCGCCATCCAAGTTTGCGGATGGATGCCGTTCGTGATGTGACCAATGGGGACTTCACTAAGATCATTGCCGGACGCTATTGCGGTAGATTGGCTAGTAGCATCAGGGAAGTAAACCCGCTGCCACATTTGCCGTGAAACTTCACCGTGCAAGGCGGCAACTCCATTCACGCGCTCAGACGTTCGCAGTGCCAGTACGGTCATGCATAGTGGTTCATTTTGATCGCCTGGAACTTCGCGGCCAAGGTCGGCGAGTTGTTTGGCATTCAAACCTAGCTCCTGCATGGTCCGCCGCAACCACTTGGCCGCCATCTTGGGTTGATAGCGATCGTGGCCAGCCGGAACCGGTGTATGGGTAGTGAAAACCGTCGCCATTTGCACCTGCTTGAGCGCGGTTTCAAACTTGCGCCCCTTGGCCATCAACCTGCGCATGCGTTCCAAATTGGCAAACGCGGCGTGACCCTCATTCAAATGGCAAACCGTCGGCTTGATGCCCATTGCATCCAGTGCCCGCACCCCGCCGATGCCTAGCAAAACCTGCTGACGTAGCCGTAATTCGGGCTCGCCTTTGTATAGACCTTCGGTCAATTGACGATCGGCAGGCTTGTTTTGCTTGAGGTTGGTATCGAGTAAATACAGCGGTACTCGACCGACCTGCATCAGCCAAATTTTGGCGGCGACGTCGCGAGTACCGATCAACACGGTGATGGTTTTGCCGGTGTCTTGCAGCGGGAAGATGGCCGGCGGATATTGCGGATACAACGCCCGCGTCGAACCGTCCTTCAAGATTTCCTGACGGTAGTAGCCGTGCTGATATAGCAATCCAATCGCCGTCAGCGGCACGCCTAAATCACTGGCCGACTTCAAGTGATCCCCCGCCAGCACGCCGAGTCCACCGGAATACTGCGCAATCGATTCATGAATCGCGTATTCACTGCAGAAATATGCAACTTTCACGCGCTTTTGCTTCGCCGAGGCGGTGCGCTGAAACCAAGTTTTGCTTTTGTAATAATCGCGACGCAGCTCTTCAGCGTTTTTCAATAAAGCGAGAAAGTCGACGTCTTCGGTTAGCGCGGCCATGCGCGCAGGCGACGCAATCTGCAGCGTCACTAATGGACTGTGATGCGACGCCTTCCACAAAACCGGATCCAAAGCGGCGAATACACGCTGACATTCCGGGTTCCAGGTCCACCACAAATCGACGGCCAAAGTGTGAATGCGTTGCTGAAAAGTGGCGAGGTCCATGGGGAGTGGCGGTACTAGTTGAGGCGGGCGGTGTGATGCAATTGCACGCGAAGTTTAGCGGCGAGGCCCGACGTCAGCGCGTCGCCCGCCATGCGCCATTGCCAATTCCCTTCGGTGGTCGCTGGCGTATTCATGCGCGCGTCGGCACCGAGGTTGAGGATGTCCTGCATCGGCACGATCACGAGATTTGAGCCGGAGGTCCAAGCCAATTCGGTCATGCTGCCGGCAGAATTTAGCTGTGGCTGCAATCGCGCCAGAGTTTGAGCTGCTCGCACAGCTGCCGCCTCAGTTTGCCCGTCCTTGGCTGCGACGTTTGGTTCACCGTTGGCAGCGGCGCGCAGCTCATCCAACCATGCAGCGATGGTTTGATTGTCGTGGGTGCCGGTATAGGTCACCGAATTTGGCGGGCAGTTTTGCGGCAGATTGCTGGAGTCGTCGTCGTAAAAGGCGTTTTGCAAAATGCGCATTCCGGGCAGGTCAAAATCGTCGCGCAATGCGTGCACGGGCGGGGTGACCACGCCTAAATCTTCGGCCAGCAGCGGAAGACCGTCGGCGAAACTCTGTTGGAGGGCGGTCAATATTTCGCGGCCGGGCGCAGGCTCCCAATGACCATCCATCGCCGTCTCAGCATCACCGGCGACTTGCCACGCGTTATGAAAACCGATGAAATGATCAATCCGCACCGCGTCGAACAAACGTAGCTGGCGCTGAAAGCGTTGCAGCCACCATTCATAATTTTGGGTGCGGTGCGCGTGCCAGTTGTAGTGCGGATGCCCCCACAATTGCCCAGTGTCGCTAAAACAATCCGGCGGCACTCCAGTGACGACTTCGGGGGTGCCGTCGGCATTTAGCCGAAACAATTCCGCGTGCATCGCGACGTCGGCGCTGCCGCGTTCGACAAAAATGGGGATGTCGCCAAGTAGCTTAATTCCCTTATTCGCGGCATAGGTCTGCAATTCCTGCCAGGCAAGCTGAAAGCGGAACTGCGCCTGAGGCAGTTCAAAGGGGTCGTTGCCCCAACCAGTTTGCAGCGCCCATTGCACCCAATCCTGCAACCAATATTCTTCGGTTTGATAGAATTTTTGGAAGCTGCCATCTAAATCTGCGTCACTGAAAAACGACGTGTCGCCCGCAAACGCCGACGGCGAGGAGTACGGCGACATGCACGGCCCAGGCGGGCCGACCGGCAGCATTTGCCACCAACTGAAACCGGCATCAGCCAGCCAATCAATGAATTGAAAGGCGGTTTTCAAACTGCGGCCACCGTCGGGTAGCGATGTCAGATGTAGCAATACGCCGGCGCGGCGATCCAAAAAGTGAGGGTGTATGGCCACTAGTTTTTATTCAATACCCAAACTGCACCTTCCAGCCCGCCGAGGCGATTGCCGTGGCCCCAAACTTGTTGGATGGTAGGCCCGGAGGCGTTTTGGCCGGACTCGCCAACGGGATTTCCATCGGCCTCGTCGTTTCGATCAGGAATGGCGGCAACGGAAACTCCATTCGCGGCAAGCGCATCCAAAAGCAGCGCTTCACCGTCGACGTCGGCTGAGGCCATCGATGCGTTGAGCGCGACCACTACCCATTGCGTATCGTCTTCGCGCATGAATGCCCAAACGTCGCGCGCGTCGTCGGTGAGCAAGGTTTGGAAGGAACCGCGGCGCAACGCGGAATGGTGATTGCGCAAGGCGATCACGTCGCGATAGAAGCTTAGGTGGTCTTCCATTACGAAATTTTCCTGCGGGATCGCGTAAGGCTGCAGCTCGGGCCACAACATCGGTTTGCGGTTCGATGGGTCATCCGGTCCCCACATTCCGACTTCGTCGCCGTAATAAATCATCGGCGCACCGACGTAGGTCATTTGCAGCAGTGCCGCCAATCGCGCTTTGCGGTACTCGATGGCTCCTGGCTTAGAATTGTCATAAGTTGAACCCGTATCCTGCTCGCGATTTTCCGAATCGTAATCGCGGTCCGGGTTCAGCATCTTCGACACTAAGCGGTCGGTGTCGTGACTATCCAACAAGTTCATCAACACATAAGTCGCCTCGGCCGGATAGGCCATGCGTAATTCAGCCAACTGTCGATCGACTTCGCTCACCGAAAACTTCTGCCGACGATGGCCAATCCAAGAAATTGCCGCCGAGGCAAATGGGTAGTTCATCACCGCATCAAAATGGCGCCCGTCTAACCAATTCTCGGCGCGCTGCCAAATTTCACCGCTAATGTATGCGTCAGGATTAACCTTCTTCACCAACTGCCGCCATTCTTGCCAAAACGGCATCGGCACTTCATTCGGTACATCCAACCGCCAACCATCAATGCCGTCCGATGGATCGCCGTCGCCATTGGGGTCCATCCAGCGCTGAGTGATGTCAAAAATATGCTGCTTGACGCCGTCACTCACAAAACCATCCGCCGATTTCTTGAACACCGGCAACTCGCCAAAGCCAGCCCAACCGTTGTACTCAAACGGCTGCCAAGAAGTGACGTCAAACCAATCCGCATACGGCGACTTCTTGCCATTTTTCTGCACATCCTGAAACGCCGGATGAGCCGTGCCGACGTGATTAAAAACGCCATCAATAATCACGCGGAAACCCGCCGCCTTCGCCTCGCGCAGGAACTCCAAAAAGACCTTGTCGCTTTCCGTCCACGTCCAAGTCTGCGGTTTGAGCAAATTCTCCTTCGCAATCGCCGCATCAAAATCACCTTTGCGACCGAAGTGTTGATCGATATGACGAAAATCGGTGGCGTTGTATTTGTGGTGTGACGGCGATTCAAAGACCGGATTCAAATACAGCGCATTCACGCCAAGGTCCTTCAAGTACCCCAACTTCTGCTGCAAACCGGCAATGTCGCCGCCGTACAAACGCTGGAAAACATACCACTGCCAAAAGGTCTGGCCGTCGCGACCTTCAAAATCACTGCTGGCGTACCAATCACTGGTCCACGGCCGCGTGAATTCTGGATTGTTCGACGCATCACCGTTGTGAAAACGGTCCGGCATGATCTGATACCAAATCGCGTCCTTGGCCCAATCAGGTGTTTGAAATCCTTCGGCAGCGTTTTTTTCCATCGTGAAAATTTGCGGGTGGCGGCCGCGTGTTTCGCCATCGTTCAGCACAAAAGTGTATGCCGTTTTTCGGCTCGGCGCAGCAATCACCGCTTCCCAAGTTTGCAACAAAGGTCCCTCCACCGCCGACGTCATCAGTTGTGGCAGTTGGCCGCGCAAATGCAAGTGCACCGAACGCACATCATGGCTTAAAGTGCGATAGCGCAGCAAAACCTTGCCGTCGCCAGCGGGCTGTAAGAAAAACGAATTACCAGCCTCGTGCTGCAATCCGTGCACCGCAATTTTGCCGTCGCCAATTTCAGCATCCGACTCCGACATCTGCGCGCGCAGCCCCAGTCGCAGCACTGAATTAGTTCCACCATGGCCATCGTTGACCACCGTCGGATTGCCCGGATCAGTGAACCACTTGATGCCGTCGAGTACAAATTTATACAGATGCTCGCCTTCCTCCAGTTCCAAGTTCACGCGCCAATTCCCATTCAATTGCCGCGTCAAGGGCACCGCGTCGCGATTCCAACCATTAAAAGTCCCCGCCAGCGCCACCGACTCAAAACCATCGACCTCAACCCCATCCGGCCGAAACTCAAAACGCAATTTCCACTTCCCCGATGCCAACCGCTGGCCCTGCACCGAGCTTGGTAGCTCCGCCACCTCGCCTACAACTTCTTTCAACGGCGGCGCCGGCGGCCAGACGTCCTGCTGCAGCAACGCGCTGCCAGCTATCAGCCAAGTCGCGAATTTCGAAAATCCATGGAAAAGGGAGCACGCCATGAGTGCCTCTAGTTTAAGCCTTCGTGGTAGGCGCAATTACCAAACTGCAATCCCAGTCTCTGCCCTCTGCCTACTGAATTTCAATCACGACGGAATCCAGGTCTTCGAATGGCTCCTCGCCTTCCTTCCGAGTGATCTGGTAACTCCCTGCTGGAAGGCCAAAAATATCAACTTCCAACTTCTCTCCATAAAGCAATCATGAAATGCCTTCCCGTGGAAACAAAGGAAGACTTTCCTCTGAATCCTTAATGCATTTTATTTGAAACCAACAAAACTCCACACCTTCAATTGCAGGTAGCTTGTAAGAAATTTCGGGCACCATCTCGCGTAGATCCAAACAGGGATGGAGATCATGCCCTGAATCCAAACCTTTTTTCACCTCATCCATTTCCAGGTTCCAAAAATACAAATGCTTTGTACCTCTACCAAAACCGCCGACGTCTTTCATCAGGAATAACTGCTTGCAATGCTCCCCAAAATAAGTCCACGAGATTTCGGATCGCTCGTCGTCCAACTCCGCGTGCTTTGAAATCAGTGGTTCATCGCCAATGCGCTCCCAAACCAAGCATGGAAAAACGGAATTATCCATCGAGTCTGGAAACTGGATGTACCACTTTTTCTCTTGAACCGGTGGAGGCAAAACCCATTCATTGTCCTGATTTGGCTGCACATTAATTTCAACTGGAAGCGTCCGCCAACCTGGTGTGCCCGAAAGCCATACAAACCATTCCCCTGAGGCCATGGATGCAAGTTTTACGTGGAATTCATTTTCTCGTTTTTCTATAGAAAAATAACGCGGCGGAAGGGTCGGTGCAAAGCGGGTTCTATTTGCAGGATTAGGCCTCCAAGGTGGCCCAAAGTTCAGCCTTTTAGCCTGAAACCGAGGGGCGGGCTCCATGCTTGCAAGTGGTGAACCTAGAGGACGAATAAAATGAAACATAGGGTCAGAATCTTCCACTAGCCATGACCGTTGCTCTTCATTCATCCGGTCAAAAGGCAGGGAGAGCTCCAGCTTTCCTATGCCCAGCATTTCCACTTCCACGTTGATTACATCCGCAGGCCGGTGCTTTCTTCCAGCAACTGCAAAAGGCTTGCTATAAATCATCTCAAGGCCGATCCCGCCAGGTACGTAGAGGTGCAGCCGTGCCATTTTCGGTGGATTGAGAGGATCCTGTAATTTCAAAATCACCTCACCATTCGATCTGATGTTCCGTCTATTGGAGAAACTTGTATGGACATCCTCCAAGTCCACCAAAGCGGCACTAATACTAAGAATTGAAAAAATCTCATTCTTTGGCAGTTGCAGTCGAACGGATTCAATAGCCTCAACAGGATTCGGCTGTTGCGCATGAACCAAACTGCATGCGCCAGCGAAAATCAGTGCCGAAAATAATTTCACCTCGGTATTCTACTATTCAATCGCACCGCGCCTCGCCAATTGACCCAACCAAATGCCCGACACTCCTCGCCTTTCCTTTCTTGACCGCTGGCTGACGATTTGGATTTTCCTGGCTATGGCCCTCGGCGTGGCGATCGGTCATTTTTTCCCTGGAACTGGTGATTTTTTGCATCGATTTGATGTCGGCACCACCAATATTCCACTAGCCATCGGGCTGATTCTGATGATGTGGCCGCCGCTGGCCAAAGTGCGCTATGAAGAACTTGGGGAAGTCTTCCGCAACCGCAAAATCCTCGGCTTGAGCCTTCTACAGAACTGGGTCGTCGGGCCGCTGCTGATGTTTGCATTGGCGCTGATTTTCCTGCGCGATCAACCGGAATATATGACCGGATTAATCCTCGTTGGACTAGCTCGTTGCATTGCGATGGTATTGGTTTGGAACGACCTTGCGGAGGGCAGCAACGAATACTGCGCCGGTCTGGTGGCATTCAATTCGGTGTTCCAAATCCTGACCTACAGCCTCTACGCATGGATCTTCCTGAGCGTGGTGCCGCCGTGGTTTGGACTAGAAAGCACTATCGTCGACGTTTCCATCGCCGACATTTTCAAAAGCGTGATGCTTTACCTCGGAGTGCCGTTCGCTGGTGGCTATCTCACCCGCCGCTTCTTGCGCGCCCGCCGCGGCGACGACTGGTATACGCAAAAATTCCTGCCGCGTATTTCCCCCATCACCTTAATTGCGCTACTCGGCACCATCGTCATCATGTTCAGCCTCAAGGGCAACATGATCGTAGAAATTCCGACCGACGTGCTCCTGATCGCGGTACCGTTGTGCATCTACTTCGTGATCATGTTCTTCGCCAGCTTCTGGATGGCGAAACGAAGCGGCGCGGATTATCCACAAGCCGCAACCTTGTCCTTCACCGCATCGGGCAACAACTTTGAACTTGCGATAGCCGTCGCAATTGCGGTTTTTGGCATTGAATCCGGCGTTGCGTTCGCCGCGGTGGTGGGCCCATTGGTGGAGGTGCCGGTGTTAATCCTGATGGTGCGCGCTTCGTTTTGGTTGCGCCGACGCTGGTATCCGAACTTGCAGTAGGGAAACCTAGTTCAGGGCAACCTAAGCCTTAGGGAAGCTCTGATTCATTCGGGCGAGTGAGGCTGTGAGTGGAAATCGTTAGATTCAAGGCGCGAATCGAAGGCTGTAGCCTCGCTACAGCCGAGATGAAGCAACGCCGAAGCTGGCGATTTACGCCGCAGACTCGCCGATCGGAATGAATCAGAGTTTCCTTA
>JACNIZ010000010.1 GCA_014382805.1 Planctomycetota bacterium
CGCCAAACGGTTTGTGCCACAGAGTTTGGGGGGGGCCTAGTCGGCTTTCCTGCGTTGCCGGGCCACCCATCATGCCGATGTGGCCGCGAATGGCGTTGTCAACTCGTCGCCAGTATGCGGGCGTATTTGCGTGGAGTGCGTTCGGAGTAAGTCGTGAGGCTGGATCCGATGGATCGGCAAAAAATTCCGCGCCTTCAGTGGCAACTCTCCGACGCAGTGAATTCGGAAAGTTGGATGCAATGACTGCTCCGCCCGACGCTTTCGCGCTCTCGATCATCGGTCGGTAGGCAGATGCATAATTCCCCCACGGGTTGGCGGCGGCTAAGAACGCAGGCTCGTCGATGTCACCTGCCAGGTATTCATTTAATACTCCTTGCGCATCGCGCTGAAACATCTCCATCGCTAAAGTTACTTGGCCTGGACGACGTTCCAACAGCTCCTCGTAAACTGCAAGCTCCAAGCGGTGAGTGTTTTCGTCGATGTGAGTTTCACCGAGGAAGACGACCTCTGCTTTGGCGAGTTCATCCGCCAGCTCGGTCCAAGTCAGCCGACTTCCGTCGTGGCCATTGCGGGCGGAAATGGAATATTCAAAATCCGGTGCAGCCCAGGCTACTTCCGATGATTCCATTTCGCTTCCACCCGATCCGGATTGAGCCGAAGTTTGACATCCAAGTACTCCCAGGAAGGGAAATATAAGTAGCGGGAAAAATGAACGCCAGCCTGCGGCGCCAGGCATTTGGGGGAGATCTGGCATGGCTAGATTATGGCGTGGCGGGGCCTAGGGATTTACTCTTTCACTTCGACGATAACTTCATCGAGCCACTTGTAGCAGCGCGCTTTCGTTCTTGAAATTCGATGTTTCCTTTTTGCCGTCCGTAGATTGAAAAGTCTACTCGGGGGTGGATGAACCAAGCTGGTGGGGTGTAAATACTCGGCTGAACTCTAAGCCTCTTACAGATTGTGGTTTGTGAATTACGATATTCGAGCAATGACATCCGGCACTCCCCTCTGTGTCAATATCAGTGAGACACCATCCCCGAATCAATTAATGTAGAGGGCGACGGATGATATTCACCCATGGACCATCAATACGGACAGAAGAACACGCCGCGAGCCAAGCTAAACGCTCCAGTTCACACCATGTTTTTCAACATGTGAAAGCAGAGACTTACTTTCCACTCTATTGATCAAAACCAAATCCACAGTCTGCGCGATCGATAAACCTTCAAGCGCAGCGATTAGGTTAGCATGATCATCTAGGGTTAGCTTCGATCCAAATAGTGCAATGTCAATATCCGACGTTGCGGAATACGTTCCCATGGCGCGCGATCCGAAAAGCACAACTCGTTCCACCCGCGGGTTTGCCGTCAGAACTTCCATAATCTGCTTCTTTGTAGCAGGCTTCAAGCCGTCGCTCATGCTTTGGGGCGTTTGGCTTGCAGTGAATCGAATAATCGCCGCAGCGCCGGGGCGTAGTTAAGTTTGATTAGACGTTCAGCTTCAACCGCCATGGCCGCTTCATAGGTATGGGTCAGAAGATTCCTCTTTTGCAGGGCGTCGAGGAGAGCTTCAGCATCAGCTTCAGACAACCACTCGGCGACGAACGATTGACGGATTGCCTCGCGCGGCGTGTTTGCAGTGAGCCCGCCAAAAAAGAGCAAGTCTTTCATCGTTTTCCAGGCCAGTTCAAAAGTGAACTCGAACATTTGCACTAGTCCGGCTCGCTCCAAGTCGGAATATTCTTCTTTTTGGCAGGCGGAATTCAGCCGCCCCAACGCCTTTTCAAAGTTGTCATGGCGCTGCTGCCAGCGGATGCCGTCGGAGTTGCTCATTTCGACCTATTCAAACGTATTCTGATTCCCTACCAACCTACAGACCTAGGCACGATATCTTAAGAAAAAAGACCGCCGAATTGCTACGACGGTCTTTTAGTTTTGGCTCGGCTTGTGCGACACGTACGAGAACGGCTCTCTGGTTTTGGGGAGAGGTCCACTGGAAAGCCGGCTGGCATCAGGCTCCAGCGAAACCGTCGAGGACCCGAGCCGCATTCTCACCTAGTTCGGCCACGGCATAGCCGCCTTCGAGTACCAAAACCGTCGGCAGGTTTAGCTTCTGAAGGCGCGCGCCGAGGCGCAGGAAGTCGTCGGCGGTGAGTTGGAAGCTCGACAGCGGATCGCCGACGTAGGTATCCAAGCCAAGCGGCACCACTAGGGCATCGGGTGCGAAAGCGGCGATGCGTGTAGTGGCCTGATCCAAAGCGGCGAACCAGGTTGCGGCGTCGGTACCGGGGGCCATTGGGAAGTTGGCATTGGCGCCGAGGCCTGCTCCGCGCCCGGTCTCATCGGCATGCCCAAGATAGAAGGGAAACTCGTGCCGCGGATCGGCGTGCAGACTGAGGGTCAGTACGTCGGCGCGTTCCTCGAACAGGCTTTGGGTGCCGTTGCCGTGATGGTAGTCGACGTCAAGGATCGCCACCCGCGCGGCGCCCCCGTCCAGCAAAGCCGTTGCCGCGAGCGCGGAGTAGTTGAGGAAACAGTAGCCGCCCATGAAGTCGCGGCCGGCATGGTGTCCGGGCGGACGGGTCGCGCTGAATACCGCGCGCTCGCCAGCCACGACCAAACTGGCGGCGGTGACTGCGGCGTCGGCGGCAGCACGGACCGCGGGCCAGGTACCGGCTGCGAGCGGCGTGCCATTGTCCATCGAAAAAAAACCGAGCTTGGCGATAAAGTCAGCAGGCTCGACGTCGGCGCGCAGGCTGCGTATCGGCCACACCGAGGGAAAGGGCTGTAGGTCGGCGTTCGCCGGGTCAAGTTTGAGCCATTCGTCCCAGGCGCCTTCGAGAAAGTTTAGATAGCGTGGATCGTGCACGCGCGCGAGCAGCGGCCCGGCGTCTATGGTTGGGGCACGGAGTTCATGGCCGTGCGCGACCAGGGCATCGCGCAGGATGCTGCCGCGGGCGACGGCCTCGAAGCAGGGCACGCGCTCGCCGCGGAAAATCTCATGTGCCGGGTCGTGCCGCTTATGCTGCACGGTGAAGATCGAAATCATAGTAAGGAAAAGGGCGCGACTAGATCGTGCAGCTTAGGTTCA
>JACNIZ010000221.1 GCA_014382805.1 Planctomycetota bacterium
TATGGGTTGAGCACGTTTCTTGATTGCCTGTCGCGGCGACCGGCGCATGACCGAACGTGCGTATTTCGAAAAACCATCGGTAGCGAAGGTCGGAAACGTCGAAATTGGTAGCGGCAAAGTGGTGGTGATTTCTGGGCCGTGTTCGGTGGAAGGTCGCGACTTGATGATGGAATCGGCGCGGTTGGTCAAAGATGCCGGTGCCCAGATTTTGCGCGGTGGTGCCTATAAGCCGCGAACCAGTCCTTACACTTTTCAAGGATTTGGAGTGGAAGGTTTAGCCCAGCTTAAAGATGCTGGCGAGGCTTTCAATCTACCCGTAGTCAGTGAAATCATGGATGCCGCGCACCTGCCGGCATTTGTCGATCACAAAATCGACATGCTGCAAATTGGTGCTCGCAATATGCAGAATTTCACCATGCTCAAATCCATTGCTGCTGCGGGCATTCCCATTTTGCTGAAGCGCGCGCTGTCCGGAACCGTGGATGAGTGGTTGTACTCTGCTGAATACTGTTCAGCATTCGGTTCGCCGCAAGTGATTTTGTGCGAACGCGGCATTCGCACTTACGAGCCGGCTACTCGAAATACGTTGGACCTTACGGTGCTACCGCTGCTGCGAGAATGGACGCACTTACCGATCATCGTCGACCCCGCACACGCGGTTGGCGTCGCGCGCTACATTCGCCCATTGGCCGCCGCATCCATAGCAGCCGGTGCTGACGGCTTGATCGTGGAAGCCCATCCGCGCCCGGAAATCGCGCGCTCTGACAAAGATCAAGCGCTGATGCCAAATGAGCTGGCTGACATCGTCGGCGATGCGCGGGTACAGGCGGCGGTCACCGGTCGATCCTTTCACCCTTAGGCAGTTTCCAGCCCTTCGAAGAAAACTCTGACGGACTGTGACAGGATCAAAGTTCAGAGCTTAGCCCATGCGAAACTCGGCGACTAGTGGCAGGTGATCGCTTGCCATCTTCGCTAGTTTTAGCCTACTGGCGTGGATATGCTCGTCGTGCAGGCTGCCGCGCCAGAAAAACTTATCAAGCGGACCTAACGGGGCAGGGCTGGGATAGGTGCGTATATGTTGGCGTCGGCCGTGTTCGGACCAGGCGTGAAAACCGGCGGTTTTGATTCCAGAGCCGTGGTAAAGCAAGTTGCGCCAATCGTTGCAGTCACCAGCGAGCAAAATCGCTGACCCCGGGCTGATGCTGTGCATGGTGCCGGAATGCAATACCTTCTTAACCTGCGCAGTGCGCTCCATTGCCGACAAACCCAGGTGCCAGTTGAATACATGCAAGCCATGCCGGAAGCGCGGCGCCTGCAACTTGGTATACAAACAATTTCGACGCTTTCGCCAACCCAATCGCAGGTCGACTACCTTGCGTTTTTTGATTGGAAAGCGTGACAAAATCGCATTGCCGTAGCTGCCGACTTTCAGCACATGCGCCTGCGCCCAAGTGTGAAATTCATATTCACAATCCCGTGCCAGTTCGTGATCCAACCACAATTTATTCGATCGCGGAACGCCGCGGTCAACCTCCTGTAGCAACAATACATCTGGATCATGATGGCGAATGACTTCAATCACCCGATCTGGTCGGAATTTCCGATCCATGCCGAAGCATCGATGAATATTCCAGGTCATGACTTTCAGTTGCATTAAAAAATTCGGTCAAACAAGCCAAAGAAGGACTCTAAGAATCGGTTCCAGATCGAGCGCGTGCGCCATTGCTCTAAGGTAATGCGTTTACTTTGCTCAACATCGTCGGCAAAACAACTCGCGACGTCGGCGTTTAGGCGAGCGTGATTGCTGGCCACCATGAGTTCATGATTCAAGAAAAAGGACAAGCGGTCGAGATTGGCCGAGCCCAGCGCGGTCCAGGTGTCGTCGATCAAAACTATTTTGCGGTGCAAGAAGCCCGGTTGGTATTCATAAATCTCAACGCCGTGCATTAACAGGCGTGTGTAATAACGCCGCGCGGCAAAACGCACCCCTGGATGATCGTGTTTGCGTGCACCCGGCAATAGCAATCGCACCTGGCAGCCGCGGCTGTGGGCATGGCGCAACGTGCGGCGGAATTTGCGCGACGGAATAAAGTACGGCGTCGCTAGCCAAACGCGAGATTTGGCGCGCCCCATCATTTGATAAAGGTCTCGACGGAAATGCATCGCCAGGGCAGGTTGTTGCAGAATCACGCGGGCTTCATTTGCCATCGCTGGCGGGTATTTGGCGCGTGCCACTGTCAGCCTTCTTTTCCAAAGCGCGTCGAAGGACATTGCCATTTGCCCGACCAATTCGCCGGACATGCGCAACATGGAGTCGCGGATAGTTTCGCGGATGGTTTGGGCTTTTGAGTGCGGCCACCAACGGTCAGAAAATGCCAGTCCACCAGTCCAAGCCAAATGATTGTCGACCACCACAATGCGGCGGTGGGTGCGGGTCAAATATTTGCCCGGCCCGTGGCGCAAGATTGGAAAAAGGCGCATTCGGTTATAGAATCGAAATTCTGCGCCGTGATCGCGCAAACGGTCGATCAAGCCATGACTCAGGCGATGTGATCCAATCGCGTCTACCAAAAGCCGTACCTGAACGCCGCGCTTCAAGGCCGGAATTAACACCTCCAAAATCGCGTTCGCTGCCGCCCCGTCCTCAAAAATATAGTTCTCCAACCAAATCCGACGTTTGGCTGTCGCTAGGTCCGCCAACAACCGCTGCCACGTCGCCGCCGCATCGGAAAAAAACTCCAAGTCGGGCGCGGGTACAAACGGAAATGGGGCTTTAACGCTGCGCGGCATGTGAACTTCCCCGGTTGAGGATTTGTATCACAGCGGCCGCCACCGTGGACGCCTGCAGCCAGCGCATGCAGCGATGGTCAATCGGGCAAATTTTGTGGTGACAGGCCAAACAGTCGACGTCGTCGCGACGTAAAACGGTGGTGTTTTCCAAACTGTGCGCCGACCAGCCGGGGTGAGTGGGGCCGTAAAGCGCTACTTGCGGTACACCCAAAGCGGCGGCGATGTGGCGCGCGCCGGAGTCCATGGTTAGCAGTACGTCGCAGCTTTGAATATTGTTTTTTGCGTTGGCAAATCCGCCGGGTTCGGCGATTTGAACCTGCACTTTTTGTTGCTTCATTTCGGCTGCGGCTAAGTGCAGCAATTCGGCTTCGGCCGGGGATCCCATCAACAGGGCTGGCAGTTTGGTATGGGCTTGTATTTCGGCCACCGCATGCCCGAGTTGATCCAGTGGATAAATTTTGCTCGGACCGAAGGCCGCCCCAGGCGCCACGCCGATGTATCTGGTGGTTGCAGGCAGGTCGCCGCCAAATAATCCAGAATCGAGCTCGCCGGACGCCACCAATCTGGCGGCAGGTGCGGCTTCTGCCGTCGGCACGGTGATTCCCAACGGGGCCAGCATCTCCAAATAAATCCCAGTCATTGCCCGCGCCGGTCCCACTGGCGGCAGACTATGCGTCAGTAGTAACGAACGACCCTGTGCGTTGCGGCCAATACGAGTGGGAATGCCGGCCAAACGGGCGACCAAAGCTGATGACCAAGAATTCGGCAGCAGCAGGATGACGTCGGCCTTGGCGGCGTTCAGCCATCGCGATTGGGCGCGAATTCCGGGCTTTTTCGGGGTGGAATTGGCGACTTTTGCCGCCCGCGCAGGTGCAGTTGGAAAGGCCATATAGCGGTCAAAAGTATCCACTCCAGCAAGCAAATCCGCATAAGCAGCATGCCCGGCGACGATGATTTCCGTATCCGGCAACTCGCGCCGCAGCACCTGCAACAACGGGGTGGTCATGACCACATCACCGACCGGGTTGGGCAGGCGCACCAGCAAGGTTTTGCAGCTGGACATCGATAGCTTCGGGGCCGCCATTGGCCAAAGCATAGCGTGGGCGGCCAAGTTACGATGTAGGCATGGAACAGCCTCCTAGGATCACAGGCCTGCACATGAAGCAGGATCCGCGGCAAGAGCCTGTGCGGATTTGTGTGATTGGGGCACGCCGGGTGCGCAATGGCACCGGGCCGTTTCTGGCCCGCCAGGTGGTGGACGCTGGCGCCGAACTTTGTGCGGTTTTGGGCACTACATCCACCACCACACGGACTGCAGTGCGCCGTTTGGCTGCCGATGGTTATGAAACTGACGGCTACACCAGCTTCGAGGCAATGGTGAATGAAACGCGGCCCGATGGCATCGTCATTGCAACTCCAGCGGGCACCCATCGACCTTGGTTAGAGTCGTGTTTGTTGCATGAGCTGCATACCTTTTGTGAAAAACCACTGTTATCGGCTTTTGATCAAGAGGCGGCGATTTTGCCGTACCGATTCGCCGCTATGGGGCGGGTGTTGGTTGAGAATTGCCAATGGCCGTTCACCTTGGCCGCCTTCCGCCAGCTGCATCCTGACGTCGATCTGGCCAAGGTCAGTCGTTTCCGCATGATGCTGGCACCGGAATTTCGCGGTTTGAGCCGCTGGATTGAAACCATGTCGCACCCGTTGAGTCTGCTGCAAACGGCGGCTCCGGGGCCGGCGGAATTGGAAGATTTGCGTTTTCAGGAATCGGGGCCGGATGCGCCCGACTCACGTTTGAATTTTGTTTATAAGACGGTGGACCGCAGCATCGAATGCGAAATCTTGCTGGCCGATACTGGCGAGCGGCCGCGTACAGCGGAATATGCATGGGACGACCATGTTTGCAGGCGGCGGATTGTATTGCCCGAATACGAAATCAGTTTTGATGACGGATTCCGTTTGGAAGGTGCGAGTGGCGAGGCGCCTGAGCGCGGTGTAAAAGCGGAGGATCCACAGGTTTTATGTGTGCAATCTTTCCTGCAACAAGTGTATGACGCACGCAGCAGTGGCTCCGCCCCAGCCGCCGAAAACATCGCCCGACGCCAACGTTTGCTTTCCCAAATCCTCGCCGCATACGCTGCGCGCTGCCGTACATGAGTTTGGCGGACGAACAGGAAACAGAAACAGTTTCCATCCGGCTGGCCGACATTCATGATTTTACCGCGAAGCTGAAGCAGCCTTCGCTGGAAGGCCATTTGTTGGAATACGTTGCTTGGCGCAAAGCGGTGCGCGCGGCTCAGGCTCAGGGTGATAGGGATGGGATTCAGCCAGCCATGCCTCCTATGCCTCGTATTGGCCCCATCTCAATCAATTTGGATTTGAGTACTTCGTGCAATTATGCATGCACTCATTGCATTGATTGGGACGCGTTAAACCTGCCTCAAAAGCATGACCACCAGCGGCTGTTGCAAACCTTGCGCGAGCTAACCGCGCGTGGTTTGAAGTCGGTGATTTTGCTTGGCGGTGGCGAACCTACGCTTTATCCAGGATTTCAAGATGTAGTCCGAGTTCTGAAGAATGAGTTGAAGTTGCAGGTCGCGGTGGTGACCAACGGCAGCCGCAATGAGCGCATCGCCGAAGTTGCCCATTTGTTTGATGAAGGCGACTGGGTGCGGCTTTCGTTGGATGCCGGCAGCGATGAAGTTTTTCAAGCTATGCATAACCCCAAAGGTCGCGGCATTTCGTTGGATGAAATCTGCCAACGCGCGGGTTTGATCAAGCAAGCCAGCTCTAAAGTGCAGCTCGGTTTTTCCTTTGTCATCACTTGGCGGGGGGCACAGCGAGAAGAGCACGACGTCATCGAAAACCTGCATGAAATGGCGCTAGCGAGCAAACGAGCGCGAGATGCCGGTTTTGATTACATCAGTTTTAAGCCTTTTCTACAACGCGCCGATCAAGGTGCAGAGGTGTTGGAACCGCGCGACGCGACCGAAGGCAAAGCGACCGTGGTGCAGCGCATCAGCGAGCAATTGGAGCTGGCCAATACCTACCAATCCGACGACTTTCGCGTCGTTAGCAGCACCAATTTGCGCGTGCTGATGTCGCCTGATTGGCAGGCATTTAGCGATCAACCCAAAGTTTGCCATATGCAAGCGCTGCGCCAAGTCGTTAGCCCGTTGGGAGTGTTCAATTGCCCTGCACACCGCGGCATTGAAAAAGCGCGCCTAGGCAATGCTGATGCCTGGCTGCCGACGGTAGATTTACTTTCGGATCAGCCGGTAACGCCGACCGCGCAAACCGCCACCTGCGATTCTCTCAGCAACTTCGACGCCCACGTCGAATGCGCCGAAGTCACCTGCCTATACCATCCGGTAAATCATTGGATTGAGCAGTTGATTTCTAGTGATAAAGAACCGCAGGATTTGATTGCTCCTGGGCCTGAACAGCACGATTACTTTTTGTAATGAATCGCGAGCGCCGCATTCGAGATCAATACGAAGCGGTTGAACACGCCGATGCATACAGCGCTCAGCGTTGGACTGAAACCCGGCACGCGCAAAAAACCCATCGTTGGGAAATTTCGGCGGTGGAGCATTTATTGAAGCGTGCACAGAAACTCAATGCACACCCGTTAGGTCGGATTTTGGACATGCCGTGTGGCTTTGGCCGTTTTGATCCTTTGCTCTCTCGATACAGCCAATCGCTGATTCAAGCTGATTTGGCGATGGCGATGCTGCAGCGACGTGTACACAAGCCATTGGCGATGCAGGCGTCGTTATTGCAAATCCCGCTTGCTGATTTGGCCGTGAATTTGTGCTTTTGCATGCGCGTTTTGCACCACTTTCCGGAGGCCGATGCGCGGCTGAAAATCCTGACTGAACTGGCGCGGGTTAGCAGTGATTTTGCCATCGTCAGTTATTATGACGCGTCCGCTTTTCCGCATTTGCGCGACCGCTTGCGCAATCGCAAACGCACCCTGACGCCAGTCAGTCACGCAACTTTTACAGCCGAAGCCAACGCCGCCGGATTCAAAATCGTAGAAAAACGCTTTCGACGGCGCTGGCTAAGTTCACAGGTTGTGGCGTTACTGCAGAAGGTGGGCTAAGGGAGCTCGGATTAGTTTTTGCTGCCGAGTAAGTGCTCCTGAATCAAATCCCATTCTTGCATGCGCGAGTGCCAGCGCAGTTCGCGGTTGCCGATGCCGTGGCGGGGTTGCGGGGAGATCATCATGCTCCAATTGGTCTTGCCAGCTTCTTGCAGCTTGAAGATGAACTGCATCATGTTTTGCAAGTGCACGTTGTCGTCCATCTCGCCGTGGTGCATGTGCAAATAGCCGTTCAACTGCCCAGCATGCTCCAAAATCGACGTTTCCGCGTAACCCTCGGGGTTTAATTCAGGCGTCGACATATAACGTTCGGTGTAAATCGTGTCGTACATGCGCCAGTCGTATACGCCACCGCCGGCAATGGCCAGCGCAAATTTATCCGAAAATACCAACGCAAAAGCACTCATGAATCCGCCGTAGCTATAACCAGTAATGCCGACGCGATCCGCATCCGCCCACGGCTTTGCGCATAGCCAATCGACGGCGTCTTCTAGGTCATTCAGTTCACTTAAACCCAATTGCTTGTAACATGCTTTAGTTGCCCACAGACCTTTGCCGCTGGCGCTGCGCACGTTTACTTGCATGACTATGATGCCGTTCTGCGCCAAAAACTGGTTCCACGCGCTGCCGTTCCAACTATTGCGCACTGACGGTGCGTCCGGGCCTGAGTAGGTCGAAATCCACACCGGATAGTTGGCGTTGGCGTCGAAAGGTACTGGCTTCAATACCGATACATCCAGCTTCATGCCGTCGCGCGCGCTGATTTCGTGCACTTCCCATTTTGCCATGAGGTAGGCGTCGGCTGCGGCGGGGGAGCCCACGTCCAAGACTTTCAGCACCTTGCCGTCGCCGTCGCAAAGGCGGACCTCTTCGGGCATGCTCAGGCTGGAAACGCGGTCCAGCATGAGGCTACGGTCGTGATTGAAGCTGAAGCGGTGAGTGCCGCGACCTTCGGTCAATCGTTGCAGTCCAGTGCCATCCATGTTGATGCGGTAAACGTTGCTATCAATCGCACTGTCGTTGGTACCGCTGAACCACAGTTTGCCGGCTTCTTCATCAATTTCCATGATGCGGCGCACCTGCCAATCACCGGCGGTGATGGCATTTTTCAACTTGCCGTTGCCGTCGTAAAGATATAGATGACGGTATCCGGTGCGGTGGCTTTGCCAGATGAAGTCGCCATTGTCCAACCACATTGGTGGAGCGGGGCGCGGCGTCCAACTGTCGTCGGCAGACTCGCGGATCATCAATTTGTGCTTGCCGGTGGCCGGATTGGCGGCGCGCATGTCGGCGTAGGTTTGAATGCGATCAGCGACCACGAATAAACAACGATCTGCTTGCGGCGTCCACATCACGCGCGTGATCAGCAAGTCCTCGGGGTACTCGCTCAAATCCATCCATTTGACCTTGCCCGATTTTGCCTCGGCAATACCCAACCTCACAGTCGGGTTTGGATCGCCGACCTTGGGGTAGTTCACGACTTCCGGCTTGACCCGGAAGTGACCATTTTCAATGTGATCCACCAACGTGAACTCAAATACCGCTTCTTCATCCGAAGCCAAAAAAGCGACGTACTTGCCGTCCGGCGACCACCAAAATCCTTTGAAGTCGCCGCGCCCATAAATCTCTTCTTGGTAAACCCAATCCAACTTGCCATTGAAATATTCCGGCCCGCCATTTTCCGTCACGCGCCGCGTTTTGCCGCCCAGCTCTTTGATATATAAATCGTTTTCCGTCACCCATGCAAAGTGTTTGCCGTCGCCGCCTAGCGAGGCAAATTCAAGCTGCCCGCCGACGTCCCCGCTGGCTATCACTTCCACTTTTTCATGATCCGGCTTGCCGGAAATCATGTAGTACTTGCCGTCGTGCTCGACCACCAAGCTCTGGCCGTCGCTGGAACGCTGGCCCGCCGCTGACTTTTTCCCAACCGCATCCGCGATGCCTTCGTCAATGCCCGCTTGCTTCAATAAATAAGTCACGCCCGACGAATCCGGACCCATCAATCCCTGCTGCGGCCGCCCGCGCTGAATTTCGGGTGCATCTTCCATCGTCAACGGGTCCACCAATACCGATTTGCCATCGCGCCGCATGCTCAACCAGCGGCCATCATCGTTCCACGAAATCCGCGCCGCCCGCGAGGAATAACTGGGCGCCGATTCGCGCCCGGAGGCTTGCTCCAAGGTCAGCTTTTTCACCCCACCAGCCACCTCCTGTATAAATCCAGGAGCCGGGGCAGTGAGTAAGCAAGTCGGCAGCAGCGCTGCGCACAAAAGAAGAGCGGCGGAAGGACGCATTTTGCGAGTCTAACAGGCTCGCGCGCGTCCCACCGCCGCTGAATGTCGGCTTAATTGACTGCTGTCAGGATTATTTGACGAAAAACCGACAGCGATCCCTAGCCTTGAATTTTGGCCAATTCTTCGGCCAATGCTGGCAGCACTTCATTGACATCGCCGACGATACCGTAGGAAGCGTGCTGGAAGATTGGGGCTTGGGCGTCTTTGTTGATCGCGACGATCACCTTCGACGAATTCATGCCGGCCAGGTGCTGAATGGCCCCCGAAATGCCTGCGGCAATGTAAAGCTCGGGCGAAACCACCTTGCCAGTTTGGCCGACTTGTTCGCTGTGCGGACGCCAACCGTTATCCACAACGGCCCTCGAGGCACCCAAAGCAGCACCAGGGATGGCGTCGGCGACGGCTTCGATCAGGCTCCAGTTCTCAGCACTGCCCATGCCACGCCCGCCGGAAACGACGCGCGAAGCTTCGGCGACGTCGGGACGTCCGGTGGATTTAGTGCTAATGCCAGTCACTACGCTTTTGCCCGCCTTGGCCGCCATCGTTCCCATTTCAGCCGCACCATCGCGACCGGCAGGGGCGAAGTGATTGCCACGTAGCGAAGCTACAGCGATATCACCATTGATTTTGACCTTGGTGATCGCTTTGCCAGCATAAACCGGACGCGTGAAGACGAAGCCGTCATCCGTGAAATCCAGTGCAGTGCAGTCAGCTGCAAAACCGGTATTCAAACCAGCAGCGATGCGTGCCAACAGGTCGCGGCCGCGCACGGTTGCGGCGACCAAAACCAAGCCAGCTCCACAATCCTTAGCTGCCTTGACTGCAGTTGCTGCAGCGCCATCCGGAGAGTGGGCGCCAGCGTCGGCAATGACAACTTTGTCAGCACCGGCAGAACCCAATGCAGCGGCATCAAGCTCGGCGGTTTCAGTGGCTACGGCAGTCACCGTGCCGCCACCGCCAGCGTCGGCGGCCAAGCGGGCGGCGCCTACGGTTTCCAAACAAGCCGGACGCAGCGTGCCGTCGCGGGTTTCCAAAACTACAAGTACGTTAGTCATGATTCGCGAGGGGCTAGAGGACTTTGGCTTCGTTGCGCAGCGCGGCAACAAGTTCGGGAACGGCAGTGGCGCCTTCGCCAACTATGCGGCCGGCTGGACGTGCTGGCGGCATCGCCAATTCAACGACTTCCACCGCCGCGCTTTCCATCGCGGTTTCGACGATGTTTAGCGGTTTGCGCTTGGCCGCCATAATGCCTTTCAAACTGGCGAAACGCGGCTCGTTCAAACCCTTCATGCAAGTAACTGCACAAGGCAACGGCGCTTCGACGGTCTCGCGACCACCTTCCACTTCGCGCTCGCAAACCACCTTGTCGCCCTGCAATTCAAAGCTGATCGCTTCGGTGATGCAAGGAATCCCCAGCATCGTCGCAACCGCCGGGCCGACGCCATGTTGGTCACGGTCGACGGCTTGTTTGCCGAAGAAAATCAAGTCATAGCCACCGTCCTTCAACGCCTCGGCCAGTACCTTGGCAGTGGTGGCGCCATCGGCGTGAGGGGCGTCGTCGTTCTGCAACAACGTGGCGTCGTCGGCGCCCATGGCCAGCACGGTGCGCATTTCTTTCTGCGTATTCGAGCTGCCAAAGCAAAATGCCGAAACGGTGCCTTCACCGGCTTCTTTGACCTTTAGAGCCTGCTCAACGGCCAGCTCGTCATAGGGATTGAGGACGAATTCAACACCCGATGGGTCGATTCGATTGTTCTCGCCGACGGCAACCCGCGTGGTTGTGGCCGGGACGCGTTTCACGCAAACACAGATCTTCACAGCAGTCTCCTGGCTGGGGAATGACCGCGTATTGTAGGGCCGCCGCGGTTAAGTGGAAGGCGAAGATCCGTCTGCCAAGGTGAATCTCTGGCCCAGATAGACTTTGCGTACAGTTTCGTTTGCAGCCAACTCTTCGGCGGTACCCTCGGCCAGAATTTTGCCCTCGGCCAGGATGTAAGTGCGGTCAGTGATGTACAGTGTTTCGCGCACGTTGTGATCGGTTAGCAGGATCGCAATTCCCCGCTCTTGCAGTTGCTGCAAGATGCCTTGGATTTCTTCAACCGCCACCGGATCGACGCCGGAAAACGGCTCGTCGAGCAAAATCAGCTTAGGATCGGTGGCCAGGGTGCGCGCGATTTCCAGACGTCGGCGTTCGCCACCGGAGAGCACTTCGCCGCGACTTTTGCGTAGGTGGCCGAGACCAAATTCTTCCAGTAGGGCGTCGGCGCGGCGCTTTTGTTCGGCTTTGTCGTGCTTGGTGATTTCCAGCACAGCGAGCAAATTGTCTTCTACCGATAGCCGTCGAAAAACCGACGGCTCCTGAGCCAAATAGCCCAGACCCAGATGCGCGCGGCGATAAATCGGCAACTTGGTCGCGTCGCGATTTTGAATCGTGATCTTGCCCGAATCCGGCCGTACCATGCCCATGCACATGCGGAAAGTCGTGGTTTTGCCGGCCCCGTTTGGCCCCAACAAGCCGACGATTTCGCCGGGTGCTACGGTCAAGCTGACCTGGTCAACCACCTTGCGCCCTTTGTAGGCTTTACAGAGATTGTCCGTGCTTAGCAGCATGTGAGTGACAGTTTTTCGGGGCTGCGGATGGCGGCCATATTAGTGCACCCAACCGATGCGCCAAACCGGTGCAAACGGTGGCACTGGCAAGAACACCGCCAGCGCTTTGCCTTGGATGTAACGTCTAGGCACAAAGTGAGCGGACATTTCCTCGGCGCTGCCGTCGGCGTTGGCGCGCAATAGTTCTTCACGCGGAATTTGGTGCAGATCACCCCATTCATCGCGGAAGGTGGTGATATCACGGGCGGCGTTTTGGCGCGGGTTGTTGTACAGCGGGTCGTGGCCGTTTGGCAGGTTGTCGCCGCGCATAAACGAGTGGCCATTCCACGGCGGATCAAAGCGGTAAGTGCGTGCCGTCCAATCGCGCGAATCCAGCGAGTTTTGGGTGTTGTCGCCCATCATGAAAAAGTGATCCTCAGGGATCTCATACAGGCCGACGGTACCGCTGATGGAGGGCAGGTAATGGATATCGCGATAGATTTTGACCGGGCTGATGTTCCAGTTGCCTTCACTGCGCACAATCAAACCGTTGCGGCCAGCGGGGATAGATTCCAGTTTCAAGTCGTCGGCCCATTCTTGGTCGTTTAAACGCAAACGGTAATGGTGATCCCAAAACGCCAGATCGACGCTAATGTTATCGCCTGTAGAGGCTTCGAAATCAATGGCGCGGATGCTGCCGTCTGGCATTTCCAACTCACTGGCCGTGCCAGGGTGAATGGTCAGTTTGATCGGATAGGGGCCAAACTCAGCTTCCAGAATTAGCGCTCCGCTGGCGTCGTCGGCGCTGACCTCCATTTCAAAACGCAGGTCGCTAACGGGGGTATTGGTGCCCAAACCAGATTGCGCCATTGGGATTTTGGCGACGATGTTCTCGTGGTAGCCATGGCGGTATTCGTTGGTCACCCCGCGTGTCGCCGACGGATAGGAAACCACGCTACCGGCCTTCATTTTCACTTGGCCACCATCGCTTTCTGAGGGCTGCGGAACTTTGATCAGGCGCCAATTCACCCAATCCGAGCCCTTCAGGGTCGGCGTCGGATACACCTGCTTCCAAATTTCGTCTTGCACGTTATCCGGCTTGGCCTGAATTGTGAATTCATCGGCGGTGCCGCCTGGGCGCGCCCAGATATCGCCATTTTGCACCCACAAATCTTCGTTCGGCAAGCCCACCAAGCGCTTGACGTAGTTATTGGTCGCAGCCAGCGGGTAGCGAAAGACGATGACTTCCCAGCGCTCCGGCTCGCGGATCATGTAGCAGATCTTGTCGACCAGCACGCGGTCATGCACACCGCCGACGGGCTTGCCGCCTTCGATCAGATCGGTACCCATTAAAGTCGGCTGCATTGAGCCGGTTGGAATTTGATAAGCCTCTAGCGCAAAAACCTTTAGCCCCAACGACATGGCGATCGCAAATACGATGACCTCGATGTTGTCGCGGAACGGATGGGTGGATTTCTCCTTTTTCGGTTTTTTACCTTTGGGCGGCTTGGCACTGCCAGACATGCGCAAATGGTACCAGAGGCCGCAAATAGAAACAGCCTGCTAAACCCGAAGGCTCAGCAGGCTTGGGGAGGGTCCCGACCCTACAGAATGGTCATTGCAACTGCGTTCGAATCACTCAACACACTATTTGCGTCCAAAGCACCCAATTCCAGGTAAACGGTTAGCCCAATCGCTTGCTGCGGAAGGGGGGGCGAAGTAAATGTCCCTGTGCCGGTCGGAGTGCACACGCCATTTGCCAGGACTGTGTAAGGAGCACCAATGTCAAAGGTATGACCAAAGGCATTCATGCCATTCAAACTGAAGCTGTAGACCAGCCAGTAAGTGGAGCTTGGCGGTGCGTCGCTCCAATTAAACTCGGCTGAGGTGCCGGCCAAGGCAGTTGCAGGGCCGGTGAGGAAGATGGAGTCGAAGGCTGGAGGTCCGCTCCAGCCGGTGCCTTCGTGAAGGAAAACGTCCTCTTCTAGGTTGGTGTCCGCGTCGACCAGATTGGTGGCGAAACTTTGGAAGATCGTCTTTTGGCCGTCGGCGGAGATCGCTGGCCGCGACGAGTGAGCGTTGCCCTGATTTCCGGAAGTGGATCGACTCAGGATCGTGGTAACTCCGGTTTGACGGTCATGCAGGAAGACGTCCTCGGCGTTGTTGCTGTCGCCCTCAACCAAGTTGCTGGCAATGCTGCGATAGGTGACGTAACGGCCATCGGCAGAGATGCGCGGAACACTGCTGAGGTCGTCGCCAATTTCGCCAGCGTTGTTTTTGGAAATCAGTTCGGTGGTGCCCAGGAGCAAGTCGCGTACAAAAATGTCCTTGACTGCGTTGGTGTCGCCGGCGACCAAGTTTGAGGCCAAACTTGAGTAAACGATAAAGCGGCCGTCGGACGAAAAGTCCGGACGCGTGGAGGGGCCGTTGCCCTGAACTCCGAGGGAATCCACGCTGATCAAACTGGTGGTGCCAGTGCTGCGATCATGCATGAAAATATCCCGTTGCAAGTTCAAGTCAGAGGTGACCAAGTTGGTGGCGTCACTCCAGAATGCAATCAGATTGCCGTCGCCCGAAATGGTAGGGCGATCACTAGTCGCGTTGCCCTCGACCCCTAATGGACCAGTGCTGACGCGCTGTAGAGTGCCCAAAGTGCGATCGTAAACAAAAATGTCGTCGATCAGGTTGAGATCCCCGGCCACCAAATCACTAGCCAAGCTGCGGAAGGCGATGCAGTTGCCGTCGGTATTGATGGCTGGGCGGGTGGACAAACCATTGCCAGACAATGTGGATAAACCGCGGCTCACCAAGGTGGTGGTACCCGAGGTCAAGTCGCGGACAAAAATGTCATAGGTCAGGTTGAAATCGAGGGTATCGAAGTTACTGGCCAGGCTGGTGAAAGTTACAAATTTGCCATTGCCTGAAATTACCGGGCGCTTGCTTTCGCCGTTGGCTTGAATGCCGCCGGTTGCCACACTGATGCGCTGGTTGATGCCTGTTGCCAAGTCCACCAAATAAACATCCTGAACGAAGTTTGTATCGTCGGGGATGACGTTGGTGGATTGAGTTTCGTAACAAACCCACATGCCATCATCGCTGATGTCCGGGCGGTTACTGGCACGATCGGATTGAACGCCCGCGCTAGAAACGCTGGTCCGGCTGGTTTGTTGTGCCTCTACGGAATCAATTGCACAGCATGCAATTGCGATGGGGAGGATGAGGTAACGAAGGGATGGCATTGCCGTTTGAGGGGTTAGTGATCGGAGGCGGAGGTGAGTGCCGGCTGGTTCAGGAAGTTGGCGCGTAGCCAATCCATCGCAAAGTCAACCGAGCTGCCTGGGTTGTAAAACAGGTCACTGGCGGCCTG
The DNA here is from genome assembly GCA_014382805.1 of Planctomycetota bacterium. Taxonomy (GTDB): domain Bacteria; phylum Planctomycetota; class UBA1135; order UBA1135; family UBA1135; genus JACNIZ01. The sequence continues at coordinate 15,146 of JACNIZ010000221.1, forward strand.
TCTGCGGATTTCGGATTTATTGGCCGGATTGGCGAGCCCATGCTCGATGGCCTTAATCGCAGATTCAGGGTCAGGCACAACCTCACCGCCATTTCGGCCCCAGGTCGAAAGATCCATCATGGAGTCATCCTTCTTGGCTGCCTTTTTGAGCAATTTGGGAACGTCGAGGAAAACCATCGGACGGTCCAGCAGGGAGTATTCGCTGGATACCGATGATGCATCGGTAATCAGCAAGTCTGCTAAGAATAGCAGCGGAGTGACGTCGAAGGACTCGACCAAGCGGGTGTGGTCGTTTTCAAGTTCAGCGATTTTTGCCGGCCAATTTTCGGTGCAGCCGTGCGGGTGATCGTGCAGTTTGATCAGCAGGTCGTACTTGCCGGTTGCTTGAACGGCTTCAATGAAATCCATACCCATGGTTTCCATCGAGCAATGCTTTTGGCCGGTCGGGGCGTAAAGCAAAACCGGGCGGGGGCCGTCAAAACCGTAGCTCGCCAGCAGCGATTGGCGGTTTAAGGGGCCAACAAACAAGACGGATGTTTTCTAAAAGGCGTTGTGAGTTGAGGGGGGATCGGGGTGCTTCAGCAAGTGGGGATACGCGAAGCGGAGAGGTATGGAGT
>JACNIZ010000030.1 GCA_014382805.1 Planctomycetota bacterium
CGTTAGAGCTAACTGCAGGTAAAGCAAAGGTGCGCCATGAAGTTGAAAATGGTATGGAACGGGTGCTAGAAGTTGATTTGCCGGCGGTCATTACGGTGCAAACCGGAATCAATGAACCGCGCTACGTTTCTATCCGCGGCATCCGCAAAGTTGCCTCGGTAGAGGTGCCTTTGCATAGTGCAACTGAGGTCGCCTTGAGCGCCGCCGAATTGCAGCCGCGGGTGCAGTTGGAGGGATTATTCTTACCCAAAAAAGGTGAGGGTGCGCAAATATTGGAAGGCAGCGATGACGAAATCATTGATCGCCTAGTTAGCCTACTGCAAGAAAATGGAGGATTTTAAGTATGCGTGAAATCCTAGTTTTGATTGAGGATCTCACCGACGGCCCAATGGAATTAGCAGCTGCTGCCCGCATCATTCCTGAGGCCCGGGTAACGGCCGCGGTGGTGGGCGAAATTTCATCGCCCGAATTATTGACGTCGCTTTTTGACAGTGTGATCCAATTCCCAGCCAGCGCCGACGGCAATTGGGACGCCGAGTACATCAGCGCTTGTTTGCTTCCGTGGATTCAAGCCGAGCAGCCCTATTTAGTCTTAATGTTGCAAAGTAATAATGGTTTAGATTTGGCGCCTCTATTAGCGGCCCAATCCGATCGACCGTTGCTTAGCGATTGCCTGTCCATGGAATTTCGCGAGCAAGGATTGGCGGCGGTACGACCACTTTACGGCGGCAAGGTTTTTGCCCGAATCGCCGCAGCGGAGTGCAAAAACGGCTATATGGCGACCTTGCGACCGGGTGCTTTCGGCGATTCAAACTCCACGCCCGCGGCACCGACCGGCGGTTGCGGAATACAGTCTGAAGCTGCGCCTCAGGATTTTCTGGCCAAACGTCGCTGCCTTGAAACCCTCACCCCAGAAGTCGGTGCCATCGACATTCGCCAGGCCGAAGTTCTGGTGGCAGTGGGTCGAGGCATTGAGGAACAAGAGAATATCGAAATCGTCGAAGCTCTTGCCGAGGTTATGGGGGCGCAACTTGCTTGCACGCGGCCGGTCGTCGACAAACTGTGGTTGGAAAAAAGTCGCCAGGTCGGCACCTCCGGTTTGACGGTGAAACCACGCGTTTATTTGGCGGTAGGGGTGAGCGGTTCTTTCCAACACCTGGGTGGAGTCAAAGGTGGTCCTTTTATGGTGGCCATTAATCAAGACCCTGCTGCACCAATCTTTGCCACCGCCGACGTCGGCGTGGTCGGAGATTTGTTTGATTTGGTTCCATTGTTAGTCGAAAAAATTCGCGAGTGCAAAGGTTGAAAACATGAAATTCGAACTGGAAAAAGCGCAAAAAGACATTCAAAAAGCGGCGGCGCGTTTTGCTAAAGGTGAATTCGACAAAGAACTCGCTTTGGTGCTAGAACGTGAGCATCGCTACCCGTTTGATATTTGGAAAAAGGCGTGCGAAGAAGGTTTCATTGGATTACATTTTCCCGAGCAATTCGGTGGCAGTGACTATGGTGTGCTGGAAAACGCCTTGGTAGTTGAAGAATTTTGTCGCCGCGATTCTGGCATTGGTGCCGCCATGATGACCGCGCACTTTGCTTGCGAGATCATTTTGCATCAGGGCACGGACAAGCAAAAAGAGCATTATTTAAACCTGGTAACGATGGGCGAATGTTTGTCCGCTGGAGCCTTCACTGAACCCATGCATGGCAGCGACATTACCAGCATGTCGACCACTGCGGTGCGCGACGGCGAAGAATGGGTCGTGAATGGCGTCAAAACTTTCATCACCAATGCTGGTATTTGCGGGTTTTACGTGGTGCTCGTGCAAACCAATGTGGAAGCTGGCCATAAGGGTCAATCCATGCTGATCATTGACGCCGATACACCGGGAATTGAAGTTGCCAGCGTCGGTGAAAAAATGGGATTAAAGATGATCCCGACCGGTGAAGTCAGTTTCAAGAACGTGCGCGTTCCCGCCGACGCCTTGCTCGGCGTAGAAGGCAAAGGCTTTTATCAGGTACTGCAATTTTTCGACGAGAGCCGCATTGAAGTGGCTGCCCAAGCCGTCGGTACGGCACAGGGGGCGTTTGACCGCGCGCTGGATTACGTCAAAGGGCGCGAACAATTTGGCATCAAAATCGCCAAGTTTCAAGCCATTCAACACAAGCTCGCTGAAATGGCGACACAGCTGGAATTGGCGCGTTTGATTACTTACAAAGCTGCGTGGTTCGCCGACAATAAAAAGCCCGACACCAAACTCAGTGCGATGGCGAAGTATTACGCCGGCAAAGTCGCGAGTGAGGTCGCCAGTGAATCGATTCAACTGCTCGGCGGGTATGGCTACATCACCGAATTTGAGGTCGAGCGTTTTTACCGCGACGCGCGCATCACTGAAATTTACGAAGGCACGCGCGAAATTCAGAAAAACATCATTGCCGGCCAAGTTTTGGGACGACTGCGCTAGGGCACGATCACCAGGTCGATGTATACCGAGCTGTGATCCGGTAATTGGTTGCAAGCGTTGGCGATTGCGGCAAGGTAATAGGTGTTACCGATTAAGCCTGCCGGGATGCCAGCAGGAATGGTCAAGCTAGCACTCGCCAAAAAATCGCCATCCAGGCAACCATGCATGTTGCTGTGCTGTGGAACCGGAGAGTTCCCATAAAAAGTGTCGATGACCGAGCTGTCCAAAGTCAACGGAATTTCTACGCCGTAAGTGGACGGGCCGTCGCCAGAAGCAGAAATCAGAATCTTGTAAGCATGGTTCGCGGCGGCGGCGAAATCCAATTCCATGTTTAATGTGGCACCGATCGCTGCCGAAACGTGGAAGAGGTCGCCGCTAAGGAACGGCTTGAAGGCAAACCTATAAGCGGATCCGCCGGCATTGAAATCGCCAGCTCCGGAAACGGATGCGCCAAAGTCATCTTGATCGGATTCGCCGATCCACTTATGCAATATGGTTCCGGCTTTTAGGGAATATACGTATGCAAACCCGTTTTCGTAACCGCCGCTTGGGTCGGCATTGCGCGCGCCAATGATGACGTCAGCGTGGCAGTCTAGGTCGACGTCGCCAGCGCCCGATACGGAACA
>JACNIZ010000084.1 GCA_014382805.1 Planctomycetota bacterium
AGATCCGTCGGCGAGTAAAAAGCGCAAATCAATATGCCGGTTCTGGCGCGGCATCACCACCTTAAAGGTGCCGTTTGGCGATAATGCGGGTTTACCATCCAAGTATTCGGTGCCGCCGAAACCATTCGCTCGCAACCGCAGTTCTTGAATATTATCCTGTAAGCCGAACCCTCGTAGGAACGCAATGCCTTGACTATTTGTGCGCACTTCAAATGCCGGTACATCATGCGAGCAAGTGTATGTAGATGTGATTACCGCGTTGTAAATCGGCCGGCCAGAGGTATCGATAACTTTCAGTTTCGGTATATTGCTGCCTGCGGGAAACAATGGAATGCCATCCTCATAAAGTGTGCCCGCAGCTTCGGACCAAGTTAAATAGCCCGGCGCTTGAATACGGGCTTTTTCACCATGCAGGACGCGGAAGCGACCGTCTTCGCCGGACATGGCCTCGCCTACACGCTGAACGCCGCCTGCAAATTCATTTAGTTCTTCGGTCCAAGTCTCGATTCCTGCACCGACGACCGGCTCACGACTGATGGCGTCGACCACTCGTCCATAGATGTAATGGTATTGTTTGTGCTGATCCAGTTTATTTTGATATTCAATCACTGGCTCCACTGTCGGAGCCAACTCAATAAATGATTCGCCCGGTTTCAACCCCTGCACCTGAATCTCAGATTCGGTGATTTGTGGGTTTTGAACAAACGCAAGCAGGGAGACGAGCAGGCTAAACATAAGCAAGGCGGATGAGGAATTCCTCCTCCGCCTTGAGTGTAGATGCGCCAGGGCGCAGCGTTACCGGATGTTACATCCCAGCAGGAACGCAGCAGTTTGCCATGCGAGCTTCGCGTTCGTTAGCGAAGCGGCCGATGCCTCTACGCAGCGATTCCTTGTCCAAGCCAGCTTCTTCGATGATTTCATCGTAGGAGCCGCCGGTGCGCCATTGTTCGTCGTGGTCGGGGCACATTGCGTAGTCGAAAGACGCGCGGTTGCCGGCCCACAGCCACATGTGCTGACGAGCGTTGTTGGTGATGAAGGTGCAGTCTGCCCAGTCGTCGGCGGTGATGAGTTCATCGCGCCATGACTTGTCTTGCAGCATGAACAGCTCGTGGCTGATCGCAGCAACCAACTTGACGTTGGGTCCAGCGCCGTCGAACCAACCTTCTTTGAGCAGCTCAATCAGCGATGAGGTGCACGAAGTCCCACGTACGAAAATGCAGCCTTCCTTTGGACGCGAAGGATCGTAATCACGAATGATATACGCGCCGTTAGCGGCTTCGCGGAAGTCGCCCATGCCGAGCGCCTTGCGGTCGGGCAGTTCAACGCCGGGTCGAGTTAGGTGCAGCGCCACAATCGGAGCTTTGGTGCCCAAGGCTGCCAACAACGCCGGTCCGACTTCGTTCGGTTCCCATGGGTGAAGGTCGATGACTTGGCCGCGCGGGAAGAATTGAGTGATGCCCGGCGAGTAAATGCCAAAGTGGGTGCGCGAATCTTCGGCCGTTTCCGGACCGGAGTGACCAGCAACCCAAATCACCTTGCCCAATTTGATCGGGCTGTCTTGTGCTTGCTGCGAGTACAAACGCATGGGGCCATATTTCAAGTAGCTGAACGACCCATAAGTGGAACATGCGCCCCAATAACCGGCAAAGTGATTCTGCGGATCCGACGCCATATTGGTCGATGCCATGCCGCACAAAACACCAGCGTTACCGAACTCGGTAATCGCAGTCGGCATCAGCGCTCCACCTTTGTTGTCTTTACGGTTGTACCAACCGAAACCCTCACTACCATCCCAGTCCTTGGCAAAGCCAGACAAGTTAGTCGAGTCAGCCAAGTCGGCACTAGCGGCCAAGACCAACGGCCGGCCGTACTTGCGCCGGGCAACGGCATTCAGGTAGGAGCCAATGCGCGAGAAACCGGCGCGGTTCGGCTGCTTTTCCCCTGCCGCGAAAAACAGCTCGTCGGGCAAGGTGCTAGGGTCGGTGAAATCTGGATCTTGCGCCGGATCTAAGCCCAGCGAAACGCCTTCCAGTTTTTCTGGCACCGAATCACCAAGTTCGACCAAACGATCGGCCAGCCATTGGCAGTATTGTTCATCATCCAGCAACGACAGAGCTGCCTGAATGTTGTCGCCGGTCTGCTTGCGGAAGGCGTCTGCGGTGTCGGGCTTGCCAGAGCCCATGCCGACGAATTCGACGCCATACTTGTCAGCGAACTCGCGCTTAGTATCCCAGAAGATTTCGGAGTTCGGCTTGTGGGCCGCACCGTGCGACGCATTGCCAGTCACGCCATAACCGCGACCCTTGGTAGTCTTGAACCAAGTGCAGCGCGGCTGATCGCCGTCGGCATAAACGTTGCTGATTAGCGCTTCGGTAAGGTCGGCATAGCTTTCGCCGTCTTGCACGCCTTGGGTCAGGAAGCCGTAGTTATCAAACCACTCCTGCGGCGTGCCATACATGACATCGCTGAATTTGCGTGGATCGATTCCATAATCGTTCCAGTCGACCATGTAGACCAGGTTCGAAAGCCCGAGGCCATAAGCGATCTGCTTGGCTTCGTGGTGGGCGCCGGCAGTCAAGCCACCCTCACCTTCAACGCCGAAAACGCGGACCTCGCCGGCGCCGGCGTGCTTCAGAGCCAGCGCGATGCCGACCGCAGCCGGGCCACCGTGACCACTAGGGCCGGTGTTGGCCTTGAAAAACTGAGACTTGCCTTCCGCTTCGGCGTGGCCGGACAGCCCTTTGTTGCGCCGCAGATTGAGCAGGTCTTCCCACACCAACTGGTTTTCCAATCCACCCGTGACCAGGTACTTGGAATCGCCAGTCTTTGCATGCATCCGATTCAGTGCTTCATTGTAGACCGCCAACATGCCATAAATCAGCGGCGTGGTGTGGCCGGCCATCAGCACAAAGCGGTCGGCGAACGCCTTTTGCGGATTTCGGATATCCCAGCGCATCACGCCAGATAAGGTCAGCGAGACCATAGCCGGCACCTTGGAACGGGACCCTCCTGGGTGGCCGCTTTGACGGTGATTGAGCATCAGGTCGATCAGCTGATCGATCATGTCGCCGGTTTTTTCCCA
>JACNIZ010000018.1 GCA_014382805.1 Planctomycetota bacterium
GCCCGGTTCGGGCGGCGGCCCAGAGCCCGAAGGCGGTCCGTGATCTTCTGGGCACGGGTCAGCGCGGACCGCGCCTCCAGCACGCCATGCGCCGTGTCCGAATCGGGAGTGCAGAGCGGCAGCAGCGCCTCGAGCTCGCTCTGGACTGCAGTTGGATCAAAATTGGCAAGCCTTCAGCGCGCGCGCTCAAAAAACGCCACTGGGTGGTGAGCACCAGGCATTAGAGTACCTGTCGCGGCGTTACCACTTGGTGTTCGCCGGCGGGGGTGAGTTGGATCTCGATTTACTGCTTCAGCCGGATCCCGACTCCACCATAATCGAGCGTTTGCAAAACAATTTGAGCTTGCTTAACGCAGTCATTCCCGACTAAATCACCAACCACCATCCTCGCCTTACCAAAACCATGTGGATAGCCCTACTGTTAAGCCTACTGCCGCAAGACTTGCCCGAGGTGGTCGTCACCCAAGACGACACGGTCATTCAAAAGTCGTGTCGCATTCGGATTGAGCCTGGAACCGTCATCGCCGACGTCAATCAAAATGGTGTGATTCAAATCCAGGGCGATGATCTCACCGTGGTTTTTACTCATGGCAGTGGGTTGCGTGGTGCCCACCACGGTGTGGCATTAGACCAGTTGCAAGGCATCGGTATTCGGATCAATGGCAGCAAACGCCTGACCTTGCGTGGGGCGCGGGTGAGTGGATATCGTTGCGGGATTTGGGCGACCGAAGCAAATCACTTGCGTGTGGAAGGAGCCTATCTCAGTCGAAATTATGCGCAAAAACTGCGGTCCACTCCGCAAGCGGAGGATACGGCCGATTGGCTTTGGCCACATGACAACGACAAACATCAATGGCGTACTAATTATGGTGCTGGCCTTTATATCGAACGCAGCCAGGACGTGTTGATTCACGATGTCACGGCTCGAGAGCAGCAGAATGGAATTGTTTTAGATCGAGTCGTGCGCTCGCGGGTATTTGATAACGACTGCTCCTTTTTGTCTGGGTGGGGGTTGGCGATGTGGCGCTCTACCGACAACATCATTAGTCGCAACGCTTTTGATTTTTGTATCCGCGGCTATAGCCATGGCATTTATAACCGAGGTCAGGACTCCGCCGGGATTCTGTTATTTGAGCAATGCAGTCGCAATGTTTTCGCGCAAAATTCTGCTACTCACGGCGGCGACGGTTTGTTTGGTTTTGCTGGTCGCGAAGCCTTAGGTGATGCTCAACCAATGCCGGCTGGTTTTAATACCAAGCGGGCCGGTTGCAACGACAATTTTTTCTACGGCAATGACTTTTCCTACGCTGCTGCACACGGCTTGGAATTGACCTTTAGTTTTGGTAATACCATGTTCCAGAACAAATTCACCGGCAACGCAATTTGCGGCATTTGGGGCGGTTTTTCGCAGGATACGCGGATATTTGGCAACACTTTTGAAGCCAACGGCGAGCGCGGATATGGCCTAGAACGCGGCGGCGTCAACATTGATCGTAGTCGCAATAACTGGGTAGTTGGCAATCAGTTCCACTCCAATAAATGTGGAATTCATTACTGGGGATTGGCGACGTCGTTCGAAGAAAAACCATGGGGAATGGAAAATAATTTGCTCGCCCATGGCAACGTGATTTCGTCGAACGTTTTTCAAAATAACGATACCGCGGTGCACTTGCGCGGCAATGTTGAGGCTGCAGTTTGGAATAATCAATTTTCTGGTGAAGGGAAAACTATAGATGCCGATAATTCCTTACAGCAAGTGCTTTATCCAATCGATCATCCACAAGTCGATTGGCCGCAAAAAGAGCCGCCGATGTTTGGCAAGCGCCAGCCGGTAGGGGCTCGAGCGCAGTTGGCCGGACGCGAAAATATCATCATGGGCGTGTGGGGCCCCTGGGATCATCAGTCGCCATTATTGCGCACTTGGGAACGCACCGGTTCGCGCCATCTTTACCGAGTGGAGCCGGCGACGGCGACTGCGCAAATGGTTGCAATTGAGCCAGCTGGTATCCCGACACAATTGTTCGAGGATGGGGGCCGTCAGTTTTTGGTGGTTGAAGCACCGCAGACAGGTTTCCACCAATACCTCTGCACGCTAAAAGTGGGCGAACAGGAACTGCGCGTCGCTGGGGAGTTTCTGAGCACCGAATGGGAGGTGCGTATGTTTGCGACGCCGCAAGATCCGCGCGAGCAGCCGGAGGCGTGGCTCAAGCAGGCCTTTAGCGACGATGCTTGGGTCGTTAAGCTCGACCACTTGCATTTGGCTTACGGTGGCGGGGGCCCGAAGGATCTAAAACTAGACGCTGCAACTGCGGTGCCAGCGAATTTAGGCAGCGATTATTTCGGTACGCGCGCGCAAACCACGTTGCAGTTGCCTGCGGGCGAATGGCAAATCACTATGCTCAGCGATGACGGAATTCGAGTGCTGGTTGACGGTAAAATAGTCATCGATAATTGGACCTGGCATGCGCCAACCGAAGACATCGGCAGCTTCGAATTGAAACATGCGCAGGACGTCGAAATTGTGGTTGAACACTTTGAATTGAACGGCTATTCGGTGCTCGAATTTGAGCTTGCCCCGGCCGACGCCTAAGCGCTCAAGCGCTTGAGCTCTAAAAGGTTCCATTGCGTGCGTCCAGCCAAGCAATCAAATGGCTGAATACTTGCTGCTGAAAAGCTTCATTGAAGATTTCGTGTTTGCCATTTGGCCAACCTTTGAAGCAAACTTCGCCGCCATAATTGGTAATGAAATCTTGCACGGCTGGGCGGCTGACGATTTGATCTAAATCGCCATACGAGGTCCACAACGGCAAATCAAAACGTGCGGCATGCGCATTGACTCGCTGCAACGCGGCGGTCATTTCAGTAAACCAACGCGGCGTAATGGTGTGAAAGGTCAGCGGATCGGCCAAGTATCGGTCGACCACTTCAGAGTCAGCGCAGATTTCACTGGCGTCGATTTCGTTGGAAAGGCTGAGCGACGGCCATAGCCTGGATAGCAGTCTGGCGGCCGCCGTTTTCCAGGCCGGAGCCGCGACTGCCACGCCCAATAATGGCGCTGATAGTGCGACAGCTTGCGCTTG
>JACNIZ010000344.1 GCA_014382805.1 Planctomycetota bacterium
AAAAGTTGGTGTTAAGCCAAGAACATCAAACGGAGAAAGACTCACCGCACCCGCAAGTGCTTTTTGCGTTTGGGTTTTGGAATTGAAATCCGCGCCCCTGCAAGCCACTGGTGTATTCCAAAACGGTGCCGTTGAGGTACAAAATTGACTTGGGGTCACAGAACAAACGCACGCCGTTGACATCAAGAATGATGTCGCCATCTGCAGGCTGCATGTCGAAGGTCAGTGAGTAGGTGAAACCCGAGCAGCCGCCACCTTTGACGCCGACCCGCACACCGGCCGTTTCCGGCAGACTGTTTTCAGCCATCAGCCGATTCACTTCGGTCGCAGCATTGTCGGTGACTTGCAAGTTAGCTTGCACCGGGTTTTCGGAAGTAGTAGTCAAATCAGTCATTTTGCTGCTTGTTCTGGAAGTCAGCGATGGCTTGGCGGATGGCGTCTTCGGCCAGCACCGAGCAGTGGATTTTAACCGGCGGCAAAGCCAATTCTTCGGCAATGTCGACGTTGCGGATTTCATTAGCGTCGTCCAAAGATCGGCCTTTCAACCATTCCGTAGCCAAGCTGGAAGACGCAATCGCCGAACCACAGCCAAAAGTCTTGAAGCGGGCATCGGTAATGACGCCATCCTCAACTTGGATTTGCAGTTTCATGACGTCGCCACACTCAGGTGCGCCGACGACCCCAGTGCCAACATTAGCGGCATCCTTGTCTAAGGAGCCAACGTTGCGTGGGTTTTCGTAGTGATCAATGACCTTGTCGCTGTAGACCATGGTTTTGGTGGCTTAATGGCTGGACCACTGGACAGTGGACGGATCGATGCCTTCTAAGGCCATCTCGTAAAGTGGTGACATGTCCCGGAGTCGGCGCACGGCGGCGACAACTTTTTCGGCAACATAATCGATTTGTTCTTCGGTAGTGAAGCGGCCAATACCGAATCGAATGGAGGAGTGAGCAAGGTCGTCGCCCACGCCCATTGCCCGCAGCACGTATGACGGCTCCAGGCTGGCGGAAGTACATGCGGAGCCCGAACTGACGGCAATGCCAGGAATGCCAAGAACCAGGGATTCGCCTTCGATGTAGGCAAAACTAATGTTCAAGTTACAGGCCAAGCGCTGCTCGGGATCACCATTCAGAGTCAGGTAATCCAATTTGTCCATCAAGCGTTGCTGCAAACGGTCGCGTAAGGCGCGGACCCGCTGCTGTTCGGCTTCGCGATTTTGCAGGCTCAATTCCAAAGCCTTTGCAAAGCCGACGACCCCAGGCACATTCAAAGTACCGGATCGCAATCCACGTTCATGGCCGCCACCATAGATGATTGGCTCCAACCGAACGCGCGGGTTGCGCCGCCGCACATAAAGCATGCCGACGCCCTTAGGCCCATAAATCTTATGCGCCGAAGCGGACAGTAAGTCGATGTTCATTTGATTGACATCGAGTTCTTCTTTGCCCAAGGTTTGAGTGGCGTCGCAATGGAATAGGGCTCCATTTTCGCGGCAGATCGCACCGATTTCTTTAATTGGGTGCAGGGTGCCGATTTCGTTGTTGCCGTGCATCAAGGACACCAAAACAGTGTCAGGGCGTATGGCGTCACGGAGTTCTTGTAAGTCAATGCGACCTTGCGCGTCCACATTGAGCCAAGTGACCTCCCAGCCCTGGTTTTCCAAGTTGCGCATCGGGTCGATCACCGCCTTGTGCTCGGTAAGACAAGTAATGAGGTGCTTGCCTTTGCGCTGATACATGCGCGCAGCACCCAAAATGGCGATGTTGTTGCTCTCGGTGGCGCCTGAGGTGAACACGATTTCGCGTTCCTTGGCGCCGATGCCATTGGCCAGGGTCTCACGCGCCTGGTTGGTCGCCTGCTCAGCGGCCCATCCAAAGTCGTGGCCGCGCGAGGCGGCGTTGCCGAAGTGCTGCGTAAAGTAGGGCAACATAGCCTCAAGCACCTGTGGGTCCACCGCTGTGGTGGCCTGGTGGTCCAGGTAGATCAGGCGGGATTCGGTCATGGGTCAGTGGTGGCGTGTTAAACCGAAAGAATGGCCTTGGCGGCCGGAGTGTCAGTTTGTTCCAGCAATTCGGCGACGGTCATGTTGTCCAAGACCTTGCGAATGCTGGCAGTGACTTGGGTCAAACCAGTTTGAATCAGGCAGGAAGGCTGCAAGGAGCAGCCGTCGCCACAATCGGCAATGGAAACTGGGCCTTCCAAGACCTCAACCACACGTGAAAGCGGCAGTGTTTTTGCGTCCATTGCGAGGCGGTAACCTCCTCCTGGACCACGCGTTGCGTCGACTAAAGTAGCACGGGACATGTCCTTGAGTACCTCAGCCAAAAGACGTTTTGGCAGCTTGAGATCATCGACAATTTCGCGCACGCTACAGAATGCACCGGGGCGGCTGGCTAGAAAAGCCAGAGCCATCAATCCGTATTCTGAACGCCGAGTTAATCGAAGCATCTCTATAAAATAGCACCAAAATAGTGCCATACAAGGGTAAATCGCATGCTTTTAGTGCTCTATTTTTGCTTAAGTCGTTTCCGGAGCCGCTTTTGAGGCACTACACGCATTAAGACTTCGTTTAATATTTCCGGTAGACGGGTCGGCCGATGGCTGGATTTGGCCACACAAGCGAGCTCGACGGTCCCTAGTGCGCAAATTCGACCAGTTTCGGCGCATTCGATCCGGTGGCTGAATTTCAGCGTAGTCCCGGTCCAGGCTTCAATCCAAGTATGGATGAGGGCAATGTCATCGTATTTTAATGGAGTGCGATAATCACATTCTGCGTGGCGGACTGGCAGGATGATTTGCTGTTCCTGTTCCAAATCTCGATAGCGACAACCCTCGGTGCGCAACCACTCCACGCGGCCCATTTCAAACAGAGCTAGGTACCTGCCGTAATACAGCACGCCCATGGAATCGATGTCTCGATAAAGAATCCGGTAGGTAGCCTGATGTTCGGGCATCCGAGGATTCTATCCTGTGCAGGGTTTTCACCCGAACCCCCTTCACCATGACCACCCTAGTGCCCGCAACGGATTCTTCTGCCGCGCACGCACTTCGCGTCCCGCGCCCAACAGCATC